>DHWS01000021.1:2209-48662 GCA_002413305.1 Actinobacteria bacterium UBA5176 | reverse complement strand
GGGTCGACCCCGGGGTCGTAGATGTTCAGGCCGTCGAACACCACCTTGCCGGAAGCCCGCGCCCCCTGGATCTCCTCGTGCATCCGGTTCAGGCAGCGGATGAACGTGGACTTCCCACACCCGCTCGGGCCGATGACGGCCGTGACGGCCCGCGGCTCGGCGGCCATCGAGACATCGTGCAGGACGTGGTTCGATCCGAACCACGCGTTCAGCTCCCAGACGTCGATCCTCCTCACCTCCGCGGACGTGCCGTTCTGCCCCTGGTCCGCCGAAGGCATCGGTCGCCGGGGGGAGTCCGGAGCCGCTACCGATCCGAGTTCGCTGGTCACGTTCATCCGACCCTACTCTGCTGCCTGCTCGACAACACCCGGGCCGTGATCGAGAGGAGCAACACGGCGGCGAGCAAGGTGATCGCGCCGCCCCATGCGATGGTGTGCAGCCCGGGGAAGGCGCTCTGCGCGTAGTTGTAGATCCGCAGCGTCACCGCGTCCGTGGGCTGTCCCGGGTTCGTGTTCACGAAGTCGTTCCCCAGCGCGGTGAGCAGGATGGGGGCCGTCTCACCCAGCCCGCGGGCCACCGCCAGCATGACCGCCGTGAAGATCCCCGCTCCCGCGGTGGGCACCACCAACCGGAGGATGACCTTCCACCGGGGCAGGCCCAGGGCGAGGCCGCCCTCCCGTACCTCCTGGGGCACCAGACGCAGGATCTCCTCGGTGGCCCGGGCGATGATCGGCCACATCAGAACGGTCAGGGCCAGGGAGCCGGCGATGGCCGAGAAGTGCCCCAGCGTCACCACGACCAGGGACCAGATGAACGCCCCGGCAACGATCGACGGCGTGGACAGCAGGACCTCGGCCACGAAACGGACCGTGGCGGCCAGGCGGCCCCGGCCGTACTCCGATAGGTAGACGGCGGTGAGGATCCCGATGGGCACCGAGAGCAGCGTGGCCATCCCCACGATGATGCCGGTGCCGATGAACGACTGTTCGATGCCCCCGCCGGGAAGCCCCGGCGGCTGCGGGGTCTGGGTGAAGAACGACAGGTTCAGCGCGGTGACGCCCCTCGCGATCACATAGGCCGCGATGAACACCAGGGGGAGCACGGCCAGGAAGCCACACGCCCAGAGCGCGGCCGTGAACGCCCGGTTCTTGGCACGCCGGACCGCGCTGACTCGGGTTCTGCTCAGCGGCCTGGCCATCGCGCCGGCGGCGATCATCCGCTCACCTGGAGGGCAGGCGCGCTGCCAGCTTCGCTGGCGTCCTTCCGCTCGATCAGCCCGGCGGTCCGCCGGACCAGCAACCGCGAGAGGGCGGCCAGGATCAACGCGATCCCCATGAGGAGCACCGCCAATGCCAGGAGCGCGCTTCGTTCGAGCCCGACGTTGCTCGCCTCACGGAAGTTGTTGGCGATGATGGCCGGGATGGTGTAGCCGGCCTTCAGGAGCGAGGCGTGGATCGACGCGTCGTTGCCCACCAGCAGGGCGACGGCGATCGTCTCCCCCAGCGCTCGGCCGAGGCCGAGCATGACGGCGCCGACGATCCCGCTCCGGGCGTAGGGGAGCACGGACATCCGGATCGCCTCGTACCGGGTCGCGCCCAGGCCCAGGGCAGCCTCGCGGAGGTCCCGGGGGACGACCGCGATCACCTCGCGGGTCACCGCGGTGACGATCGGCAGGACCATGATGGCCAGGATCACCCCGGCCGTGAACAGGTCGCCGCCCGCGGTCTGGGGTACCACCTGGGTGTGCCGGACGCCGGCCACCACGACGGTCGAGGTCACCACCGGGACATGGAACAGCACGCCCAACCCCGGGATCTTCCCCACCGTGCGATACAGGAACGGTTCGACATGCTTGTCGAAGATGGGAGCCATGATGAACAGGCCCCACAGTCCGTAGACCACGCTGGGGATGGCCGCGAGGAGGTCGACCAGCACGGTCAGCGGGTTGCGGACCCAGCCCACCTGGATCTCGTTCACCAAGAGCGCTAGACCGACCGAGATGGGGACCGCGAGGGCGATGGCGATGGTCGAGGTCACCAACGTTCCGAAGATGTAGGGCAGCGCCCCGAAGTGGTTGGTGAGCGCGTTCCACTCGCGGCCCGTGATGAACCCGAAGCCGAACCGGGAGAAGGCCCGGCTCCCGTTGGCCGAGAGGTTCCAGACGATCAGCGCGAGGAGGACCAGGAGGCCGACGGCGACGACGCCCGACGAGCCTCGGAACACCAGGTCGCCCGGCCGGAAGCGTCGCCGGCGAACCGGCGGCGCTTCCCCCCCGCGCGTGTTCGGACCGACCGCCGCCACCCCGTCTCGCTTACTCGTCGGCCGAAGGGGTGACCTGCTTGCCGTTCACCGTGACCTGGGCGAGCTGAGCCAGCGCGCCCTGGGCCACCGAGGACGGCAGCGGTGCGTAGTTGACGGCGTTGGTTTCGCTCTGGCCCTTCGTGAGCGCCCAGTGCCAGAAATCCACCAGGGTCTGGGCCACGTCCTGCTTGGTCTGGCCCTTGTAGATCAGGACGTAGGTGGTGCTGGCGATGGGGTAGGCGCCCGCCGCGCTCGAGTCCAGGATGTTCGTGTCGGGCGAGATGGGGAAGGACAGACCCCCGCCCGCCGCGGTGATCGACTGGATGCTCGGGCTCACGTAGCTTCCGTCGGGCGCTTTGATCTGCGCGGTCGACAGGCCGGCCGTCACCGCGAAGTCGTAGCTCACGTAGCCGATCCCGCCGTTGTCCTGCTTGACTCCGGCGGCCACGCCCGCGTTCCCATTGGCCTTCTGCAGGCCCGACGGCCAGGTGGTGCTGCTCTTGCTCTTCTGGATGCCTGAGGAGGGGGCCTCCTTCTGGAGCCACCCGCTGAACACCGCGGTGGTCCCGGAGTCCTCGGCCCGGACGACCGGGGTGATCGGCGTGCCGGGGAGCGTGACGCCCGGGTTCTGGTTCGCGATCTCGGGGTCGCTCCAGGACTTCACCTTCTGGGTGAAGATGTCGGCGATCGTCGGACCGTCGAGCTTCAGCCCGGTCTGCAGCCCCTCGACGGTGTAGACGACCGCCACACCCCCCAGGCAGCTCGGGAATTCGACCCACGGGCTCTTCACGGCCGCGATCTCATCGGTTTGGAGCGGGACGTCGGTCGCGCCGAAATCCACGGTCTTCGAGGTGAACTGCTGCACCCCTCCTCCCGAGCCGACCCCCTGGTAGTTGACGGCGGCGCCGGTTTCGACCTTGTGGAAGCTGCTGGCCCATTCGGCGTACATCGGCTGCGCGAACGTCGACCCGGCGCCGGTCAGGCCGACGCCCTTGAAACTGTCGGAGGTGCCGGAGTTCGGACTCTTGCTGCATGCGGCGGCCATGACGGCCAGCGCGAGGGCCGCGGCCAGCAGGGCGGACGACTTCTTGGGAGCGTGCATCGGATCCTCCTTCTGCGGGGGCGGGGCCGGCCCGGGATGGGAGAGAAGTGCTCGGGAACCTCTTCGGATCGGCGGGGAGGCCGGGTGATCGGTTTCCCGGATCGCAGACCCGGGGTTCGGCCTTCCGTCTGGGCGGGCTTGGTGGATCAGGTCAGCCACGAGCCCGACGCTAGATGGGCTTCATGAATCGACCGGGGCCGAAAGGTGAACGCAGCGTGAACGTTTGAACACCTCACCCGCGATCGGCCGCGCGGGTCGGGTGCTCCAGCACGACGACGTCATCCAGGAACTGTCGCCGACCCCCACCAGGCCGCATCGACGAGGGCGTTCCTGGAATGATGGTGGGAGCGCCGTGGCCACCCGATCGAACGAACGCGTTCTGCCTCTCCCCCTCGACGCCCCGTCCACCCCGCTGGCCGTGATCGACGTCGGCTCGAACTCCGGCCGCGTGGTCCTGTTCCGACTGGACGAACTCGGGCACCTCGAGATCCTGGCCGACGGTCGGTCGCCGCTCCGCCTGGCCCTCGATCTTCGCGACGGCGACACCCTCTCCGAACGGACGATCGAGCACACCGTGGGAGCGCTCCGCGACTTCCGGGCCATCGCCACCAGCTCGGGCGCCGGACAGATCCTGGCCGTGGCGACCTCCGCCGTGCGCGAGTCGGCCAACGGCGACGAGCTTGTCCGGCGATGCCTGCGCGACGCCGGGATCCGGGTGGTGGTGATCGACGGCGAGACCGAAGCCCGGTATGCCTATCTCGGGGCCGTTCGCGGGCTGCCCGTGGCCGACGGGATGCTGATGGACATCGGTGGAGGCAGCGTAGAGCTGAGCCGGTTCCGGGGCCGGGAGCTGGTGAAGACGTGGACCCTCCCGCTGGGCGCCCTTCGGATGAGCGACCGCTTCCTGACCTCCGACCCGCCGGCGACCGCGGAGGTCGACGCCCTCGCCGGTCACGTTCGAACCCTGTTGGCCGAGTCCGGTGTCGGCCGGCTGGAGGGAGGGGAACAGCTGGTTGGGACCGGCGGCACGGTCCGGAACCTGGCGAAGATCGATCGGTACGGCCGGGGCTATCCCATCCCCCGGCTCCACGGGTACACGCTGACCTCGTCCCGGCTCGACGGCCTGACCCGGATCCTGGTCTCGCGGCGGCTGGCCCGGCGCCGGGCGATCGCCGGCCTCAGCTCCGAGCGCGCCGACTCCATCGCCGGCGGTGCGGTGGTCGCACTCACCGCTATGGAGGTCTTCGGAGCGCCCGATGTCCTCGTGTCCGGCCAGGGCCTGCGGGAAGGCTTGGTGTACGACGCGATCGGCGAACCGCCACCGGCGATCGAGGAGGTCCGGAGGAGTTCGATCGACGCCCTGGCTTCTCGGTTCGCCACGTGGGACCCGACGCGAGCCCGGCGGCGGGTAGCGGCGGTCCGGGAGCTGGCGGCCGCGCTCGAGCCGAAGGCCGGCCCTGGATTCCTGGAGCGGCTGGACGAGGCGGCGGCCATCCTCGACGTCGGGCGGAGCATCGACTATTACCGGCGGTTCGAGCACACCGCCGACATGCTGGTCCGGGCGGACCTGATCGGGTTCTCGCACCGCAGGCTCGCCCTGCTGGCGGCCGTGGTCCGCCAGGCCGGGGACGAGAAGATGCGGGTCCAGGTGTACCGGCCACTCCTGAGCCCCGCCGATCGCGAATCGGTCGCCCGGGCGAGCACCATGCTGGCCATCGCCGACCAGATCGAACATCGGCTGCCGCCGGGCGGCGAGGAGGGCATCCGGTGCGAGGTTCGCGGGGGGACCGTGCTGCTCGAAGCGCCCGTCTTCGACGAATGGCGGCGGGAGGCCATGGCGCGACGGTTGCGTAGAGTGTTCGGCAAGCGGCTGGTCATCCAGCCCGACGGGAGGTCCGACGACCGTGGATGAGGACCCCAAGCTTCCGGGCCGCCTGCTCATCGTCGAAGGGGTTGACGGCTCGGGGAAGAGCACCCAGCTCGACCTGCTCAGCAAGTGGCTGGTCAGCCAGGGCTACGTCGTAGTGTTCAGCGAGTGGAACTCCTCCCCGATCGTGAAGAGCACCACCCGTCGCGGGAAGAAGCGGCGCCTGCTGTCACCCGTCTCCTTCAGCTTGATCCACGCGGCCGACTTCGCCGACCGGATCTACGCGCAGATCCTGCCCGCCCTGCAGGCCGGCGCGGTGGTCGTCGCGGACCGCTACGTCTACACGGCCTTCGCCCGCGACGCCGTTCGTGGCCTGGACGGGACGTGGCTCCGCAAGCTCTACTCGTTCGCGGTCAAGCCAACCCTGGCGTTCTACTTCGACGTGCCGCTGACGGAGGCCGTCCGCCGGATCACGGACGGGCGGCCGTCGTTCAAGTACTACGAGGCCGGCCTGGACCTCGACCTCAACCCGGACCCGGAGGAGTCGTTCCGGATCTACCAGGGCCTGATCCAGGCTGAATACGAGAAGCTGGTCGACGAGTTCGGCCTGGTGCGGATGGACGCAACCGAGAACCTCATCCGGCAGCAACAGCGCATGCGCGAGCTCGTTCGGCCCCATCTGCCGGGCGTGATGCGGTTCGACGGCGGGGGCGTCAGCCAGGTGCTGCAGGAGGAAGGCCTCCTGGGCCGGTACCTGCAACAGCAGGGGAAGCCGACCCGCACCCTGCCATGAGGAGTGCGAAGGGGTGACCGAGCTCCGGTTCATGGGGATCCGCCCTCCCGGCGTCGAGGACGTCGCCGTCCCCGGCCGGCTGGTGGTGGTCGAATCGACCGACGGGGTGGGGCGTTCGACGCAGGTCCGCCTGCTGAAGGAGTGGCTCGAGGACCAGGGCTACGCGGTGCTGGACACCGGCCTGCGCCGCTCCGACCTGGCCGGACCCGGGATCGAACGGGCGAAGGAAGGCCACACGCTCGACCCGATCACCCTGAACCTATTCTACGCGACCGACTTCTGGGACAGGCTGGAGCGGCAGATCCTGCCCGCCCTCCGGGCCGGGATGGTGGTCATCGCCGACCGGTACGTGTTCTCCCTGATCGCCCGGGCCGTCGTCCGTGGCGTCGAGCTGGACTGGCTGGAGAACCTCTACGCGTTCGCGGTGGTGCCCGACTGCGTGATCTACCTCGACGTGGACGTGCAGAACCTGCTCAGCCGCATCCTTCGAAGCTCGGGGTTCGACTATTGGGAGTCGGGACAGGACTATCTGCGCGGCCAGGACCTGTACCACAACTTCGTGCGCTACCAGGAGATGCTGCTGGCCGAGTTCCGCCAGCTGGCCGGCCGGTACGGCTTCCAGGTGGTGGACGCCCGCGGTTCGATCGCAGACACGTTCCGTTCGATGCGCCAGATCATCCAGGGCGTGGTTCGGACCATGGGCTCGGACGAAGGCGCGGTCCCGATCGCGCAGCCGTCAGTCGCCCAGGCCTCGGAGCGCCTTGGGCGTGAGAAGCCAGCGGAGGGAAGCTGACCCCGGCGCCGTTCTGCCGTCCAGACCGAGGCACGCCACCGATCCCTTCTTCATCTCGACCAACACCTTGCTCATCGAGCCCGTCAGCAGATAGGAAACGAACTCGCTGAGGTCCGGCTCGTGACCGACCATGGCGACGGACCCGCCGGTCGTCACCTTCGCCAGCAAGGCCAGCATCCGCTTCGGATCGGTGCCCGACTCGAGCTCCCGGGCCGGCTCGGGCTTCGGCCACCCGGCCTCTTCGGTCAAGAGCTTGGCGGTCTGCCAAGCGCGAACGAACGTGCTGGCCAGGTGCACGTCGACCGAAGGTACGAGCGTGCCCAGGCCGCGAGCGGCCTGCCGGAACCGCTCCTCCCCCTCGGGGCTCAGGGGCCGGCGGCTGTCGTCCGGCCATCGTTCGGCGTCCTGGTCGAAGGCGATCCCGTGGCGAACGAGGTACAGGTCCATGCTGCCCGGTCAGCTCCCGGGGACGGGTGGTTCGGCCGCCGGGATGGTCGCCGGCTCAACCGGCGCCGCGGAGCTGCCGTCCGAAACCTCGGGGACCACCGGAGGCGGGACGGGAGCGAGTCGAACCCGGGGGACCACCTGCCGGGAGGCCGCGGCGGCGTGCGAGCGGGCGGCCATGGCCGTGCGAAGCCGTTTCCAGCGCTTCGGCAGCCGTCCGAACGGCTTCCCGAAGGACCTGCGGAGCTCGACGGCGTGGTGCGCGTACCACTCGGCCATCTCCCCCATGGCGAAGACGGCTTCGGGCGGGAGCGCCAGGTCCGGGGTCGAGGCCAGTGTCCGGAGCCGCTCGATCGCCACCTGAGCATCCTGGTGTTCCCCGAGCACGTCCTGCAGGACGACCAACCGGCGGATGACGTCGCGGGCCGGCTGCCCGTAGAGATCGGTCACGGCCTCCAGCGCGTAGCGGAGCTTCTTGCACCGGATCCGCAGCTTGTGGAAGGCCGGCGGCGGCGACCCGGGCTCCAGGCTGCGTCCGCCCTCGCGGACCTCGCGGTACCTCGCACGGACCACATCCGGGACGGCCGCCAGGGCCGGTGCGACCGATGCGGGGACCCGCCGGAGGGGGCCGCGCCGCAGTAACGAGGCGAACCCCTCCACCAGCCGGTCGTACCGGCGGGAGTCCAGGCCCTCGATCAGCTCCCGGCGAGCCAGGACCCGCCGCTGTTCCAGGATCGCCACGAGCGCACCCAGCGCGCCGAAGTCCCCCGGCTCGCGTTCGGCGTCCCATCGCCGTGTCTGTTCGATCTGCACGTCCAGGTCCCGCACCGCGCCGAGCAGCCCGGCCAGCCAGCGCAGCTCGTCCTGCAGGCGCACCCTCCGGACGGGGACGACGTCCGAGAAGATGCCCATGAGCGCGCGGAGGCGCCGTACGGCCACCCGCATGTCGTGGAGTTCCTCAGGGTCGTCGCCGAGGCGGGTACCCGGTTCGTGCGCGAGCGCGTCCGCGAAGTGCCGGCGGAGCACCGCGAAGACCAGCGCACCGACGGAACCCTCCGGGTCGACCGTGGTCGGGCCCAGGTCCCGCGGCGCCGGAACCTCGAGCCCGCACGCCAGGAACCCGGCTTCGTACTTCGACAGTCCGGCAGGCTGAAGGCCGCACTCACGCCGCATCCGGTCGACGAACCCCTGGATCTCGGGCCGCGAGGGATCGCCGACCTCGACCTCCACCCGCCGGAGCCGGGCGGGCTCGGTCACGCCGTCCAAGCCGATCACGGTGCGGTCCATGGCGACCTCCCCGGTCTGGGTCCCCTCGAGCTGCAAGAGGTAGACCTGACGGTGGGTCCGAACCTCGAACAGCCGCCGGAGCGGCCGGCGGCCGGCGATGTCGCGAACCCGCCTCCCGACCTCCCCGTCGCTCTGGATCAACGCCGTCGGGTCGGGAACGGCGAGGGCCTCGGTCAGCTCGGCGCGTTGCCGAAGCCCTTCGTCCTGCCCTCCCCGCGCCTTCAGGGTGGCTTCGGCATTCCGTCCCGTTCGCCGGATCCGAAGCGTCCGTCCGGCCCGGTGGATCCGAAGATCGGCGGTGTCGTAGTACACGTCGACGTGGCTGCGCGTCCTGCCGGGCACCAGGTGGATCGGACCGCCCTCGAGCCGTCCCAGCCATCGCTGCATGGGGGCGAGGTGGACGGCATCGAATTGCCATTCGCGCTCGACGCCGGCCGGTCCGGGCGGATCCCCAGCGCCGGCAAGGGAAGAACGTCGCGGCGCCATACCGGGAAGGATAGTTCGGTTCACGTGGGGGGCGCGGCCCGGATGCCACCCCTCACCGGCCGGGTATCGTCGCGGGATGAGCCAGGAGACCGTACAGGCGGCCGGGGGGGCCGTGTGGCGGCCGGGACCGGGCGGGACCGTCGAGATCGCGCTGGTCCACCGCCCCCGCTACGACGACTGGAGCCTGCCCAAGGGCAAGCTGCTCCCCGACGAGAACCATGCCGACGGTGCCCTCCGCGAGGTCGAAGAGGAGACCGGCATGCGATGCCGCCTGGGCCGATACCTGGGCGACAGCTCGTACTCGGACCGAAAGGGACGACGCAAGGTGGTCCGCTACTGGGAGATGGTCCCGTTGGACGGGGCCTTCCGGCCGAACGCCGAGGTCGACGAGCTCCGCTGGCTGTCCCCGGACGAGGCGCTCGATCTCCTGTCCTACGACCACGACCGCCACATCCTCGAGCGGCTGTCCACCATCGGTCCCTCCGAGAGCGACCTGCTCGACCGTCATGAGGCCCCATAGGCAGTCCGTCTCCACCCTGCCGGGATCCGTACGGAGACGCGTTACAGGTTGTTGTCCCGAGCGTGACCTCTTGGTAGGTTCGGGCTCGCGCCGCGTCCACGCCATCGGCTTCGGGAGGCTTCTTCGTGCTCACATGGTTCCAGGCCATCGTCATGGGCCTGCTGCAGGGCGTGACCGAGCTGTTCCCCATCTCCAGCCTGGGGCATTCCGTGATCATCCCCTCGCTGATCCCCGGGTGGCACGGCCTGGCGCACGCGCAGTCGCAGCCCGAATCGTTCTTCCTGGCCTTCCTGGTCACGCTGCACGTGGGGACGGCCATCGCATTGCTGATCTTCTTCAGGAATGAGTGGAAGCGGATCATCGCCGCGTTCTTCCGTTCGATCCGCACGCGGAAGGTCGAGACCAGCGACGAACGCCTCGCCTGGCTCCTGGTGGTGGCCACGATCCCCGCGGGCATCACGGGCGTCCTGCTCGAACACGCCTTCCGGGTGGTCTTCGCCAAGCCGCTGGCGGCCTCGATCTTCCTCATGGTCAATGGGGTGATCCTCCTGGCCGGCGAACGCTACCGGCGCCGGGCCGAGGTCCGGGAGGTCGCCGTCCGCCACGGCACCAAGGCGGGCACCGACGTCCGCCGGCTGGAGACCCTCGAGTACAAGGAGGCCGGCCTCGTCGGCGTCGCACAGGTCGCCGCGCTCCTGGCCGGCATCAGCCGGTCCGGCATCACGATGGTGGCCGGACTGGTCCGGGGGCTGAACCACGAGGACGCCGCCAGGTTCTCCTTCCTGCTGGCCACGCCCATCATCCTCGCGGCGGGCGTGTACAAGATCCCCGACCTCCTGGATCCGAAGTGGCACAGCATCCGGGCCCAGGCCATCGTGGGCGGGGTGGTGGCCGGGGCCGCGGCGTACCTGTCGGTGAAGTTCCTGATCCGCTACTTCCAGACCCGGACGCTGACCCCGTTCGCCATCTACTGCCTGGTGTTCGGCGCGGCCATGGTCGTCCGGTTCGCGGCCTTCTGAGCCCGCCCCCCGACCAACGACCGCGTGCCACCGGCGGGCGGCCCCCGTACCATTGGGCCCCATGTATCAATGGATGGTGTTCGTCCATATCGTTGGCGTGCTGGGCTTCCTCGCCGCCCACGGGGTCTCCATCGCGGTCCTGTTCCGTCTTCGGACCGAACGCGACCCTGTCAAGGTCAACGACCTGATGGCCCTCTCGGTGGCGTCCATCCGGGCCTTCTACATCTCGTTCGCGATCCTGTTGGCCGGTGGCATCACGGCCGCCTTCCTTGGGCACCTGTGGAACCAGACGTGGATCTGGGGGGCCATCGGCATCCTGGTCGTGGTCACCCTCGCCATGTACGCGATCGCTTCCCCGTACTACAAGCGGATCCGGTTCATCTCCCGGGCGATCGCCGGCGGCTCGGAGGCCGTCACCCGCGAGCAGTTCGACGGCGTCCTGGGCTCCGGGCGGCCGATGACGGTGGCGATCATCGGGTTCGTCGGCCTCCTGGCCATCGTGTACCTCATGGTCCTCAAGCCGACCCTCGGCCAGAGCGCGGCGGCGGCGGGTTCGAAGCTGCCGAAGACGACCATTCAGATCACGGCGAAGAACGTCGCCTTCGACACCAGCTCGCTCACCGCGCCCGCGTCCACGGCGTTCACCATCGGGTTCGACAACGAGGACGGCGGCACGGCCCACAACGTGGCGATCTACACGGACCGATCGGCGGGTACGGTCCTGTTCCGCGGTGACCTCGTCACCGGGCCGAAGGCGGTGGTCTACCACGTGCCGGCGCTGCAGGCCGGGTCGTACTTCTTCCGCTGCGACGTGCACCCAACCTCCATGACCGGGACCCTCACGGTCCCCTAGCGCCGCCGTGGCATACAAGACCGTGGTCGTCGGCACCGACGGCTCCATCACGGCCACCGCCGCCCGGGACGCCGCGATCCGCCTGGTGAAGCGGACGCGCGGAAGGCTGGTCAGCGTGTCGGCGTTCGGACCGCCCAGGATCACCCGTCAGATGGCCGAGGGATTCGTCGAACGCGCTCGCAGGGCGGCCGAGCGGCAGGGCGTCGAAGCCGTCGCCGAGCTCACCACCGCGGACCCCACCGAGGCCATCCTCGCCGCCGCGGAGCGACATGAGGCTGACCTGATCGTCGTGGGGAACAAGGGCATGGGCGATGCAGCCCGGTTCAAGCTGGCCAGCGTGCCGGACCGCATCGCCCACGCGGCTCTGTGCGACGTGCTGATCATCGATACCACCCACAAGGCACGCTCCGGCCGGAGGCCGGACCGGGGCTGGAAGAAGATCCTGGTCGGCACCGACGGCTCCCCGACCGCGGCGGAGGCCGTCCGGCTGGCCTTCGAGCTGGCGGTGGTGCTCCGGGGCACCGTCTATCTCGTGTACGTGGGCGATCCGATCGTGGGGGCCATCGTCCTGGAGGAGGTAGCCGGCGGCGGGCCGGTTCGCATCAACCTCGAACCCCGCGTAGTCCAGGGCGATCCCGCCGATCAGATCTGCGCGATCGCCGAGACCGAGGATATCGACCTGGTGATCGTGGGGAACCGGGGGATGTCGGGCGCGCGCCGCTACTTCCTCGGTTCGGTGCCGAACGAGGTCGCCCACCGGGGACCGGCCGACGTGCTGATCGTCAAGACCACCGGCCGGACGCTTGACGATATCGAGCCCGGCCACGGCGGGGTGGTCGACGTGGGCGGGAGGCGGCTGGCGGTGTTCCGGGACGAGGAGGGACGCGTGCACGCGGTCTCCCCCCGCTGCACCCATATGGGCTGCACGGTCGATTGGAACGACGCCGAGCGAACCTGGGATTGCCCATGCCACGGTTCGCGGTACGACTCGAACGGCGTGGTCCTCCAGGGGCCGGCCGAGAAGGACCTGGCCCCCCAGGACGTGGGATGACCACCGGCGACCCCATCGTCATCGTGGGAGCCGCCCTGACCGGCGGGACGGCGGCCGCCGCCCTTCGCCATGAAGGGTTCGACGGGCCGATCACGCTGATCGGGGCCGAACCCCGCCACCCCTACGAGCGGCCGCCCCTCTCGAAGTCGCTCCTGCGCGGGGAAACCCCGTTCGACGAGGCGCTGGTCAACCCGGAGGCGTCCTACGCGGACGAGGGGATCGAGCTCCGGCTCGGGATGCGGGCCACGGCGATCGACCCCCGGCGCCGGCGGGTCACGATGCACGACGGCGAGGAGGTCCCGTTCGAGCGGCTCCTCCTGGCCACGGGTGCCCGCAACCGACGCTTCCCGATCCCGGGTCTCGACCTCCCCGGGGTCCATGCCCTGCGGACCGTCGAGGAGTGCGAGGCGATCCGGGCCGACGCCGACTCCGGGAGCCGGGCGGTGGTCGCCGGGATGGGGTTCATCGGCTCGGAGGTGGCCGCCTCGCTGCGGCGACTGGGCGTGGAGGTCACGGCCATCGACGGCGGCGCGGTTCCCCTGGAGCGCGTCCTGGGGCCCGAGGTAGGGCGGGTCCTGGCCGGCATCCACCGGGACCATGGCGTCCGGCTGGTGTCGAACGACCGCCTCCGGGCGTTCGAAGGGAGCGGGAGAGTCGAATGCGCCGTCACCGCGAGCGGCGAGCGGCTGGGGTGCGACTTCGCGGTGGTCGGACTGGGGGTCGAACCGGCCACCGAGCTGGCGGTGGCGGCCGGCCTCCAGGTCGACAACGGCATCCTGGTCGACGCTCGGTTCCGGACCAGCGAGGAGGGCATCTTCGCGGCCGGCGACGTCGCGAACCTCGACCATCCGCTGTTCGGCCGCAGGCTGCGGGTCGAACACTGGCAGAACGCCCGCAAGCAGGGGCGGGCGGCGGCCCTGGCCATGCTCGGCGCGGGCGCGCCGTTCGACGAGGTGCCCTGGTTCTGGAGCGACCAATACGACCACAACATCCAGTACGCGGGCCACCACACCGAGTGGGACGACTTCGTGGTCCGGGGAAGCCTGGACGACCGGAGTTTCCTGGGTTTCTACCGCAAGGATGGCCGCGTGCAGAGTGTGGTCGGGATGAACCGGGGGTCCGACGTCCTGCAGGCCGCCGCCCTGATCCGGTCCGGCGGCCTCGCCGACCCCGACCTCCTGCGCGACGACGACCTCCCGGTGCGTTCGCTGGGCGGCGCCGAGGCTGCCCACGGAGGCCCCCACCCGTAGACTGAAGACGCCATGCGGAAGCGGGCCGGAGGCGGCCGTCCACGGACCCTCACCGGTCGCCTGCTCCTGTGGCAGGCCATCGCGGTCCTCGGCGTCCTCGTGGCGTTGCCGCTCACCATCGTGGGCTCGAAAGGTGGGGGCGTGCGCGTCATCCTGGTGGTGGGGTTCGGATTGGCCGCGCTGGCGGGGGTCCTCGTGCTGGTCGTACTGGCCGGCGGGCTCTCGCGGCCCCTCCGGCGGATCACCGACGCCGTGGGGCGCGTGGGCAGCGGCGACCTGGACGCAGACGTGCCCGAACAAGGGACCGAAGAGCTGGTGCTGCTCGCCCAGACGGTGAACACCATGCGCCGCGAGGTGGCCGCGCGCGCGGCGACCGCCCAGGAGGAACGAACCGCCCGCGACGCCATCCTCTCCGGGCTCGACGAGGGGATCGTGTTGTTCGACCCGGACGGGTCGACCGTCTACCAGAACGAACAGGTCGCCCGTCTGCTCGGTGGGCCGGTCGATGCGGCGAACCGGCTGGGGCCGCCCGGGCTGCAGGAGCTGGTGGCGGAGGTGACCGGGACCGGGGCGGCCCGAACCACCGAGGTGGCCGCGGCAGCGCGAACGCTGTCGGCCACGGCGGCGCGGGTCCCGGGAGATCTCCGGGTGCTCCTGGTGCTGCGCGATGTCACCCGGGCCCGGATCCTCGACGCGGTGCGGCGGGACTTCGTGGCGAACGCTTCGCACGAACTGAAGACGCCGGCCGCGTCGATCAGCGCACTCGCCGAGACCATCGCCTCGGCCGCCTCCGACGACCCCGAGGCGACCCGGCGGTTCGCCGGGCAGCTCGAACGGGAGGCCGTCCGTCTGGCCGGGATCGTCTCGGACCTGCTCGACCTGTCCCGCCTGGAGGTGGGGATGGAGGAGCCCTCCGACCTCCGGTTCGACCAGCTCGTGGAGGACGAGGCCGGCCGCTTCGACGGCCGGGCCGAACAGAGCGAACTGACGCTCAACGTGCAGACCGAGCCGGTCACCGTCCGCGGTTCGCCCCAGGACCTCGCGCTCCTGGTCCGCAACCTCGTCGCCAACGCTATCCAGTACACGAAGCCCGGGGGGCGCATCGACGTGCGGGTCGAAGCCAACGGCTCGAGCGCCGCGCTGGTGGTCCGGGACACCGGGATCGGCATCCCGGCCAAAGACCGCGGCCGGATCTTCGAGCGCTTCTATCGGGTGGACCGGGCGCGGTCACGGGAGACGGGCGGGACCGGGCTGGGCCTCTCCATCGTTCGGCACGTCGTGGAGAACCACGGCGGATCCGTGCGCGTGGAAAGCGAGCTCGGCGAAGGCTCGACCTTCACGGTCCGGCTCCCCCTGGCCGCCTAAGCCCTGGGGAGGGTGTCCCTGAGGTTCTCCGCGGCCTCCTCGACCGAGATCTCCGCGGCGTCGGCCGCCTTCTTCAGGTCCTCGTAGGTGATGTGCGACGGGTCGCCGTGATCGTCGTGCGGCAGCCCGCATCCGCAGGTCAGACACATGCCGGTATCCTTCCCGCGTGACGCTCCTGCTACTCATCCGGCACGCGCTCACGGAGGCGACCGGCAAGCGACTGTCCGGCCAGGCACCCGGGCTCCATCTCACCGACGAGGGCCGCCGGCAGGCGTCCGACGTGGCCGAGCGGCTGCGGCCGCTGTCGATCGCCGCGGTGTATTCGAGCCCGCTCGAGCGCTGCATGGAGACGGCCGAACCGATCGCCGCGGCGCGAGGCCTCCCGGTGCCCGCAGTCCCCGACCTCCAGGAGGTTGGCTATGGCCGCTGGACCGGCCGGCCGCTGGCCGTCCTGGCCCGGACCGCGCTCTGGAAGCGCATCCAACAGCAACCTTCGTCCATCCGCTTCCCCGACGGCGAAACGCTGACGGAGGTCCAGCGCAGGAGCGCGGAAGCGCTCGACGGCCTCGCGGCGAAGCATCCGAAGAGGACGATCGCCGTGGTCAGCCACGCCGACGTGATCCGCCTGGTCGTGGCGCACTACGCGGGGATCCATGTGGACCTATTCCAGAGGATCATCGTCAGCCCGGCGTCGGTGTCGGCGATCCTGCTGGGCGACCGGGTCCCCCGGATCGTGCGGCTGAACGACACCGGCGGGATGGCCGACCTGGCCGCTCGCGCCTCCCCCCGGCCGCCGTCCCCGGACGGCGCGCGCGGCGGGGTGTCATCGAACAAGGGACCGACTTCGAGCCGTCGCCCGCCGCGGGCCTAGGATGGAACCATGCAGATCGACCTCGATCCCGTCGACCGCCTCACGGCTGGCGCGGTCGGTGCGCCCGGCGAACGCGTCTTCTACCTTCAAGGTCGCAAGGGCGACCACCTGGTGACGGTGCTGGTCGAGAAGCAGCAGGTTCAACTGCTCGCCGCCTCGGTCGTCGAGATCCTCTCCCGGGTGGGCAAGGAGACCGGCAAGGGGCCGGCGGATGAGGCGATGGAGCTCGAGGAGCCTCTCCTCCCCGAATGGCGCGCCGGACGGCTCGCCATCGGTTACCACGAGGACCGCGACCTGCTGCTCCTCGAGGTGGACGAGCTCGTCCCCGGCGAGGACGACGACGAGGAGGAGGACGGTAACGAGGAGGAGGAAGAGGCCGGTGAGCTGGCCGGGCTGGCCCGGGAGCTCGGGATCACCCCGCTGGAGGACGACGAGGAGACCTCGAACGGCCACGGCGGATCGCAGGACGATGACGACGAGCCGGTACCGTTGGACGACCTCGTGGACGACCTCGGGCCGGAGGGCGAGGAACCCGACAAGGTGCGGTTCTGGGCCACGCGCGAGCAGATGCTCTCCCTGGCTCGGCGAGGTGCCAGCGTCTGCGCGGCCGGCCGCCCCCGGTGCCAGCTGTGCGGCAACCCGATCGGTCCCGAGGGACACCGCTGCCCGGCCCTGAACGGACACCACGAGCCGGACGAGGCGTGAGCCCGGAGCCCCCCGCTTCGGCTTCGGCCTCGATCGAGGACACGCTCCACCTCCTTCGGACCGGCGAGCTCCGCCCGCTCGGGCTCATGCCGAACGCATCGAACTACACCTTCCTGGCCGAGGTCCGCGGGGGCGGACGGACGGCGCTGGCCGTGTACAAGCCCCGGGACGGCGAGGCGCCGCTGTGGGACTTCCCCGAGGGGACGCTGTGCCACCGCGAGGTGGCCGCGTTCGTCCTGGCCAGGGCTCTGGGATGGCCTGGCGTCCCGCCCACCGTGCTCCGCGACGGGCCGAACGGGGAGGGTTCCGTGCAACTGTTCGTGGACACGGACCCTCGCGAACACTTCTTCACGTTGCGGGAGACCCGGCTGGATGACTTCCAACCGATCGCCGCGTTCGACGTGGTGGCGAACAACGCCGATCGGAAGGGGGGACACTGCCTGCTCGGGTCGGAGGGTTCGATCTGGGTGATCGACCACGGTGTGTGCTTCGCCGTGGAGCCGAAGCTCCGCACGGTGATCTGGGACTTCGCCGGAGAGCCGCTCCCGCCCGGCCTGGCGTTGGACCTCGCGCGGGTGTGCGGGGAGGTGCGGGCCGGCCCGCTCCGGGACGAGCTGGAACGGCTCCTGACCGGCCGGGAGGTGGAGGCGATCGGGCGCCGGATCGAGCGGTTCGTCGCCTCCGGCCGCTTCCCCGAGCCGGGCTCACGTAGGGCGTGGCCGTGGCCACCGGTGTAGCGACGTTTCACGGTTCTCCCCCCCGCCGCGTTCTGTAGACGAGATGGGCCCACCGAAGGAAGGATCGAGGCTGCGCAAGCCCATCCCGCCGTTCCAGGCGTTCCTGGACGCGCACCGGACGGCCGTCTATCGGTTCCTGATGGTGAGCGTGGGACCGAACGAAGCCGACGAATGCTTCCAGGAGACGTTCCTGTCGGCACTCCGGGCGTATCCGAGGCTCCGGGACGGTTCGAACCTCCGGGGGTGGGTGCTGGCGATCGCCACCCGGAAGGCCATCGACGCCGCGCGGGCCCGGAACCGGCGGGCGCTCCCGGTGGCCGATCCGGCCGATGAGGCACCCGCCGCCCTGGCGGTCGAGGCTGCCGATCCGCCTGACGACGACCTGTGGAAGGCGGTCGCCGGGCTGCCGGTCCGGCAGCGGATGGCGGTGGTTCACCGGTTCGTTTTGGACGAGTCCTACGCGGAGATCGGCGCGGCGATGGGCTCGACCGAGGAAGCGGCCCGGGCGAACGTGTACCAGGCCCTGAAGAAGTTGAGGGAGGTCGAACCACGATGAAGGCGTCCGAGCTGAAGCGGTTGGGAGGGGGCCGGGAGGCCGAACGGAAGGCACGGGTGGCGGCGGCCGAGCTGGCCGGGGCGGCACGCGACGCTGGGCTGCTCGACGTGGCCTACGCGTTCGCCGACTCGCCGTTCGGGCCCCTGCTGGTGGCGGTGGGGCGGCATGGGCTGCTCTGCGTGCAGTACCCGAACCACGACTTCGACGCCACGCTCTCGGAGATCGCCCGGGAGGTTTCGCCCCGGGTCCTGGAGTCGCGGTCGGAGACGGACGAGATCCGGCGGGAGCTGGACGAATACTTCGCCGGCGGCCGGCGATCGTTCGACGTGCGGGTGGACCTGGCGCTGGTCCACGGGGAGTTCGTGAAGCGGGTGCTCAGGGCGACGGCCCGGATCCCGTTCGGCCGCGTGCTCACCTACCGCGACGTGGCCACCGAGGCGGGGAACGCGCTCGCGGTGCGGGCGGCGGGCAACGCGCTCGGTTCGAACCCCATCCCGATCGTCGTGCCATGCCACCGGGTGGTGCGGACCGGCGGCGGCCTGGGCGGCTACACGGGCGGCCTGGACCGGAAGAAGACGCTGCTCACGATCGAAGGCGTGCTTGGACGCTGAGGAGGCCCGTCGACGGTTCGGGGCCGCGCGGGTCGGCCGGCTGGCCACGGTGTCCGCGGACGGCACCCCGCATGTCGTGCCGTTCGTGTTCGTCCTGGACGGCGACACGATCTGGTGGGCGGTCGACCACAAGTCGAAGCGCTCCCGGGAGCTGAAGCGGCTGGACAACATCCGGGCGAACCCGCGGGTGGAAGCGGTGGTGGATGCCTACGACGAGGATTGGTCGAGGCTGTGGTGGGTTCGGGCCTCCGGGCAGGCGCGGATCCTGGAGGGCGATCCGATCGCCGTGCAGCTGCTCCGCGCGAAGTATCCGCAGTACCGAACCCGCCCGCCGGCCGGTCCTTTCGTGGCCATCGGCGTCGAGCGCTGGTCGGGCTGGGAGGCCTAGGACGGCTCGTCGTCGACGAAGATGGCCAGGCTTGCGGTGAAACCGTGGACGAAGTTCCTCCCGCCCACCGGACCCAGCTCCCCCGCGCAGAAGAACCCCGCCACCGCGCCGCCCACCGCATCCGACACCAGCCGGGCGTCGTGATCCGGCGAGGCGAACATCCGCGAGCCGCGGCCGTTGCACGTGAACAGCAGCGCGCCGGCCGCCCGGCCGCCAGCGAGCGTCATCCGCTCCCGCTCCAGCAGCGACCGGAGCTCCTCGTCGGCGGTCGCCGCGTCGCGCACGTGGAACTGGACGGTCTCCCCGACGGCGATCCGGTCCCCGACCGCTATCGCCCCGGTCGATGGGTCGACACCGAGCACGCCCCGGATCAGGAAGTCTCCCGTCCCGAACTCGGCCCGATACTCGTCGATCACCCGTCCGACATGCAGGCCGTTCGAGACGAGCTCTTGGTCGGCCCGGGACAGGCCGGACACGGTCTCCCGGAGGCGCTCCATCGGCGGGCGTCCGCCCAGCTCGAAGAGGAAGTTCTCTTCGGCCCGCGTCACCACGAACGACTGGCCGATCGGCCGGCAGCCCTGGGACACGAACGTACGGACCGACAGCGACGCCGGGAGACGGACACCAACCGCCCCCTCCCGGTGGATCTCGCGGTCCCGGAACAGGATCGTCTCGCCCGGCGCGGCGCCCCCGCTGGCGAACCCACCCACGATCGGCGTGCCCGGCAGGTCGTCGTTCAGGTGACCTAGCAGCAGGTCGGCCGGGAATGTGAACGGGTCGGCCAGGACGATATGGACGGGCGGCGCCGTCCCTCCATCTCCACCGCGGAACCGCCAGCCGGCGAACGCGCCCCCTTCGTCGACACGGTGGAAGACCATGTGGAACGACTCGGCCGGGTCGGGCAGGGTCGCCGCCCAGACCGAGACCGCGGGTTCGCCCTCGATCTCCCGCGAGCCACCCACGATCGACTCGCCGACGCACCCGATCAGGGCGGCGGGCGCCGCGACCCGGTGGACGGCGTCGAGGATGGCCTCAGCGGGGTCGGCGTGATGGGGCGAGGCGAACAGCAGGACCAGGCCGGCCGGTTCGCCGTGCAACCCACCGACCGCCGCCCAGCTCGCCGCTTCGGCGGCGGCCACGCCGTCCGGATCGGTCGACACGCCCACGCCCACCCGCATCGGTGCCGAGCCTACCCCTCCGGCGCCCGTCCTGGCCGGCGCTCCGACTCGGTTTGACACCGGCTTACCCTGTTCGATACCTTTCGAATCCATCGGACCGATCCCGAAAGGCGGCCGCAATGCGCGTCATGGACTTCACGCGGAGCACACCGCGACTGGTGGTGGATCTCGACTGGTCTCCCGCCTACGAGCTGCTGATCTCGCTGGCCGCGTTCGCCAGCACCGACATCCAGGCCACCTTCGACTCGGGTCAGGAGGTGTTCGAGGAACTTCGAACTCGGCTCTCATCCGAGCTGACCGCCGCGCTGGGGCGGCTCGGACCCGAGGGCGGCAAACAGTGGGGGACGGTGATGGGTCTGGTCTGGGAGGACCGGGTCCGCGAACCCTCGGACCTGATCGAGCGGATCGAGGGCATGCCCGGGAACGAGTTCGCCCTGATCCTGCTCGGGTCCCGGTGGCCCACACTGCGGGCGGCCGTACCGCCCCCGCTCTTCGTCCAGGCGTCGCAAGGTGACCACGAGGCGCTCGACCAGCTCGCCACTCTGACCCGACAGGTCGAGCCCGAGGTGAAGGACGCAACCGCCAGGATCGGGGTCCTGAAGAAGCTCGGCCCGGAGGCCACCAAGCTGGCCTTCGTGGACGCCCTCCGGCGATGGAACGACGAGGTCTTCTCGCGCCAGCGGCCGGAGGTCGAACCGATCCTCCGGCGGGACGTGGAGGCCAAGCGCGCGCTGCTCGGTTCGGTCGAGCCCGAGAAGCTGATCGAAGCCGCCACCCACGGCCTGCAGTACACGGCGAGCACGTGGACGCGACGGGTCCTGCTGGTCCCGCACGTGGCGATGCGGCCGTGGAACGTGATGAACGCCTGGGATGACGTGACGATCGTCTGCTACCCGGCCGACGACGAACCCTCCCCGGCCGACCCCACGGAGCCCCCGGCGCGTTTGGTCCGGCTCCACAAGGCGCTGGGCGACGAGAAGCGCCTGCGGATGCTGAAGGTGCTGGCCATCTCCGGTGGCGCCACCCTCCAGGAGCTGGCCGGCGCCACCGGATTGGCGAAGTCGTCGGCCCACCACCACACGGTGATCCTCCGGTCCGCCGGCCTGCTCAACGTGACGCTGGAGGACAACAGCCGGTACACGCTTCGTCGCGACGCGGTGCCCGAGATGTCCGGCTGGCTGGAGGACTTCCTGGAGGGAGGCGGGCGATGAGCGAACCGGCCGTCAGGACCAACCGCTCGCTGTGGCGCCACGTGGATTTCATGAAGCTGTGGACCGGCGAGACGGTCAGCCAGCTCGGCACCCAGGTCACCCAGCTGGCCCTCCCGCTCGCCGCGATCCTGGTGCTGAAGGCGAGCGCGTTCCAGGTCGGCCTGCTGGCCGCGCTGGAGTTCCTGCCGTTCATCCTGTTCGGCCTGCCGGCCGGGGTGTGGGTGGACCGCCTCCGCCGCCGCCCGGTCCTCATCGCCGGCGACGTGCTCCGGGTGCTGACGCTCGGTTCGATCCCGGTCGCCTACAAGCTGGGCACGCTGCACATCGGCCAGCTCTACGCCGTGGCCTTCCTGACGGGGATCGGCACGGTGTTCTTCGACGTCGCGTATCAGTCCTACCTGCCCGCGCTGGTCGAACGGGACCAGCTGGTGGACGGCAACGCCAAGCTCGAGATGAGCCGGTCGGCCGCCCAGCTCGGCGGTCCGGCCCTGGGTGGGTTCCTGGTGCAGCTGTTCAAGGCCCCGGTGGCCATCGCCGCCGATGCCGTGAGCTACGTGTGGTCGGCCGCGTTCATCGTGTTCATCCGGCGCCCGGAGCCGCCCATCGACACCCGCGGCGCCGATGGCAAGCACCCGAAGATGCGCTCCGAGATCGCCGAGGGGTGGCGCTACGTCTGGCGGCACGCGCTGCTCCGGCCCATCGCGTTCTGCACCGCCACCGCGAACCTGTTCGGCCAGATGATCTTCGCCCTGTTCGTGCTGTTCGCGGTGCGCTCGCTGCATCTCAAGGCCGGTCAGATCGGGCTGCTGTTCAGTCTGGGGAGCGTGGGCGCCCTGATCGGTGCGATGGTGGTCCGCCGTTCGGCGGAACGCCTGGGGGTCGGCTCGGCTATCATCGGGTCAATCTTCGTGTCCTCGCTGGCGGCGCTGCTGATCCCGGCCACGCCCCGGTCGCTCGCCTTGCCGATGTTGCTCACCGCCCAGTTCTTCTTCGGCTTCGGCGCGGTGATCTACAACAGCAACCAGGTCGGCCTGCGCCAGGCGATCACCCCGGCCCGGATGCAGGGACGGATGAACGCCACCATGCGGTTCATGGTGTGGGGGACGATCCCGATCGGCTCGTTCGTCGGCGGGATCCTGGGCAACACCATCGGGATCCGAACCACGATGTGGATCGGGGCGATCGGGGGCCTGCTGGCGGTGGTGCCTCCCCTGCTCTCCCCGGTCCGCCGCCTTGAGCGGATACCGGCCCTGCCCGAGGAGTCGGTGGGCGAAGCCCTCGCCGCCGGACATGACGGCCTCCTCGTCGACCACGCCCCGGAGGTGTGAGGGCCGCCCCATTTCGAGGTGGCCTGTAGCATCGCTGTCGATGGAGAATGCCCCCGGCGACGACCGAACGCCGCAGCTTCCCCGGCCCGACCACGAAGTGAACCCGGGCGGGGTGCCACCGCCACCCCCCACCGATCCCACGCAGGGACGCACCTCGGGCCTGCTGATGGAGACGTGCTACCGGCATCCGGACATCCGGACCGGTGTGCACTGCACGCGGTGCGGCCGCCCGATCTGCACGGACTGCATGAACGCCGCGCCGGTCGGCTACCAGTGCCCCGAGTGCCTCGCCGACGCCCGCAAGAGCGGCCCGCGGCGCCGGGTCAGGATCCGCTTCCTGGTCGGCCGCCCCGGGTCGGTCACCACCGCCATCCTGGCCATCAACATCGCGATGTTCCTGGTCGAATGGGCTACCGGCGCCTCGCGCTCGCTGTACTTCGGCGGCAGCGACCAGAAGCTGGTGAACCTGGGGGCGATCTACAGCGGCGGGCAGTTCGGCCCGGGCATCGTGGGCGGCGAGTACTGGCGTCTGTTCACCGGGATGTTCCTCCACGCCGGGCTGATCCACCTGGCCTTCAACATGTACGCCCTGTACCTGTTCGGCTTCCTCATCGAGAGCGCTTTCGGGAAGGTTCGGTTCACCCTGCTGTACGTCCTGTGCGGCCTGATGGCCAGCGTGACGTCGTTCGCCTTCGGCACCCCCGGCATCCCCGCGGTGGGAGCCTCGGGGGCCATCTTCGGCCTGCTGGGGGCATGGGTGGCGTTCAACTTCCGGCGACGGCAGAGCGGACCGAACCGCTTCCAGCTGCAGTGGGCCGCCATGCTGATCGTGATCAACCTGGTCCTGGGGTTCTCGCTGGCGGGGGTCGACAACCTGGCCCACGTCGGCGGCCTGCTGACGGGGATCGTGGCGGGCGGACTGGCCGAAGGGATCGGGCCACGCAGCATCCGCAGGCCGGTCCAGGTGGCGGGGTTTGCCGTGATCGTGATCGTGGGGATCGCGCTGACGGCGTCGCGGGTCGCGGCGCTCCGCTAGGCCGGGTTCAGCGAGAGCAACGGACCGAATAGACCGGCGGCAGGTGCTCGGCGACCGTGGCCCACGTTCGCCCGCCGTCCGCCGAGCCGAACACCTCACCGGACTCCGCGCCGAAGTACAGCCCGAGCGGTTCCCGGCCGTCGTGGCCGAACGCCTGCCGGAGGATCGTCAGGAAGGCGTCACCCGAAGGCAGCCCGTCCTGCAGCGGCCACCAGGTCCGGCCCCGATCCTTCGTCTCGTACACCCGCATCCGCCCCTC
Organism: Actinobacteria bacterium UBA5176; assembly: GCA_002413305.1. Classification (GTDB taxonomy): domain Bacteria; phylum Actinomycetota; class UBA4738; order UBA4738; family UBA4738; genus UBA4738. The sequence continues at coordinate 24,651 of DHWS01000021.1, read as the reverse complement.
CGGCGTGATCCGGTCCCCGTCCGACGTCAGCGGGATGACGAAGGCCCGGTCGGGATCGTTCGGGTCCACCACCATCGGGAAGCCGAAGTCCGACGGGAGCCCGTGTTCGGTCCCGATGTCCTCCCACGACTCCCCCGCGTCGTCCGAGCGGTATACGCCCCCGTGGAACTGCATGTACAGGGTGGTCGGCTCCAGCGGCGCCCGGTGCATGTTGTGCACGCAGAGCTGGATCGTGTCCTGCCGTGCCTCGGGGGGCATGTAGCGCGGGACCAGACCCCGGTTCCCGTTGCGCCATGACGCGCCGCCGTCGTCCGACAGCCACACGCCGGCCGCCGAGGTGCCGATCGCCAGCCGGTCCGGTTCGCCCGGCCACACGCAGATCGAATGCAGCGCGAGCCCGCCTGCGCCCGGCTGCCATGACGGCCGCGTGGGGTGGTCGAACAAACCCCGGTTGAGCTGCCATGAACGGCCGCCGTCCTCGCTCTTGAACAGCGCGGCAGGGGCCACGCCGGCCCACAGGACGTCGGGTTCGACCCCCGGCTGCACGAACCAGATCCGCTCGAGCGTCCAGTCGGCGTCCTCCGGGAAGACCGGCCCCTCGGCCACCTCCCATTCCCCCAAAGGATCGCTCGTCCGGTACAGCCGCGGGCCGTGCTGCCCGTGGGTCACCGACGCCAGGTACGTGCCCGACCGGGGGTCCCGAACGGCGAATTCGCAGACCTGCCCAACGAACTGCCGGGTCACGACCTCCATGGGACGGCCCCGGGGCCCGCGGAGCAGGATCAGCCCCTTCCGCGTCCCGACCAGCAGCTCGGCCACCTCGGCGGGATCGAGGGCGAAGGTGGCCGGCTCGACGGCCGTCTGCAGCGCGCCGCCGGAGATCGCCGGCAGCACGTGCACGGTGTCGCCCGGGCCGACGGTGCGGGCGAGTTCGGCCTGCTCCCCGTTGACGAACAGCAAGACGTGCTGACGGACGCAGCCGTGCTCGTCGAGCACCCAGCCGGTCAGACGGGGGTGGCCGCGTTCGAGCTGCTCGATCACCTCGCCGACGGTGGAGCCCTCGATCTGGAGCTCCTTCTGTCCTCCGGCCAGCTCCCGGAGGGGCGAACGCAGCGTCACCACGGCCATGGTTCGACGGAGTGTACCGCAGGGCGCGGGGGGCACGATCGGCTCCGACCGCACCATGCCCTCGATGCCGCATTAGGCTGGGGCGATGACTAGAGCCCCGAACCCCAAGGTCATGGCGTGAAGGTCGCACCGGACATCTACCGGCTGACGCAGGGCGTGTCGAACTTCTACCTCGTCGAGGACGGCGGCAAGCTCACCCTGGTGGACGCGGGGGCACCCGGCGACTGGAACCAGCTGGTCGGGGAGGTGGCCGTGCTGGGGCGCGACCTCGTGGACCTCGAAGCGGTCCTCCTCACTCACGCCCACAGCGATCACGTCGGGTTCGCCGAACGCGCCCGGACCGCGGCCGGCTCCTCCGTGTGGGTGCATGAGGCGGACGCGAAGGTGGCGAAGACGGGGAAGGTTGGCAAGACCGACGGCAAGGTCACCCCCTACCTGTTCAAAGCGGAGTTGTACCGGACGGTGTTCATCCTGCTCCGCCGGGGCGGGATCAAGATCGTGCCTGTGCGGGAGGTGTCGACGTTCGCCGACGGCGAGACGCTCGGCCTGCCCGGCCGGCCGAGGGTGGTGCACCTCCCCGGCCATACGCCGGGGATGTCCGCGCTGTTCCTGGAGGACCGGGGGGTGGTGCTGACGGGCGACGCGCTGGTCACCCGCAACCCGCTGACCGGCCGGCGGGGACCGCAGATCGCACCGTCGGGGTTCAACACGGATACGAACCAGGCCATGCGCTCCCTGGATACGCTGGGAGGAGTGACCGCCGACCTCGTGCTCCCCGGCCACGGCGAGCCTTGGACCGAAGGGGTGGCCGAAGCGGTTCGCTTGGCGAAGCTGGCCGGTCGGTCGTAGCCGTTCGCTGCGCGGCACCGGCGCTCACGCCCGGTGCTCGAAACCCTCCACCCCACGCGCGGCCAGCTCGGCTTCGACGTCACCGTGCAGGAACCGTTCAGCGGCGTCGGACGCCCGGAGCGTCGCATCAAGATGGGCGAGCGTCAGCGCCCGGACGAACGCACGCGCCTGTTCTCCCGTGGACAGCTCCGCCATCGGTCGCATCGCGGCCGGGATCCAGGCGGCGTCCCCGGGGAAGGTCATCCCTCGGATCGCTTCGTGCTCGGCTTCCACGTCGTCCAGGAAATGCTGGTGATCGGCCCGCCGGAGCACGAACATCCGTTTCGGTGATGGCGTGCGCTCGAACAGCTCGACCACGCCGGAGAGTGGGATCGGCACATCGTCCTGAGCCGCCAGGTACAGCGTCGGGACGTCGTGGCTCCGGGCGAACGTGAGCTCGAGCGGAAGGATCCCGGGCCGCGGGTGCCGGCTCCCTCCCGGGCCCATCGCCACCACGGATCGCACTCTGGGATCGACCTCCGGGATAGCCAGCACCGTCCACCCGCCGAAGCTGTGCCCGACGAGGCCGATCCGCCCCTGGTCGATCCCGAAGTCCGTGGCGCCGGCGAGCAGATGGTCGAGAAGGAACCGCACGTCCGGCACCCGGCTGGCGATCACGGCATCGACGCGCGCGCCTCGCCCGGCCTCCGTTTCGTCCTCCCGGCGGGCCAGTTCGGGGGCGATGAGCTCCGAGTGGTCCATCGCGGCGACGACGTAGCCGTGACTCGCCAGGTGCCTGCAGACGAAGGTCGAGGACCTTCGATGTCCTCCGCTGGAGTGGGAGAAGACGATCAGGGGGTACGCACCCGAACGTTGGGCGGCGTCTCGCTGTTCGTCCCCGGTGGGCCCCGCCTCCCGCGGTTGTGCCGGATACCAGACCTCGCCGGGGAACGTCCGACCTCGCGCGGCGTCGCGCGCCTCGATGGTCCGCACCCCGACCGGATACGGGCCCCGGGCGAACGGATCGTAGCCGGCTGGGGTCACCAACTCACCGTAGCAGCGGAACACGGAGGGCCTTCGGGTTACTCGGCGTAGTGGTCTTCGACTTCTCCCAGTTGTCGGGATAGGAGAGGGGCCCCCTCCGCAGGCCCGGCAACGTGGACAGACCGGGAGGGCCTCAGACCGGCAGACCGGGCGCGCCTCGGGCGCGCACCGGGACAGGGTCGGGGGGGGGGGGGGGGAAAAACGGCGGGGGGGGGGGGGGGGCGCGGGAGGGGGACCGTTGGTGAAGGACGCGAGCGCGTCGGACAGCGCGGCCGCCGCCCGGGCCGCCGGGTCCTGCGTTCCTGTCGTCATGCGGGTCAGAAGTCGACCGGCACGTCTTTGAGCGGCAGGTCCTTGAGCTGCGTCACGTCTTTGAGCGGTCCACCCTTGGTCGGCGCGCCCTTGGTCGGTCCACCCTTGGTTGGCGCCGCGTCGATCGGGTCAGCCGGCTGATCGACCCGCGGACCGATGCCGAGCTTTTCCTTGATCTTCTNNGGGGGGGGGGGGGGGGGGGATGAAGAAGGGACCGGCCTCCTAGGCCCGGGGACGTGGACAGACAGGCCGGCGCCGCGGGAGCGGCGACCGGGGCCGGACAGAGAAGCAGTCCGAGTCCCTCCGGCACACCAGCGGGAGCCTCGGGATCGGAACGAGAGGGCCTGGCCTCCCTGGGCCCGACAAGGTGGGCTAGGCGGGAGCAGTGGCTGGAGCACCGACTGCGGGGTGGACGGAAACAAGGCAGCGACGGGAGCCTGGCAGCAAACGAGGCGCCAGAGGACAGGACAGGGGGCCGCCGGTCCCTCTACGCTGCGAGGGTGGGTGAAGAACGAAGGGACGTGAGCATTGGCGTTGGGCCCCTGGAGGCCTCCGCTACGATTGGGCCGCTTCGTGTAGTCATGCGCGGGTACTTCAGCACCTACTTCCTCTGGAGCGCGCAGCACCTGAGCGGTCTTGCCGGCAAGATAGAGGCGAAGCATCAGGGAGGTTCGCGCTTCGACATCGCGCACCGCGCGTATGTCCTGTCCGCCATCCAGTCCGCCGCTACATTCCTGGAGGCCATGATCAATGAGCTGTACCAGGACGCCGTGGACGGCCACGGCGTAGACGGCGACGGATACATTGCGCCGCTATCTGGCGATGCGCGTCGCATGATGGCCGAGCTTTGGCGAGGGACCGATGAGGGATCGAAACTCCGACCGCTGGATAAGTACCAGATGGCGCTCGTCTTCGCCGGGAACAATCCCCTTCCCCGCGGCGCCCAGCCCTTTCAAGCAGCGAGCCTCTTGGTAAGCGTTCGGAATGCATTGGCGCACTATCAGCCGGAGGACCTGTCTGCGGACTCCCCGAATCAGATGGAGAAGAAGTTGCGCGGCAAGTTCGCGGACAATGTCCTAATGGCGGGATCTGGCAATCCATGGTGGCCCGATCTTGCCTTGGGCCACGGCTGCAGCGAGTGGGCGTACCAATCGGCCAAGGGGTTCGCGGATCGTGTAGTCGATCAACTCGGCATCAGACCCAACTACCGTCGCCATGAACAGGCTGGATGGTTCGCCTCGACAGAGGACGCCTGAGATGGCTTGGCGGGCGATTGGCCTTCGGCTCCGCGCAACGAAGTCGTTAATCCAACACGTCCCGCACAATTAGAAGGGGAGTGACGCCTGAACTACCTCGGGCCAGTAGCGGTACAGATGCCGCGCCTGATCCAGAATCAAGTCCGCGAGCCCCGTCCGACTCGGCCCGGCCCCCCCGGCCGGAGGGGTGTATCCGTAGCGACGGAGCAGGTGTTTGATCTTGGTCCGGATGGCGGCCTCGGTCGACTCGTGATCCGCCCAGTCGACGGAGAGGTCTTCCTTGACCCCACGAACGAGCGCCCGGGCGATCTCGGCGAGCTTCGGATCGGCAACCCAGCTCTCCGACCCGCCGGCGAGCGAGTCGTAGAAGGCTACCTCCTCAGGGGCTAGCCCAAGCGCCTCGTGTCGCCGCCTGGCCTCGCGCATATCCCGGGCCAGCTGGACCAGGCGCTCGATCACCTGGACGCTAGTGAGCTGCCGGGCCTCGTAGCTCACCAGGGCTTCCCGGAGGCGATCCGAGAAGAGCTTGGCCTGCATGTGGTTGGACCGCTCCCGGACGTGGATCTCATCGGAGAGGATCTTCTTGAGCAGCTCGACGCCCACGGCCGGCTCGCCAGAGAGCCCGGTGGTGACCTTGTCCAGGAACTCGTCGGACAGCACCGATATCTCCGGTCGGGCCTCGCTCCCCAACTGGAAGATGTCGATCACCTCGCCGGCCGTGAGCCCCTCGGACACGAACTGCTTGACCGCCTGCTCGGTCTCCCTCGAGACCTGTCCCACAGGAGGAGCGATCTTCAGGATCGCTCCGGCCACCTTCCGGAAGAACTCCTCGTCACCTGCCACCGCTATCCCGGCCGGGTCGGCTCGGAGGAGCCGGTACAGGCGAGCGAACAGTCCATACTCCCCGAGGAAGCGCTTCTTGATCTCCTCGTCGGCGATGATCTTCGCCACTGCTTGGGCGAACTGGGTAGCCCTCTGGGTCGGTGAGAGCACGTGACGGGCCCGGAAGTCGATTCCGTGGAAGAACTCCGCCACGATCTCGTGCTTCTCGCGGAGTCGAGCGATGGCGATCCCGATCGGAATGGCAACGTCCTCGACGTCGGCCGCGCTGTACAAAGCGAGGGATGCCTTCAAGTCGTCGCCGATCCCGATGTAGTCGACGACCAGCCCGCCGGGCTTGTCGTGGAAGACCCGGTTCACACGGCCGATAGCCTGCAGGAGCCCGTGGTCCCGCATCGGCTTGTCCACGTACAGGGTGTACAGGGAAGGGACGTCGAACCCGGTGAGCCACATGTCGCGGACGACCACCACCTTGAGCGGATGGTCGGGATCCTTGAAGTCGGCCTCGACCTGCTTGCGTTCCTGAAGTGAGCGCCGCCACTTCGAGATGGCGGGGTCAGCGGTGGCAGTGGCGCTGATCACACAGGTGACCGTGTCGTTCCCCAGACGAGCCCGCAAGAGCTCGGTGAGGTCGGCGGCGATCCGTTGGCTCATCGCCACGATCATTGCCTTCCCGCCTTCTCCGGCGGCACCCGCCCGCCAATGCTCGGCGACATCGTCGGCCACTCGTTCCAGCCGCTCCAGGGTGCCGACCACACGCTCGAGCCGGGTCCACGCGCTGACCAACCGGGCCGCGGCCTCGTCCTCCTCTCCGGTCAGCTTCTCCTCGACTTCGTGCAGAAGCCCCTCGTCCCCGATGTCGAGAGAGATGCGCCGGGACTCGTAGTAGATGGGGACCGTAGCCCCGTCCTCGACCGCCCGCTCCATCCGATACACCGAGATGTAGTCGCCGAACACGACCTGAGTGGACCGGTCCGCCTGCTCGATCGGTGTGCCGGTGAACCCGATCCGGGTGGCGCGCGGCAACGCGATAGTGACGTTCTGAGCGAGTCTTGCGTACTGGGTCCGATGGGCTTCGTCGGCCATCACGATCACGTTACGGCGGGTGGAGAGCACCGGCATGGCTTCCTCCGGCTCGGTGGCGAACTTCTGGATCGTGGTGAATACGATCCCCCCGGCGGGTCGGTCCAGCTTCTCTCGCAGGTCGGCGATCGACTCGGCCTGCTCGACGACCGGCTCAAGGGAGCGCTGGCCGACGAACGTCTGGTGGAGCTGGGTGTCGAGGTCGATCCGATCGGTGAGCGCTACGACGGTGGGGTTGGCGAACCGGGCGTCGTTTCGGAGTCTCCAGACGTAGAACACCATCGTGTTGCTCTTGCCAGAGCCCTGCGTGTGCCACACGACGCCAGCCCGACCGTCCGAGCCCATGGCCTCCGCGGTCGCCTCGACCGCCCGGCGCACCGCGTCGACCTGGTGATACTTGGCGGCGAGCTTCACGAGCTTCCCGCCAGCCTCCTCGAACAAGACGAAGTGCCGGATCAGATCGAGGAAGGACGCCGGCGAGAACACACCGGAGATCAAGACTTCGAGCGCCGGGCGCCCTTCCATCTCAGTTGCATCCATGGTCTTCCATTCGGCGAAGTGCTCCGCTGGGGTGGTGAGCGTGCCGAGCCGTGCCTGGAGGAGGTCGGAAACCGCGACCAGCTCGACGAACCGGTAGAGGTTCGGGATGGTCTGCACGTAGTGGGCAATCTGATTCGCGGCGCCGGTCGGGGTCGCTGCAGGGTCCCCAGGATCCTTCACTTCGAGCTGCCCGAGGGGAAGGCCGTTCACGAACAGCAAGATGTCCGGCCTCCGGTTCTTCCGCCCGATGATGATGCGGAACTGGTCGACGCAAAGGAAGTCGTTCTGCTCTGGCGTGTCCCAGTCGATCAGCCTCAGGCGAAGCGTTCGCTCCTCGCCGTCCTCGAGTACCGTGACCGGGACGCCCTCCAGCAGCAGGTCGTGGAAGGCGAGATGGTCACGAACTGGATCTGGGGATGCGGTTTCCCGGACGCGCTCGATCGCAAGGTCGAGCGCGACCTCGGAGGCCTTCGGATTGAGGTCCGCGAGAGCGGCCTGAAGCCGATCGAGGAGCACGACCTGGTCCCAAGTGGCCCGCTCCGGGGCCGCTCCGTTGGGGGCAATCTCCGGCCCGTGCACATGCGCCCACCCCAGCTGACCGAGCCACTCCAAGGCCGGCTGCTCCGCGTAGGTGAGCTCGTTGATCGGGACGCTCACGGCGGCGCCGTGACTGCCGCCTCGGCCACCGTGCCGATCGCGTCATCAGGGTCGTACGTGTCCGGAACCCCCACCGCGCCCGAGATAAGCCTGGGGAGGAGCGCGTCGCGGATCGCACTGAGGTGTTGTGACTCGGCAATGAGAGCGGCCTCAAGGTCGTAAACGGGGCGGGCGAATGAGTCGTACACGTCAAGCTCGTTTGCCTCTGCGTCGAGAAGGGACGAGGAGAGCACTTCGGAAGGCTTCACGCGCTGTCGGCTGCCCGTCGTCCCCGTCGCATGACTCAGGATCTCGTCATAGAGAGCCGAATCGTTTCGCAAGCTTGCATAGAGGAAGGTTGCCGGAACCTCGGTCGGCACGAGAACGACGAACTCGCCAGAGCAGACTGGCTCTCCTCTGGCCGTGGCCCGAGGCCACCACACGCGAGGAGTGGCAGGATTCAGCTTTGAGAGCAGGATTACGTCGCCCCTCGGCAAACGCGTCTTGCCGCTCAAGATTTGAGCGCCAACCTCGAGCGCAGGCCAGCGGCCGTTATCGAAGGCGGGGATGCTGAAATGCTCGAACAACTCGCCTGGGTGCTCCGCAGGATCAACTGTTTCCCGCTGGAGCGACGCCACATGGCTAAGCGAGCGCCGACTACGCTCGTCCGAGCCGAGAAAGAGCTGCCGGAATCGGAGGTCGGCAACTTGGCGAAGGCGACCCACGAGGGTATGGGTGTGCTCGATCTTGTCGTCGAGCGCGCCCAGCACGCCAGCGATGCGCCGCTGCTCGTCGAGTGGGGGTATCAGGAACTTGAAGTCCCCGATCTGCCGGGCACTGATGTGCGGCACAGCGGTCCCCGTCTGAACCGATAGCACGTGGGTCGTGAACGCAGGACTCGCGATCAGAGCGAAGAGGAATCCTTGATCCATTGACTCATCAGCCCGGAGCCGAGCAACACGCTGCACCAAGAGGCAGGGGAGATCCCTGGCCTGCAGCCGTGCGTGCTTGAGGCCAGCCTCAATCCACGGCCGATCCATTGCCACGACAACATCGCCCTCGGCCAGCTGCCAGCTCGCATATGCCTCCAGATCGTTGCACGGCCAGCACTTGGCGCTATCCCAGCGGAGGCCGCCTTGAACGATGTTGTCGCCTCGAAGGAGCCGGACGTTGTTCTTCCCGTCTGAGAATGATTTGCTCGCGAAGGGAAACCCGGTCAGAACCTCCATACAGTCACCGAGCCGAGCAGGAGTCCAATCCTCAGGGCCCATATTTCACCGCTCCGAGTGCCCGCCGCACTTCCGCCGTGAGCCGCTCGTTCTCCGCGAAGTCCTCCCGGATCTGAGCGACGAGTTCCGCTATTCGCTCCTCGAACGCCTGCTCGTCCTCCTCGTCGACCGACGTCCCGACATAGCGACCTGGCGTGAGTGCGTATCCTGCTTCGGCGATCTCGGCGAGCATGACCGCCTTGCAGAAGCCGGCCACGTCTGCGTACTCGCCCGCCTCCTTCTGCCCGCACCAAGCGCGATAGGAGCCGGCGATCCGCGCGATCTCGTCGGGGGTGAGCTCGATCTGGGTGCGGCTGATCTTCCGCCCCATCTGCCGGGCATCGATGAACAAGGTCTCGCCGCGTCGGTCCCGCTCGCCGTTCGATGCCTTGTCCCGGTCGACGAACCACAGGCAGACCGGGATAGGAGTGGTGAAGAAGAGCTGCGGCGGCAGCGCCACAACGCAACCCAGAAAACCGGCCTCAGCGATTCGCCGACGGATTGCTCCCTCGCCGTTGGTGTTTGACGTGAGCGACCCGTTGGCCATGACGAATCCGGCCCGCCCGTTCGGCGCCAAGTGGTGAATGAAGTGCTGGATCCAGGCGTAGTTGGCGTTCCGGTCCGGAGGCTCGCCATAAGTCCAGCGAGCGTCCCCGGCGACCGAGGCGGCGCCCCACTGCCTCATGTTGAAGGGGGGATTCGCCAATACGAAGTCCGCCCGGACACCGGGGAACAGGTCGTTCAGCAGGGAGTCGCCCAGCTTGACCTCGCCCGAGATGCCGTGGATGGCCAGGTTCATCTTGGCGATTCGCCATGTCGCCTGGTTGTTCTCCTGCCCGAGGATGGAGATCTGACGGGGCCTGCCCCCGTGGGCCTTCACGAACTCGGCCGATTGAATAAAGAGGCCGCCGGACCCACAGGCGGGATCCAGGACCCTGCCCTCGAGCGGCTCGAGCATCTCGACCAGCAGCCGGGTTACCGACCGGGGCGTGTAGAACTCGCCACCTCGGTGACCCTCGGCACGGGCGAACTCCCGGATGAAGTACTCGTACGTCCGGCCGAGGACATCGCGGGCCTGGTCGGGGTCGTCACCGAACCCGATCTTCGCGATCGTCTCCACGAGCGAGCCAAGCTTGGCCGGCTGGATCGGCGCCCGGGCGTAGATCTTCGGGAGCACCCCGCGGAGCTGCTCGGGGTTGTCGCGCTCGATCGCATCGAGCGCCTTGTCCAGGCGCTCCCCGATGTCCGGGAGCGACGCCGCGGCGAGCAGGGCATCCCACCGTGCCTCCCCGGGAACCCAGAAGACATTCTCCGAGATGTACTCATCGCGATCCTCGAGGATCCCGGCGCGCTCCGCGGTGTCCTCGGTGAAGTAGTCCTCGTTCGCCGGGTCCCGCGTGGCCTCTTCGAGTACGGCTCGCCGTCGCTCGAACGAGTCGGAGATGTACTTCAGGAACAGCAGCCCGAGGACAAGGTGCTTGTACTCGGCAGATTCCACGCTGCCGCGGAGCTTGATCGCCGTCTCGAAGAGTGTCGTCGCGAAGGGAAGGTCGCCGCCATTGGTGGAGGGAGTGGTTGGCATGCGCTCAGAGCGTAGAAGGGAAATCGGTCCGCGCACAACCATTTCGCCCTAGGTCTGCCTTGGGCCTGACAAACACGTCCAGCTCAGCCTCTGTCTGAGCCTAGAGCGGGCGTAGCCACCGCGATGACCCGGCGCTCGTCCCACCATGGGTACTGCTTGGCCTCGACACGGANNAGGACGAGGTGCTTGTACTCGGCCGACTCGACGCTACCCCGCATCCGGTCGGCAGCCTCGAATAGCTCCCTGGCGAACGGCAGATCGCTGTTCGCACCCGTTTGCGCCAACGCCTCTCCTCCCGGTCCTGACCGAGGGTAACCGACGCCGGAGCCCGGAGGCCAGAGATTCCCGGCTCAGGTGCTACGGGAAGCCGCAGCGGTCTTCAGCGCTTCCCAGTGCCCCGGGTGTGGCACCTTCAGCCCACGCCGGATCTCGGAGCAGTACGGCCGCGACAAGCCAGTCACAGCAGCCATGCGCCGTACTGAGATCGCCTGCAACGTTGGGAGGATCTCCTGCTTGAACACCTCCGGATCAACACGCTCGGCCCCAGCCTCCCTGGATGCTCGCTTCTCGACCAGCCTCCGTAACCGCGCCTGTCGGAGCTTCTCCTTCGTCTCCGGGCGCTGAAGCGGGTCCCTCCCTTCCTCTCGCATCCTCGCGAGCGCGGCCGGGCCAGCCGGCACGAAGTCCTCGGCGTGCTCGGCCCGTCGCTCAAGAAGGCAGTCGGCACAGTATCCGCGGGCCGAGGGGGTCCCAAGGACGACTCCACATGCGCGGCATGCTCGCCGGAGCGGGGGGAGGAGCACGTCCGGAACCCGCCTGGGTCCGCTCCGGACCCGATCCTTGGCTGCCGACCGAGCGGTGTTTGTCAGGAGGTCGGGAACCCTGAGGCTTCGGGATCTGGTTCCCTGCGCGAACCACTTGGCGAGGCGCTCGGCCACTGGGCCGAGCTCCCGCGCCCACAGCGGGCTCCACTCAGCGATAGATCGGGCGAGCGAGGGGCTGACCCACACCTGCCCCTGGCGATCCTCTCGAAAGTCGCGGGCGGCGAAGGTCGTCGTACGGATGAGCTGGAGAACCTGAGTGTCGACGGCGGGGCGGCACACCTCGAGCAGGTCCACGGCAAGGCTGTCCCGGCGAGTGTCCGCGTGCAGGACACCGAGCGCACTATCAAGCCCGATCTTCGCGCAGGCGATCACCGCCTCGGCCTGAGCTGAGCCGTACGTGATGTTCAGGAGCGCCTGGCCGGGCGTTGCGGCCCGCCTCGGGCTCGAGGTCAGGGGCGACGACCGCGATCCCAGCCTCAGCCAGTGGGCCGGCACCCCGGGCAGATCTTTCCGGGCGAAGGTGAGCGGCTCGGGAGCCAGCGCTGCCCAATAGGCTCCCGCTCCCTCCGCCTCGACCCGCATCAGCTCGGCGGAGTCCTTGCATCCGGGCACGCTCGAGATCGCCCCGTCGATTGCCGCCCGAGCCTCCTCCGTCGCTTCTACGCGAGCGAGGACGCTCCGCTGGCCGCCGAGCTTCTCCATCACGATGCCTTGCGCAGCCTTCAGGGCGACGCCGTTGGTGACCGATAGAGCCTGAGCCCTGCGGAGCCGTCCGTCGTCGTTGCCCCAGGGAGCAGAGATCAAGAGGATCTCGCCGTCATGGTCGAGATGGACGAACGACGCGCCGACATCTCGGAGCCAGCCGAGCGCGGCGAGCGAGATGGTGCCGGCCCGGCCGATCACGACGAGGCGCTTGAGCCCGGAGGTGGCCCGGAACAACATGGCGTCTCGGCGCCTCGGGCCGTGGCCCTCGGTGACGATCAGCCGGTGACGCTCGACTTTGATTCCAACCCCCCAGCCGGAGACGGCGAGGACTCCGGATCGGGAGGGACGAAGCGGCTGTGGAGCCGCGGTACTCTGAGCCTGCATGGGAAGGTCCTCCTTCCTGTGCCATGCCCCCGGGCGGTTCCAGCGCCGCGGGGGCTCTCATCGCGAGTCGTTCGGGGCCGGAGCCTCCTCTCTCCGGTACTCGATCAGCGCGAGCCTTGCCACAAGAGCCGCGACGCATGCCAATGCCACGGCCTTTCGTCTTCTCGGAGCGACCTCCTCGATGACATCTCCAGGCGAGAAGGGCATTTCTTCGAGTGCCCGGCTTCGGGCCAGCTCTAGGTCGGCCACCGATGACTGCTTGAGCAGGAGTGTCAGCTTCCGAGGTGTGAGGACAATCCTGAAGACCTGGTCGACCTTGGCTGCGGCCTCTGGGTCGTTCGCCCACGCCTCACCTAGGCCGGTGGCCCGCACGATCTCGGGCACGAAACCATGACCCAGATCCTCGACTTGAGCCTGCAGGGTCTCGCCGTACTGGAGGGCGACCACATCGCTCATGGCCGCCTCCGGATCCGCATCATTAGCCCGCACCATCTGGCGGAACACCACCCCCGCGTTGCTTCGGTCCTTCCGAGCTTTTGTGGCCGCAGCTTCTGCCGCTTTCCATGGATCTCCCCTGGGCGGATCCCCAACCCAGGTGCACTTCCCGATCGCCCCCTTGAGGGTCTCCTCGGGGAGGGGGTAGCCGTCGATGAACAGGAACACCGTCGCCAGGGGGACTGACCGTAGAAGACGCAAGAGGCGCTGGAATCTCGCGACGACGGCGGCCGCCTCAGGGTCGTAGAACGACTCAGATCCGTGCCGGCCCAAGAACCGACGCCGGGAGCGGATCACGCCGTACTCCTCTCGGATCTTTTGGACCTGCCGAGGGGAGACGAGGATGCCGTTCGCCCGTACCTGATCGGCCAGTTCAATGTCCGCCCCGCTGGGGCTCCCTCGTGGCATCGCCACGATGATAGAACCCCCCGGCTCATGCGCCAACCTGGGGTGTTGTCTTTCCTATTCTGTCGGCGAGATGACGGAGGAACGGAAGGTAGCTGTTCGGATCGGGCTCCCCGCGCGGGTGGCCCGCGATCTGTTGAGCGAGGCGGAGCTGCTCGGAACCACGAGGAGTGACCTTCTCGAGGCCGCCGCGCTCCAGTACCTGAAGGCGATCAGGTCAGCACGGGAGGGCATTCGGCGCCAGGCGCGGCATCGGCTTGAGCGGGAGCGCCCGGAGGGGTCGACGTGAGCCAACAGGCTCGCCCCCGACCAGCGGGGTCGGGGGCGATGAGGACCCGGGCTGCCAAACCTCAGGCCGACGTCATGTTCCGTCGGAGGTCCGACGGTGGCAACTCGCCCTACCAACTGCTCCCGGACCTCTCCGCGGCCGAGTACGAGGCACTGAAGGCCGACGTCGCGGCCCGTGGCGTCCTCGTCCCCATCGAGAGGGACGAGGAGGGCCGGACGCTTGACGGCCACCACCGGGAGCGGATCTGCGGGGAGCTCGGCATCACGGACTACCCGGTCATCGTGCGGACGGGTCTCAGCGAACAGGCGAAGGTCGAGCACCTCCTGAAGGTCAACCTGCTTCGCCGGCATCTCGGCCAGGTGGCATGGGCCCAGGCGTTCCGCCGGCTGGCCGAAAGCAGGGGCGCGACCCTCGGCAGCCGCGGGGGCCCCGCCGGAAACCGTCGCACGGTGGAACAGTTAGCCGCCGAGCTCGGGGTCGACCGGAGCACCGCCTTCCGCCGGCTCGGTTTGGCTGACAAGCTCGCACCTCACGCTGACCTCGCCGCCAAGGTCGATGCCGGCGAGATGGAGCCGAAGCGGGCGCTTGAAGTCGTCCGCACGCGAGATGCGGAAGCCCGTCCTGAGCCTCCCGCCTCCGCCATCCCCGCGACCGCGGACTGCCGCCTCGGCGACTTCCGCGAGGTGCTTGCGGACGTGGAGAACGGGAGCGTCGATCTCATCTACACAGATCCTCCCTACCTCGGCTCGACCATGGCCATCTACGAGGACCTCGGGTCTTTCGCGGCCCGCGTCCTGAAGCCGGATGGGCTGCTCCTGTGCGAGGTCGGGACGATGTTCCTGCCCGAGGCCATCCGCCTCCTCGAGCAACACCTCCGCTACCACTGGTGCATCGGGCTCGTCCTCCCCGGGAAGCGAGCGCGCGTCCACGCCCGTCATGTCGTCAATGGCTGGCGACCCGTCCTCGCCTTCGCCCGAACGGACGGTGAACCGAGGCGGTGGCTCTATGACCTGTTCACGGTCCCAGACCCACCGACCAAGGCATGGCACCCCTGGGAGAAGGCGGTCGCCCCCGCCCGCTACTACATCGACAAGCTCACCGACCCCGGCGACCTTGTGGTCGACCCGTTCCTCGGCTCTGGCACGAACGCGATCGCCGCGGTCTCTCTCGGCCGGCGGTTCGTGGGCTGCGACATCGACCCCAAGGCCATGCACGCCACCCGGGTCCGGCTCGCCGAGGGAGTCGAGTCGTGAGCCGCTTCCGGGTTACCGATGCTCCGGGCCTCGCCCTCGAGCTGGCTCTGGGGGGGCCGCCGTCGTGGCTGATCCGGGGCCTATGGCCAGCGGACGCCTACGGGGTCCTGGGAGCCGAGGACAAGGCCGGCAAGACGTGGGCGGTCCTCGACCTGGCCGTCTCCGTGGCGACCGGGACCAGGTGGCTCGATCACTTCGAGGTCGAGGGCGGTCCGGTACTTGCCTTTCTCGGCGAGGGCGGGCCGCGGAACATCGTCCGGCGCCTGGAGGCCATCGCCGCCAACCGGAAGGCGTCCATGGACGACCTGGCCGACCTCCGGCTGGCTCCGGCCGTTCCGGTCCTGTCCTCCGCTCCCGACCTCGCCGACGTCCGGGCGGAGTTGGAAGACCATCCGGCTCGCCTGGTAATCATTGAGCCGCTGTACCTGGCCGCGGCCGGCCTGAAGGGCTCGGACCTCTACGCGATGGGCGAGGCCTTGGGCGAGATCCAGCGGATCTGCGAGGAGGCCCGGGCCGCCCTGGTCATCACCACCCACTGGAACAAGACCGGAACCGGAAGCGACCCGTCCCGGTTCACCGGGGTCGGACCGACCGCATGGGGGCGGGTCCTCGGCTCGGCTGCGGTCGAGCGCCGGGCGACCGAGTCCGACGGGACCTCCGACGTCCTGCTCCACTGGACGTTCCGGGGCGGAGAGATCGCCGACACGGAGTTCCGCCTGCGACGGCGAATCCGGGCACTTGACCCGGAGGACCTCGCCTCGCCGTTCTCTTACCAGGTCGAGGTGTCTCCGGTCGCCGAGGGGGAGGCCGGTGCCGCCGGCTCTGAGCTCGGCTGGTCAGCGCTCCGGGTGCTCGCCGCCCTGGAGGGAGCAGACGGAGAGCCGATCGGGGTCAAGACCATCGGGGATGCCGTGGCCGCTGACGGGCAGGGGAGCCCGCTCCGCGCCGTGACGATCAAGCGGTCCCTCGACGAGCTGACCCAGGCGGGCAAGGCCGACGGTGGGAACGGGCAGTGGTGGTCGCTGGCCGAGCGAGCGGGCTTCGCGGATGGGAGCCGGTGATGGCTCGCCGCGACATCACCTCCGTCCAGCGGTACGAGGCCCTCTCTCCGAGGAGCCAGAACGCCTACTCCCGGGTGCTCGACGTCGTCGACCTCATGGACGAGCGTCCCGGGCTTTCCCGGACCCGCGCAGCACACCTCGCCCACGTCGACACCCGGACGATCGAGCACTACGCCTCAGGAGCCTTCGACCGAGAAGGGCGCCGCGTCGAGCTCAAGACGAACGACCGGCTGTACCGCTCGGAGACCATGCCGGCCATCGTCCCGGCCGGCGATCGATCCCTTAGGGGCGGAGGGGTCATCGACCTCGAGCCCACCACCCGCCGGCAGCGCTCGATCCTCGGGTCCTACTGGAACGACATCCAGAAGGTCGTGGCCGACAAGGAGAACGTCGATCTCTCCAAGTACGCCCGGGTCTCCGTCCGGGGCCACCGCCTGGAGACCGATCCGGCGCGCATCCGGGAGCGTTACGCGCGGGAGGAGCTCGACATCATCTCGGAGGTGTCTCCCCGGGTATGAGCAGCGAGCCTATCCCCGAGCCCGGGTGCGGGCGCCCCTGCGAGCGGGTCATCCCCCAGATGCTGTTCGAGGTCGCCCGGGTGCGGGCCCGAGGGGAGCGGTCGTGCGTTCCGCCCTGCACGTTCTGCCGGGCAGGCAATACGATCGTCCTCGGCCGGGGCACGGACCCTTCCCTGTGCTACCGCCATCGGGTGCGGCCTCGGGAGACGCATCACCCGAAGACGGGGCACGTCGGTCCGGAGATCCCTGGGACGGATGCCAACGAGCACCGGGTCATCTCGGAGGTCGAGCGGATCTGGGCCCGGGTCTGCGTCCCCGGCCTGTGCTCCGACTGCGCCCTCGGCCTGAACCGGTTCCTGGCCGTGCGCTTGACGTCTCTCGGGAGCCTTGGCGATGTGGCCTGAGCCGCTCCCGGTCGACATCGTGGTACGGGGATTCCCGCTCCTCCCGCCCGACCGGCCGGCGTGGTGCTTCCCGTGGCCCGAGCGAGCCCTGATCGTCGACGTGTCATCCCAACGTCCGCGGGGTGGCGGCCTGACGTGGGGCGCCTACCGCCTCGAGGGCCCGGACCCGGAGCGGGTGGCCGGAGTGTTCTACGACCCCCGACGCGTGGGTGAGGAGGCGGTCGAGGGGAGCCGCCAGGCGCTCCGAGGGACGGGACTCGGGGTCCTGGACCGGGATGCCTTCCTCGACCTGGTGTTCCGCTCGGTCTACAAACTCCCCATGCGGGCAGCGTTCGTTTGCTGGGACTTGGGATGGGTGGCCTCCCGCCTGGCGCGGTCGGTTCGCACCGTCCGCCTGGGAGATGGCTCCGAGGTCTTCCGGTTCGTGTGGTGGACCTACGTGGACTCTGAGGGGAAGGAGCGCACCGACTTCTACCGTCCCCGGGTGGACGTGGCCACCGTGGAGGCGGGGCGGATCCTGACCCGGTTCACCCGCAGGAAGTCGCCCGATCCGCAGGACTTGATCCCCGAGGGCGCCAGGACGCCCCGTTCCCGGTATGTCTACCCGGGAAGATTCCTCCCTTTGTCCACCGCCGTGTACGCCCTCACGGGGGGGGAGATGTCCCTACGTGAGGCCTGTCGTGCCTTCGAGGTGCCGTTCTCGGATGACACATCCCCACGGATAAGCGAGGAATCGGGAGAGAATCCCGCCCTTGTTCAGGGGAAATATCTCCCCTCCGGACTCCGACAGGAGGGCGGATGTGTCAGAGATTCCAGACACATCGTGGCCCGCAGGGCGGGAATCGACTCCACCACGCGACGGCTGGACGCGCTCGCGGCGCTGTATCGAGCGGTCCTGAGGGAGTTCGCCCTGCTGCCCGGTCCGCCGTTCCTGGCGCCAGACCACGCCCTGAGCCCGTCCTCGATCGGGAAGGCGCTGCTGCGGCAGGCGAACGTGCCTCCGCCTTTGAAGCGAAAGCCCCGGGAGAACAGGAGGGCGATCGCTGCGGCGATGGCCGCGTACGTGGGTCCTCGGAGCGAAGTCAGAGTCCGCCGGGTGACCCTGCCCGTGGCCTACATCGACGCCCACTCGATGTTCCTGGCGATCGACGTGCTGATGCGCCTCGAGGAGCTCCTCACACATCGCGTCTCCTGGCGCCGCGACCGGACGAAGGGGGACCTCCGAGCCCTCGCCGACCGCCTGTGCGGGATCGACTTTCAGACACTCCTCAACCGGCCCGAGGCGTGGCCCACCCTCCGCGGGCTCGCCCTGGTGGCCGCCGATTGGGACTGGCTGCCCTCTAAGGCCCCGTACTCGGCCGGCGATGAGGAGACCACCACCGTCTCGATTGTGGCCTCCTCCAAGGAGCCGATGTGGGTTCCGTTCGCCTCGCTGGTCGAGTCCAGGCTCAAGACGGGGAGGATCCCGCCGCTGCTCGAGGCCTACGAGCCCGTGATTGGCGAGCGGCTCCCTGGGCTGGGGAAGGTGCGAGTGCGTAACGGAGCAGTCATCGACCTCACCGAGAGGCCGAGCCGTAGAACGCATCGGGACCCCTTCGAAGCGCTCGCCTCCGAGCGAGCCCGACTGAAGGTCGAGGGGACGCTCACGCCTGAAGCCCGGGACCGGGTCCGTGGGCTCCTCAAGGTCATGGCGAACTCGATCGGCTACGGAGCCGAGATTGAGTTCAACCGCCGGGCTGGGATTGGAGCCTTTAAGGTTTGGACCCCCAAGGGCATCGTCGAGGTCGACGGGCGCTCGGAGCACCCCGGGTGGCTTTGCTATCCGCCGTTCGCGACCGCATGCGTGGCCGGCTCCCGGCTGATGATGGGCCTCCTTGAGCACCTGGTGGCGGATGCGGGAGGTGAGCTCATGTGGATGGACACCGACGGCGGCTGCATCGCGGTCACCCCACAAGGCGGGCTCCTGCCCTGCCCCATCGGCGCCTATCGCGATCTGGCCGAGGCGGATTGCGTCAAGGCCCTATCCTTCGCTGAGCTCCAGGCGATTCGCGAGCGGTTCCGGCATTTGGCTGAGGCGGTGGGGTTCATCCCCGAGGACCCGTCGGGCGTCCGGTCGATCTTCAAGCTCGAGGATCACAACCTGGGTGCGGACGGGACCTTCGACGGAGGCCTGGAGTGCCACGCGGTCTCGGTCAAGAACTACGTCCTGTTCCGCCGAGACTCCGCCGGCAACCCGATCCCCGACCCGCGGTCGAAGTTCTCCGCCCACGCCATGGGGAACCTCGTCTCGCCCGTCGACCCGGAGGGAGGAGATCCTGCGTGGATACCGCAGGGCTGGCTGTGGTGGATCGGGAGAGAGGAGGGGCGAGAGCTGCCGGAGCCGGGCTGGCTCGATTGCCTGCCGGTCATGCACGCGTTAGTGGTGGCCCACCCGGACGACTTCAGGCGCCTCCGCAGGCTGAATGCGGGCAGGAGCTACGACGAGGGCATCATGCCGTTCGACACCCTTCTCCTTCCGCACCTCGACGGGTTCCTCGCCCGTGAGGGCGATCCTTCTCAGCTCGTGGCCGCGTGGAACCCCAACCCATCGTCCTGGGCGGGGCTCGACTGTCGGGACCCCGCGAGCGGGCGAGGATTCCGCCTGGCGATGCGGGGCAGGACCGGGACATACCGGGACTGGCAGCGGAAGCCAGGGTCGGTGTTCGTCGAGTCGATTCGGTCCTACCTCGAGAAGCACTTCACCCACCCCGAGCCGGCGGCCGTCGGGCCGGACGGGGGGCCTTGCCGGCGCGAGACGCGGGGCGTCCTCCTTTCCCAGCCGATCCGGATCGGCGAGCAGATCGTCGTCGGCAAGGACACGAACCGGCTTCGGGAGCGGCGGGGCGGCTGGCGATCGGGCAGAGAGGAACGACAGGTCTTCGCCCGGTCGGATGAGCTGACCGAACAGGTGCTCCCGATCCTCGCGGATGCGACCGAGGGCTGGCTCCGAGCGCACGGCGTCGATCCTCGGGGGCTAAGGCGGGTGCGGGAGCGGCGGGTGGAGCGGACGACCGAGGAGCTCGCTGGGCGGCTCGCTAAGGCGGCTATGGCGTTCGCGAGGGAAGCATTGGAAGGGTGGGGCCTTCCGGTCCCGGGGAGCCCATCCGGGGTTCGAGCCGCGTACCTCGAGGAGCGAAGGCGCCAGGGTGCCTATCGGGCTGGGCCGTCCTCTTGCGGGGGGTGCGGCGGGTCGCTGGTGGGCCACCAGAGGCTCTGGTGCGGGTCCTGTCGTGAGCTGCCCGGCCGCAAGAGGGCGCGGTTGTCGGGGAGAGGCGTCGGTCCCGATGGCGGAGCCAAGCGGCGGCGCCCAACGAAGAAGATCAAGGCGCAAAGGCCTAAAGCAACGAGTAGGCCCAAGCCTCCGCCAAGGGACTCCGTCTCTGAAGGACCGGATGGGGTTATTCGTTGACGAACGAAATGCATGTAGACGGTCGAGCGTGGGATGCCTGTCCTCCGCGCAATCTCGGGGTCGGAAAGGCCTTCTGCCTTCAGGCTCTCGACCTCATCCCAGGCATCTTCTCCGTGCCGCATGAGAACACCATAGGGGAACAGGCGCGGCAGGCTTGTACGCATCCGCCGGCCCGCTTAGACTCGCGCCGTTCACGGGGGGGGCGGCGACGGATGCCATCGCACAAGGAAGTGGTCCTCGCCATCATGGGGGCCGCCACGGGCCTGGCGGGGCTCGTGCTGGTCTTCCTCGGCATCCTAGTCTCCGCCTTCGAGTCATACGATCGAGAGGGGAAGGACGCGGCTCGCCCGAAGTTCGCCCCGACGGCTTGGCTCAGCGTTGCTGCCTTCGTTCTCGGGCTTTTCGCGGTGGTACTGGCTATTGCGTGGCTCCTTCGGCCATCGGGGAATGCCCTCTACTTCCTCGCGATCGTCGCCTTCCTGGCAGATGTGACGCTAATCGGGTACGTGGCAGTCTCGGTGGTGCGGGGCGAGTTCAGGACCGGTTGATGGGCCTCACACTGGAGCAGCAGCAGCGTCTTGAACGCGTCGGCCTCAACCGGCTGTTTGGAGGGCAGGAGGCCCTCTGGACCGAGATCGCCGAGAGCGCCTACCAGTACACGAAGAGCATTGCCGACCGGGCTCAGTGGACGGTCCGGCAAGATGACGTCGCGCCGGCGCTGATCCAGGCGCTGAAGGTCTCGGTCCCACTCGGGACCTACCTTGGGCAGGAGAAGCTCACCCAGAAGTATTGGGTTGAGTGGTTCGCTCATCTGATTCTGGATCGCCTTTGGGACCACTTGACCCGGGAGAGAGGAAGAGAAGATGGCGAACAGTAGCCACCAAGATGAAGCACGGCGGTATCTGGACGGTGTGCTCGCGGCACAGCGGCGGCGAGGGATCCGGCCCACCATGGCGAAGCGAGAGTACGAGCGCACCGTGGAAGAGACGGCGAGGGTATTCGAACGGCTGTCGGTGGCAGCCGACCGAGCGGCAACCCAACGAAGGAGCAAGGGGTAGGCATGGGCGCCGGTCGAGGGGAAGGCTAGGGGCCAGGGCACTTGTCAAGTAGCCCTTTACATCGCGTGTTCCCTGCCGATATACTCCCTGAGCGGCTGGGAGGACTGCATTGCGGTCCGTCTCTCGTGGCAGAACTGCGTAGCGGTGATGCCAACGAGGGCCCGGCTGCTTTCGTTTCCCCGAGGGAGCCGTGAAGTGTACCTGTTGTTCTTGGACGAGTCCGGGACGCACACCTCGAGTCCCGTTCGGATTCTGTCGGGCCTAGCGCTGCATGAGCAGGACGCCTGGTACATGCAGAGGGCGCTGAATGAGGTTCTCGCACGATCCCTTCCTACGGGTCTCGACCCTCTGGACTTCGAGCTCCATGCGTCAGAGATCAAGAGTCCAACACAGGGCAGGAGGGGACGTGTCAGCCCATGGGCCCAGGTGCCGATCGGCTCCCGGTTTGACGTGCTCCAGGCCACCTACCGAGCGCTGGTGAGATATCAATGTCGGGACGGATCCTTTCCGTGCGCCCTCTTCGGAGCGGTTGTCGATGCCGGCTACGGAGATGCCCAGCAGCGCGGGTATGAGGAGGTCCTGCACAAATTCGATGAGATGCTCACCCGACAAGGCATGGCCTCAGGCGTCCATCAGCGCGGCCTCGTCATCCACGATAAGCAAATC
The DNA here is from genome assembly GCA_002413305.1 of Actinobacteria bacterium UBA5176. Taxonomy (GTDB): domain Bacteria; phylum Actinomycetota; class UBA4738; order UBA4738; family UBA4738; genus UBA4738. Next base: position 2,624 of record DHWS01000021.1, on the reverse strand, counting down.
ATCGAGCCGGTGGTACAAGCCTGGACCAGCACGTGGCGGCAGAGCGGCGGACGGATTGGAACGCTCACTCACCTCGCGGATGTGCCGTTGTTCGCAGACTCAAGGGCCAGCCGGCTGATTCAAGCGAGCGATTTCGTCTGCTGGGCCCTATGGCGTTTCTACGGCATGGCTCCTTCAGACGAGCGATGGATTCGCGATCTCTGGTCGCGCTTCGATAGAGCCCGACCCGACGGCCAAATGGATGGTCTGATCCATGTGACAAGGGGCTTCCGCACCGGCTCGTGCCTGTGCCCGCCCTGCTCAAGCCGGAGAGGGCCGATCCCCTAGCCTCTCCCGCCCTGACCCCCCCCGGTGGCGGCGCCCCGCCCGGGCCGCGCGGCCGCCCCCCGCGTCGGCCCCCCCCCCCCGCCCCCCC
>DHWS01000021.1:466-2072 GCA_002413305.1 Actinobacteria bacterium UBA5176 | reverse complement strand
GGGGGTGGCCGCCCCCCCCCGCCCCCCCCGCGGGCCCCCCCCCCCGCGCCCCCGGCCTGTCTGTCCACGTTGCCGGGCCTGGGCAGGGGGGCCCTCTCCTATCCCTTCTCCCAGTTGTCCCATCCTCGCCCGGCGTGGAATGCTTCGGAGCGCCCGCCGCCCACGACCCACGACCACACGGAGGACACGTCATGACGGATGCAGCGTTGTTCATCAGATGGGGCGCCACCGCACCCGGGCGCGAACGCAAGTCGGTCGAACTGTTCGGCGAGTCCCTTCGCTACCTCACCAGCCTCATCGAGACTGGCCGGGTCGCCTCGGTCGAACCGTTCTTCCTGGAGCCGCACGGCGGTGACCTCGAGGGGTTCTTCGTCGTGCGGGGCGATCAGGACGAACTCAACCGGATCCGGTCCGACGACGACTTCCAACGACTGGCCGTACGCGCCCAGGTCGTCGTGCAGAACTTCGGCGTGATCGGGGCGATCACCGGGGAGCGCCTCAACAAGCACATGGCCTGGTTCACGGAGGCAGCGAAGGAGGTCACCGCCGGCGGCGGCTGACTGCGAAGCCCTCAGGTCTTCGGGTCGCTGATCCCGTAGATCTGTCCACCGCGCGTCCCCACGTAGATCCACCCGTGCCAAACGGCCGGCGTGGACTCCTCGCACCCGGAGAGCTGCACAGTCCATTTCTCGACCGGCGGTTGCGTGGGGTGCTTGATGCTGAAGTCGTGCAGGACTCCAGAACAATCGCCCACCAGCAACTGGTCCCCGATAGGGACCGGGGACATCCAGGTCGGGCCGGGCAAGGACACCTTCCACAGCAGTTTCCCCGTCTTCATGTCCACGGCGGCGAACCCGCCCTCCGTGTACGTGTCGTAGACCACACCCTTGTACAGGGCCGGGGTCCCCAGCATCCCGCCGTCGGGTTCGAACCCTCCGACCTGGACGCTCCACACCATCGGGTCGCCCGGCTTGCGCGGGTCGAGCTTCATCAGCGAGCCGATGGCGTGGTCGCGGGCGAAGGACTCGGGGCGGGGGACGTTCTCCTCCATCTTGCGGGCCACGTAGAGATAGCCGTCCTGGTCGATGGCGATCGAGGCGTCGGTGTCGTCGCCGTTCCAGAAGCGGAACACCCGCCGGTAGTGGGTGCCGCCCTTCAGGATGTCGCTGATGTCCCAGCCCTGGACCAGGCCGCCGGAGTTCGCGAAGTAGACGACCCCACCCGAGAAGACGACCGAGTCCTCGATCGAGACGTCCTTGTCGTGGACGTCGGCGAACAGCTGCTGGTCGTACCCGGGGACTTCCATCACGATCTTCGGGTCCACCTGCACCAGGTGCTTCGCGTCGTAGTGGCGGTGCAGCCGGATCACGTAGAACCAGGAGTTCTCGCCGCCCTCCAGCAGGTAGTCGCCCAGCTGCAGCGGATCGCCGTCCCAGTCGTCGTTCCAGACGAGGTTGGGGTTCGAGCGCGAGTCGTAGGACCACAGCACGGTCGGCTGGGCCCGGTCCAGCGCCACCACCCGGAGCATGTTGTCGCGCGATCCGCCGTAGTAGAGCGGATAGCCGTCGGCGTCCGAGGAGGCCGAACCCTTCGCCAGGTCGCCGGT
>DHWS01000021.1:0-221 GCA_002413305.1 Actinobacteria bacterium UBA5176 | reverse complement strand
AGGAAGTGGTAGTGGTCGTCGTACGCACCCTCCCGGACCTCGACCGAACCGTCGGGGCGCTGGATCACGTTCGGCTGGCCGGTCCAGCCCGTCCCGCACCAGACGCGCTTTCCGAAGTTGTCGGTCGAGCTCGAACACAAGCCCCCGCTCGCCGGGTAGCGCCACATCACCTGGGGGTGCTTCGGGAGCGGGCCGGTGCCGTACCAGTCGCGGGTGGCGTT
>DHWS01000161.1 GCA_002413305.1 Actinobacteria bacterium UBA5176 | reverse complement strand
CGAACCCGAACGCCACCCACGGCATCGCCGTGCGGGGCAACTCCATCTTAGGAACGCTAGTCTGAACTGGCCCCAGTTTTCCCCAAAATGATGATCTGAAATGGCCCCACCCCACGCCTCCTGACCCTACCCTCCGGGCTGTCGACGCTCGAAGGGAGGAGAAAGGATGCGCAGGGTGGAGTTGTTCGAGCTTATCCGCATCGACGCACGCGAGGGGGCATCGATCCACTCGCTCGCCCGGAAGTACGGGGTCCACCGCCGGGCCGTCCGCGACGCGCTGCGCTCGGCCGTGCCGCCGGAGTCCAAGCGCCCTGATCGAGCACGGCCGGCTCTCACCACCGAGGTCAGGGCGTTCATCGAGGAGACCCTCCTTACCGACAAGGACGCTCCCCGCAAGCAGCGCCACACGGCCCGGCGGATCTGGCAGCGCATCTCAGAGGAGCTCGGAGCCCATGTCGCTGAGTCCACCGTCCGGGCCTACGTGGCCGATCGGCGCCGGGAGCTCGGGGTTGGCTCGGCTGCCTTCGTCCCCCAGCACCATCCCGAGGGCGCCCAGGCGGAGGTGGACTTCTACGAAGCGGCGGTGGACTTCCCGTGGGGCCGGGAGGTGGCCCAGGTCATCGCGGTGCGGTCCGAGGCCTCGGCGGCGGCCCGGCACCGGGCCTACCCGGCCCAGACCCAGGCCGCGTTCTTCGACGGGATCGCCCAGGGCCTCTCGTTCCACGGCGGGGTGTTCCCGGTGATGCGCTTCGACAACCTGAAACCGGCCGTGGCCAAGGTCCTCAAGGGCCGCCGGCGCACCGAGCAGGACCGGTTCATCGCGTTCCGGTCCCACTTCGGCTTCGAGGCATCGTTCACCACCCCGGGGATCGGAGGCGCCCATGAGAAGGGCGGCGTGGAGGGGGAGTGCGGAAGGTTCCGGAGGCGGTGGTTCACCCCGGTCCCGGAGATCGACAGCTGGGAGGACCTGGACGACTACCTGCTCGATGCCTGCGTCACCGATCTGGACCGGCGAGTGTCCGGGCGAGGTGAGCGGGTCCGAGACGTCGCCGCCCGGGAACGGGCCCTGCTGCTGCCCCTGCCCGAGGAGTCCTTCGACCTCTCGCTCGTCGATCGGTGCCGGGTGGATGCCAAGTCCCGGGTCGCGGTCCTCACCAACCGCTACTCCGTCCCCATCCGCCTGGTGGGCCGGAAGGTCGAGGTCCGGATCACCCCCACGCAGATCGAGGTCTCCCACGACGCCGTGGTGGTGGCCCGCCATCCCCGGGCCTACCTGCGCTACGCCGAGCGCCTGGAGCTCGACCACTACCTTGACCTGCTGGTGGAGCGCCCAGGCGCGTTCGCCGGGTCCCTCGCCCTGCACCAGGAGCGTGGACGGGGAGCCTTCACCGTCTACCACCAGGCCCTGTGGGAACGGTTCAAGGACCGGTGGGGGGAGCGCGAGGGGACCCGGCACATGATCGAGGTGCTGCTGCTTCGCCGGACCCATCCCCTCGCGGTGCACACCGAGGCCGTGGAGGCCGCCGTGCGCCTGGGGGTCTCCGATCACCGGGCCGTGGCCCTGCTGTGCCGCCACGTCTCCGACGCCACCCGCCCGGGGGCGCCCCCGATCGAGGTCGGGGAGCTTGCCCGCTACGACCGGCCCCTGCCCGACGTCGGCGCCTACGACCTGCTGCTCGGGGAGGGACGATGACCACTCGCCCCGCTCCCTCCGACGCCCCGGCCCTGGCCCAGGTGAAGTCGGCCTGCCGGGAGCTGCACCTGCCCTCGGTGGGCGCCCGGGCCCAGGTCGTGGCCGAGGATGCCCACCGTCAGGGGGCCTCTCACCTGGGGTTCCTGGCCGCGGTGCTCGAGGCGGAGTGCGAGGACCGGGCGGAGCGCCGGCGGCACCGCCGGATCCAAGACGCCCACTTCCCCCGCCTGAAGCGCCTGGAGGACTTCTCCTTCGCCGACGCTCCGGGGATCCCGGTCGCCCTGATCCGGGAGCTCGCCTCCGGCGCGTTCATCGACAAGGCGGAGAACGCGATCTTCCTCGGTGAGAGCGGCACCGGCAAGACCCACCTGGCCATCGCCCTGGGGATCGAGGCGTGCATGGGGGCCCGCAAGGTCCGGTTCACCACCACGGCCGGACTGGTCACCGAACTGTTGGAGGCCAGGGAGCACCACGCCCTGTCCCGGGTGGTGGCCCGCTACGGCCGCCTCGACCTGTTGATCCTGGATGAGCTGGCCTACATCCCGCTTGCCCAGGCCGAGGCGGAGCTGCTGTTCCAGATCCTGGATGAGCGCACGGAGTCATCCTCCATCGCGCTGACCACCAACCTCCCGTTCGGGGAGTGGACCAAGGTGTTCCCCGAGCCCCGCCTGTGCAAGGCGGTGGTCGACCGGCTCACCTTCAACGCCCACATCATCGAGACCGGGACCGAGTCGTGGCGCTTCCGCCAGGCCGTGGAACGCCGGAAGGGAGCCAAGTCGCCTGGATGACACCGTTTCTGGCAAGGCCAGGACCCTACCCCGTCTCCGAACGGGGCTCACAGAGCCTCTGAGAGCCTCGTTTTCGGGCCGGTTCCTGCAACGACCAACCAGGCGGGGGTGGGGCCAGATCAGATCATCACGCTGGGGCCACGGGGAGTTGTCATTCTCAGGCGAGCGCTGCGGCGAGGAACCGTTAGGTCCAGTCCTCGGCGAAGGCGCGGGTGTCGGCGAAGACCACGTGGACCTCGGGGTAGCGGACCTGAAGGCGGGCGAGCACGTCGGCAGCTTGGGGTCCGTTCGGGGTTGCGGGCGACGAGGAACCCCGAGCCCCGCAATCACGCGGCCGCCGCATGGTACTGATGGATCAGCCCGCCCAGGACGTCGCGGCGGCGGACCTCGCGCGGCTCGACCGGAAGCAGGGACGGAGCCGACCCGTCGGGAACGCCGAGCGAGATGCCGCGGTGTGGCCTGGCGCGGTTGTAGTTGCGGACGTAGGAGCCGAGCACACGCTCGAGGTGGCGCCTGCCGAGGATGAGGATCCAGTCCAGGCACTCCCGGCGCACCCCCGACGAAGCGCTCGGCGTAGGCGTTGGCCTTCGGAGCGCGGATCGGGGTACGGATCACGGTGATCGGCACTGTTGCGTTGGCTGAGGCCGGGCGAGGTGGACCGATACGCTTGGGCAGGTGTCAGATCACCAGGGCCAGTTCCGCGAATGCGTCGGCAAGCCGCGAGACGGA
>DHWS01000061.1 GCA_002413305.1 Actinobacteria bacterium UBA5176 | reverse complement strand
GAAGGCAAGGTCTGCCTGGTGTCGGGCGCGGGCAACGTGGCGCAGTACACGGTCGAGAAGCTGCTCGACATGGGCGCGAAGCCGGTCACGCTGTCGGACTCGGGCGGGTTCATCTACGACCCGGACGGCATCGACTACGAGAAGCTCCACTGGGTCATGGACCTGAAGAACATCCGCCGGGGCCGGATCACGGAGTACACCCAGAAGTTCAGGGGGGCTACGTTCACGTTGTGCGGGACCAACGGCGTGAACCCGATGTGGGGGATCCCGGCCGACTGCGCGTTCCCCAGCGCGACCCAGAACGAGATCAGCGAGAAGGACGCCATGAGCCTGCTCCACGGCGGCGTCTTCGTGGTGAGCGAGGGCGCGAACATGCCGACGGTGCCCGAGGGCGTCGAGCGGTTCCTGGAGGCCGGGATCCTGTACGGCCCGGCCAAGGCGGCGAACGCTGGCGGCGTGGCCGTCAGCGGCCTGGAGATGACTCAGGACTCGCTGCGCATCTCCTGGGAGCGCGAGGAGGTCGACCACCGGCTCAAGGAGATCATGAAGCGGATCCACAAGCAGTGCCGCGACACGGCCGAGGAGTACGGCACCCCCGGCAACTACGTCAACGGCGCGAACATCGCGGGATTCGTCAAGGTCGCTGACGCCATGATCGACGAAGGGCTCGTCTAGAGACCGATCGTCAGCTCTCGGGCGAGGTCGCGCCGGTCATGACCCGGTCGCGGCCGGCGCCCTTCGCCCGGTAGAGGTTCGCGTCGGCGATCGCCAAGAGCTGCTCGTGGTCTTCACCGTCCCCCGGGTAGCTGGACAGACCGATGCTGACCGTGACCCGCAGCCCGTCCTCGCCTTCGCCGAACGGCTCCGCGCGGACCAGCCTCCGGATCTTCTGGGCGACGATGAACGCGCCCTGCGGGTTCGTTTCCGGGAGCAGGATGACGAACTCCTCCCCGCCGTAGCGGGCTAAGACGTCCAGGTGGGTGCGGAGCGACGAACGGATCCGCCGGCACAGTTCGACCAGCACGTCGTCGCCTTGCTGGTGCCCGTACGTGTCGTTGACCTTCTTGAAGTGGTCGAGGTCGACCATCAGCACGGCGAATGGCCGTTTCCTTCGCTGCCCCCGCTGGAGCGCATCGGAGAGCGCCATCTCCAGATACCGGCGGTTCCAGACCCCCGTCAACCCGTCGGTGAGCACCAGCCGCTCCTGGTCGTCCAGCCGTTCCTTCGTCACCCGGAGCTCCTCGCGCGATCCGCCCAGCTCGTCGGTGGTCTGGCGGAGACCCGTCCGAAGGGCCGCCAGCGCCTCGTCGATCTGCGAGACCTCGTCGCTGGTCTCGGGGATGATCACCACATCGTCGGGGAGGGAAGCGGTGGCCTCCTCGGCCAGGCGGGTGACCGGGCCGGCGACCAGCCCAGCCATCCGGAAGCCGAGCAGCACCGCCAGGAGCATGGCCGCGATGAGCACCAGCAGTGTGAGCGGCCCGAACGCGGTGAACGCCCCCACCCTTGCGGGGTGCCCGACGATCACGATGCCGGTCCTGGTTGATCCGGCTCCGGTGCACACGCACAGTTCGCGCCAGCCCCCAGCGAGTCCCGACGGTCCCGACGCCTCGATCGAAGTGGGGGGAACACTCACCGGCGCGGACGAGGCAGCGACCCGCCCGCTCCCCACGGTCAGCCCCGGGGTCCCCAGCGTCCGGAGGAAGGCCTGGTCGCGGAACAGGCCTCCCCACACCGCGGTACTCGGCTGGCCCGCCAGCAGCACGTGGTAGTCGCTGACCAGGCCCGCCTGGGCGGGACCGCCGGCCAGCGTGGCCGCGCTCACGCTCACGCCCGGCCGAAACGTCGCCGGCCGCAGGTCGGCAGCTACGACGTGGCCGCGTCGAACTACGACCAGGTAATCGAGCCCGGCGCCCATCCTGACGCGATGGAGGGCGTCCACGGAAGCCCCCCCGGCCACGGCTCGCAGGGCGACCGAAGCGGTGAGCCGTTGCATGGCCTGGGCCACCTGTTGGTTCAAAGCGTGCACGACCGCGATCGACGCGCCCTCGAGCCGGCCGTCGGCCCGGGCGGTCGACTGCCGTTCCGCCATCTGCCGGCCCATGAACACCCCGCCGGCGGCGGGCCCCAGCACGATGACGAGGAAGAACAACATGAGCCGTGAACGCAACCTCACGTCTGCTACCTCGGCATCTTGGCGCTCATTTCTTGAGCGGCCACCTTTATCCTCTCAAGTTCTTCGGCCCGGACTGCCGATGGACCCAGTGAATGTTGAACAACGAACGTCGCAAGGTCGGTGTCGCTGCGGTCACGCTGAGCGTGCTGCTGTCGGTCGTCGTGGGCACCCTGATGGGCGGCTGGGGAGTGGTGGGCAGCGTGGACGGGCTGTTCTTCGGCTTGGCCAGGCCGAACGCGACCGTCGGCGTGGCGGCGCTTCCGCTTCCGAAGACCCGTCCGCCGGTGCGCTCGGAGCCGCAGCCGGCCGGCGCCCCACCCGGTTCGCTCGGATCCCTGGTCTCGCCCCCGTCCTCCCACCGGCCGGCTCACACGACGCGCTCCACGTCGCTCTCCCTCTCCACGTCGTCGCCCCGAACGAGCCGGAAGCAGGACCGTATCGCCGCCCTGAAGCAGGAGATCCAGACGGCGAAGGGCAAGTACCGACACCTTCTGACGCAGCGCCTGAAGGTGCTCACGCGAAGCTGATCCAGCCGCTCGCCCGCGGACGCCGACCGCGGCGACCCGACAGCACGTCCACGCATCCGAGTCCGGTTGATGAACCTCGTGGCTCCCAGGCCCTATCGTTTCGGCCATGCCTGCCCGAAAGCAGGAGGTGCTGGAGGTCGCGGGCCGGGAGGTGATCATCACCAACCCGGACAAGGTCTTCTTCCCGGACGCCGCCGGCGGGCCCCTGACGAAGCTCGACGTGGTCGGGTACTACCTGGCGGTGGCCGACGGGGCGCTGCGCGGTGTCCGGGGGCGGCCCATGGCGCTGAAGCGCTACCCGAATGGCGCGGACGGTGAGTTCTTCTTCCAGAAGCGCGCTCCGGAATCGCGGCCCGACTGGATCGAGACGGTCGAGCTGGCCTTCCCGTCGGGGCGGACCGCGTGGGAGATCGTGGTCCGGGACGATGCCCAGCTGGCCTGGGTGCTGAACCTGGGGTGCATCGACCTGAACCCCCATCCGGTCCGCGCCGAGGACCTCGACCACCCGGACGAGCTCCGGGTGGACCTGGACCCCGTCCCGGGTGTGCCGTGGCGGCAGATCGTGGACGTCGCGCTGGTGTCCCGGCAGGCGCTGGCCGACTTCGGCCTGCAGGGATGGCCGAAGACCAGCGGATCGCGGGGGATCCACGTCTACTGCCGGGTCGAACCCCGCTGGACGTTCACCGAGGTGCGCCGAGCGGCGGTGGCGCTGGCCCGGGAGGTCGAACGCCGGGCGCCGTCGATCGCCACGGCTGCCTGGTGGAAGGAGGAACGCCACGGGGTGTTCCTCGACTACAACCAGAACGCGAAGGATCGCACGGTCGCGTCCGCGTACAGCGTGCGCCCGCTCCCCGACGCGCGGGTATCGGCGCCGCTGCGATGGGACGAGGTCGAGACGTGCGACCCGGCCACGTTCACCGTGGCCACCGTCCCCAGCCGGTTCGCGGAGATCGGCGATCCGGCCGCCGGGATGGACGGGTCGTCCGGCTCGCTGGACGGGCTGCTGGAGCTGGCGGCCGAGCACGAGGCGGCGGGGCTCGCGGACGCACCGTGGCCGCCGCAATTCCCGAAGGGCGAGCGGGAACCCCCCCGAGTCCAGCCGTCCCGGCGGCGAACCACGATGCCGCTGGTCGAGGTCGCCCGCGCCGCGACGCAGGCCGAAGCGCTGGAGGGTTTGGAGCGGTGGAAGTCGAAGCACCAGGAGGTGGTTCCCCACCTGAAGCCGCCGGACGTGCTGGTCGACGCGATGCGGGGCCGAAGCACCACGTGGACGCGTATCCGGGTGAACCTGAAGAACGTGCCGGAGGAACTGCGCCCGTCCCAGGAGCCGCTCGAGGTCGACTACGACCCGTGGGCGGGCGTGGAGTGGCCGGACCGGCGGCCTAAGGCCGACTGATGCCCGCGCGGCATCGGGTGGTCGTTGTGGGGGGTGGCTTCGGCGGCCTGGCCTGCGCGCGGGCCCTGGACGGCCACGCCGTCGACGTGCTGCTGATCGACCGGCACAACTACCACCTGTTCACGCCGCTCCTGTACCAGGTCGCCACCTCACTGCTGAACCCGTCCGACATCGCCTACCCGTTCCGTTCGATCTTCCGGAGGTCGAAGAACGTCCGGTTCCGGCAGGCTCGGGTGACGGCGGTGGACGGCGAGCGGCGCATTGTGGGCACCGACGCCGGCGAGGAGTTCGGCTTCGACTCGCTGGTGCTGGCGACGGGCTCGACCAACGACTACTTCTCGAACCGTGAGCTGGCCGGCCACACGCTCGGCATGAAGGCCCTGTCCGAGGCGATGCGCCTGCGGAACCACGTGCTGTCGTGCCTCGAGCTGGCCACCCGGGCGGGATCGGAGGACGAACGCCGCCGCCTGCTCACCTTCGTCATCGCCGGCGGGGGGCCGACGGGCGTGGAGTACGCGGGGGCGCTTCGCGAACTGCTGGACATGGTGCTCGGCCGCGACTACCCGGAGCTGTCTCCGGGGATGGCGCGGATCGTGCTGGTCGAAGGCTTAGACCGGCTGCTCGGTGCGTTCCATCCGAAGCTCGGCGAGTATGCGCGGCGCACGCTGACGGAGCGGAGGGTGGAGGTGAAGACGTCGACCCTGGTCCGCACCGCCGCCTCTGCGTCCGTCTCGCTCTCGGACGGCGAAGAGATCGAGACGCGAACGGTCGTCTGGTCGGCCGGTGTCCGCCCGACCGACCCGCTCGGGGACACCGGTCCGGTGCCGCGGAGCCGTTCGAAGCGCCTGATGGTGGACGAACGGCTGCGCCTGGACGGGCACCCCGGCGTCTACGTGGTCGGCGACGCCGCGTCCGTGTCGACCGGCGAAGGCGAGCTGCCGATGCTCTCGCCACCGGCCATGCAGGCCGGCCGGTATGTCGCGCGTTCGATCCGCCGCGCTGCCGCCGGCGAAGCAGAAGGTCAGCGCCCTTTCCGCTACGTCGACAAGGGGACGATGGCCACCATCGGCCGGCGGGCGGCGGTGGCGGACGTCCACGGGTTCAAGCTGCGGGGGACGCTCGGCTGGCTGGCGTGGCTGCTGGTCCACATCTACTACCTGATCGGGTTCCGGAACCGGGCGCTGGTCCTCGGTTCCTGGAGCTGGAACTACGTCAAGCGCGACCGCCCGATCCGATTGATCCTGCGGAGTCAGGGCGATCCGCTGGCCGAGACCCTGGAACCAGGAACGACCGGGGAGGCCTGATGGACCTGTTCGTACTAGCCTTCGACTGGTCGGAACCCGGACGGGAGGCAGGGTCCCTTGGAAGTGCCGCTTTCGCCGCTGGAGTTCGCCCGCCGGACCCGCCGGCTGTACCGCGACCGTGAGGCCGTGGTGGATGAGGACCTCCGCCTCACCTACGAGCAGTTCTTCGACCGGTGCGACCGCTGGTCGTCGGCGCTGGGCGCGCTCGGCGTCCGGCAGGGCGACCGGGTTGCGTACATCGCACCGAACACCCACGCGCAGCTCGAGTCCTTCTACGCGGTGCCCCAGCTCGGTGCCGTGCTCGTCCCGATCAATTACCGGCTGACCGGGGACGACTTCGGCTACATCATCGGCCACTCGGGCGCCACGGTGGTGTGCGCGCACGGCGACTACCTCGATGCGATCGACGGCATCCGCGGCCAACTGACGGGTGTCCGCGAGTTCGTCGCCCTAGAGGGCGGGTCCGGTCGGGAGGGCTGGCTCGACTACGAGGACACGCTCCGGTCCTCCGATCCCGGAGGATTCGAACGGCCGGCCATCGACGAGACCGACCTGCTGACGATCAACTACACGAGCGGCACCACCGCCAGGCCGAAGGGGGTGATGATCACTCATCGCAACGCCGCGCTGAACATCGTGGGGACGCTGCTGCACCTCCCGATGGGGCTGGACGATCGCTACCTCTGGACGCTCCCGATGTTCCACGCGAACGGGTGGACGTACACCTGGGTGGTCACCGCGGCGGGGGCGACACACGTCTGCCTGCGGAAGGTCGAACCTCCCCGCGTGTTCGACGCGATCCGCCGCGAGCGCGTCACGTGGATGTGCGCGGCGCCGACCGTGCTGATCTCCCTGGCCAACGCGCCGGCCGAGGTGCGCGGCGAGGTGCCGCCGGGCGTGCGCGTGGCCACCGCCGGCGCCGCGCCCGCCGCCGCCACCATCGAGCGCTTGGAGGGCGAGTTCGGCTGGGAGGTCACCCAGGTCTACGGGCTGACCGAGACCGCGCCGTTCATCACCGTGTGCGAGGCTCGGCCGGAGCACGGCTCGATGGGGCTCGGCGAGCGTGCGGTGATCAAGGCGCGGCAGGGTGTCGAACTCCTCACCTCGGGCGAACTGACGGTGTTCGGGCCCGACGGCAGCGAAGTCCCATGGGACGGCGAAACGATCGGGGAGATCGTGGTTCGCGGCAACGTCGTCATGAAGGGCTACTACAACGATCCCGAGGCGACCGAGCGTGTGATGGGCGACGGCTGGTTCCACACCGGCGACGCCGCGGTCATCCATCCGGACGGCTACGTTGAGATCCGCGACCGGCTGAAGGATGTGATCATCAGCGGGGGAGAGAACATCTCGTCCGTGGAGGTCGAAGGATGCCTGCTCCGGCATCCGGCCGTCCAAGAGGTGGCCGTGGTCGGACTCCCGCACGAGAAGTGGGGAGAGGCGCCGTACGCGTACGTCGTGTTGAGGCAGGGCGCCGCCGCCTCGGAGGAGGAGCTGATCGGGTTCGCCCGCGAGCGGATGGCACACTTCAAGGCGCCCAAGGGCGTCACGTTCGTCGGCGAGCTGCCGAAGACGGCCACCGGCAAGATCCAGAAGTTCGTCCTGCGCCAGGGGGCGCCGAACCTTACCCGGCAGTGACGCCACGCTGAAGTGTCGATTCGACCCGCGTCCGTTCGTCGTTCCCGTGAAGCGCGGAGAGGCCGCGCGGGGAACGAAGGAGGAGCGGCGTGAAGTACATGCTGTTGATCTACGGCGACGAATCGGCCGCCGCGAACGCGACCCCGGAGCAGCTGCAGGCCCAGGGCGAGGCGTACGAGAAGTTCACGCAGTCGATCATCGCCAGCGGCAACTTCCTGGACGGCGACCCGTTCGAGCCCACCGCTTCGGCGACCACGGTGTCGGTGCGGGGCGGCAACGCGGAGACACGCCAGGGCCCGGTCGAGCAGACGAAGCTCCAGCTCTCCGCGTACTACCGCGTCGAGGCCGACAGCCCGGAGCACGCGGTGGAGATGGCCTCGCGGATCCCCGGCGCGCTGTACGGGTTCATCGAGGTTCGCCCCGTCTGGAACTTCGACTGACCGATCCCGTCGAAGGCCGGGACCGCTACCGGCGTCCCGATCGAGCGGATCTAGAGCAGCGCGATCCGCTCGATCGGGAACGGCGGCTGGGCCAGCGGCTTGACCGCCAGACGCAGCAGGAGCAGCGGGTGATCGTCGCCCGCCGTCCGGTTCAGGTGGAGCTCGTCGCACCCCGTGCACCGGTGCACCAGGACCCACTCCCCGTCGCCGCGGACGCTGACGGCGATCGGCTCCATGAGCGAGCCGCAGGTGGCATCGCGGTCGCCGGGTGTGTCGTCGTCGAGATGCCGGCTCCACAGGCAGTTCGGACAGTGGTTGCGGTGCGCCGTGCCGGCGGCCTGGATGGGGACGTCGAGTCCGCAGTGGCGACATCGGAATGAGGTTGGGCCACGGCGCGGTGCGCCGCGACGCTGATCGCGTGACATGGTTGAGCCTCCGGAACGCAGACGGATGCGAGCGTCGTCGCGCCCTGCGAGGTTCGGACTCGGATCAGGAAGGAACGAGACCGGCTCGAGGACGCGACCGAGCGACCCGGGCGAACACAGTCATCGGCCACCTCCTTCGTTGCGGTCTCGAGCGCCACGGTCCCGTGGCGGCGGAGCGAAGGTAGCAGGCCAAGGATGCCCGGGTCAACGGTCGACCCGGTACAGATGCCACTGGTCGGGAACGCCCTTCAGCTCGCGGAGGCCGCGGTCCTCGAACCGGATGCCCGAACCGGCCACCAGGTCGCGGACGGTCCCGGAGGTGAGCACCTCGCCCGGTCCGGCCAGCGAACAGACCCGGGCCGCGATGTGGACGGCGATCCCGGCCAGACGGTCGCCGATGATCTGGCACTCTCCGGTGTGAAGGCCGGCGCGAACCTCGATGCCCAGCCCGCGCACATCGTCGACGATGCCTGCGGCGCACCGGATGGCTCGGGCGGGACCGTCGAACGTGGCCATGAACCCGTCCCCCGCCGTGTCGACCTCGCGGCCACGGAAGAGCTCGAGCTGGCCTCGCACCAGCGCGTGATGGTCGAGCAGCAGGTCGCGCCACCGTTCGTCGCCGAGCCGGGCGGCGAGCTCGGTCGACCCCACGATGTCGGTGAACAGAACGGTGGCCAGGACCCGGTCGGTGTCGGGGGCGGGGCGGGCGCCGGTCAGGAACTCCTCGACCTCGTCGAGGATGGCGTCCTGGTCGCCCAGGAACGGGATGTGATCCTCGCCGGGCAGCTCGACGAACCTCGCCCCGGGGATCTGTTCGGCAACGTACCGGCTCTGGCCGACGTCGACGATGTGGTCCCCGGTGCGGTGCAGGACCAGGGTGGGGGCCTGTACGGACGGCAGGGCACTCCGCACGTCGATCTGGCCGAGGATCGCTGCGAGCTCGATGAACGCACCCGGGGTGGCGACGAGCCGTTCGAACCGTGCCCACCACCTCGTGAATCGCTCGTCGTCGAGGGCGGACGGTCCCTGGAGGTCGAGGTTCCTGCCGGTGCCCATCTCGGTGACGAATCGATCGTAGAAGTCGGTTCTCTCCTGTTCGTGCCGTCCCCACGGGAAGTCGGCCGCCCACATCGTCCGGACGTTGGGCGCGTACAGGATGAGGGCACGGGTGCGCTCGGGTGCCGAGGCCGCGAACAGCAGGGCCGGCGCTCCACCGCGTGCGCCTCCGAACACGGCCGCGGTCTCGGAGCCGGTGGCGTCCATGACCGCCCGGACGTCGTCCATCTGGAGCTCGACCACGGGCGGTTCGGGACCCCGGTCCGACAGCCCGATGCCCCGCATGTCGAACAGGATCAGGCGGGAGAACGCGGCCAGGCGGCCGAGGTAGCGCGCCCACCGGGGTTCCTCCCACATCACGTCGAGGTTCGACCAGATGCCCGGGGTGTACACGAGGTCGACCGGGCCGTCGCCCACCACCTGGTAGGCGATGTGCACGTCGCCGTTGCGCGCGTACTGCACGGTGCGCTCCATCGACGGTGAGGCTAGCGCGAAGACGGATGGGCCGGGCGACTATCGTGTTCGTTCGTGGACGAGGAAATCACCACGGCGGAGTTCGAGTTCCATCCCCTCACGGCCGATCGGTGGCCGGACGTCGTCCGGTTGTTCGACACGCATTCCAACCCCCGTTCGTGCTGGTGCCAGTACTGGCGCCTGGCGCAACCCGAGTGGCGAAGCAACAGCCCCGAGCAGCGCCGGGACCTCCTCGAAGGGGCCGTCGAAGCCGGCGCGCCGGTCGGCGTCCTGGCCTACCGGGACGGCGAGCCGGTCGGGTGGTGCTCCGTCGCCCCACGGGAGACGCACGACCGGGTCCAGCGCACGCGGAGCATGCGCGCCTCCGAGCCCACGACGAACACGTGGTCCGTGGTCTGCTTCTTCGTCCATCGTTCGGCCCGCCATCGCTTCCTGATGACCGAGCTGCTGAAGGCCGCGGTCGAGTACGCGCGGGAGAGAGGAGCGGGCGCCGTGGAGGGCTACCCGGTGGTGCGCCGCCTCCGCGAGGACGGCTCGCCGATCGGAGCGCCGTTCCGGTTCATGGGCTCGCTGGGCACGTACCGACGGGCCGGGTTCGCCGACGTGACGCCGAATGCCGGCCAGACCCGCCATCTCATGCGGCGCCGGCTCACGTGAGGATGGGAGATGCGGGAGCCCAGTCGGGCGTACCGTTGTAGCCGATGGATCCCGAGCCGCCCGCGGAAGCGCCTGCCGGCCCCTCGATCGACACGGCGCGCCTGGAGACGTTCGCCGACGGCGTCATGGCCATCGCCATCACGCTCCTCATCCTCGAGGTGAGGGTGCCGGGCGTCGCCGGGCCGCGGTTCGGCCACGCGCTCATCCATCAGTGGCCGAGCTATGCGGGCTATGCGGTCAGCTTCCTGACCATCGGTGTGATCTGGGTGAACCACCACCACATGTTCAAACTGATCGAACGCACCAACCACGCCTTCCTGATGATGAACGTGGTCTTCCTGATGACGATCGCGTTCTTGCCCTGGCCGACGGCGCTGGTGGCTTCGTCCATCCGCGACCCCGTCGCCCGGCGGCCGGCCACCCTCGCCTACGGTCTGACCCTGGTCGCCCTGGCGGTCATGTTCAACGTGGTATGGCGATACGCGTCCGGCCGCGGCCGCCTCCTCGCCCCCAGCGTCAGCCCGACGCTCATCGCGCAGTCGAGGCGGGGCTACGCGGTCGGCCCGGTCGTGTACTCGGTGGCCACGCTGCTCGCCTTCACCAACCCGTTCATCAGCCTGTCGATCTTCGCGGCGCTGGCTGTCTACTGGCTCCTCCCGGGTTCGGGTCCGCGGGCGAGCTGACCTTCCGCGGGTGGTTCGGTGTGTTGACACGCGGTTTCGTGGCGAGGGTGCGACATCCGCCCGCCGGGCCTTGCGCCGGGCCCCCGGGTGGTCGAGGCTCACTCGTATGGAGATCCGATCAGAAGCCGGGGGCACTGCGTCCTCTCGGTTCCTGCCGAAGAACGTCCTGGCGCAGCTCGTTGTCACGGCTGCTCGGCTCACGTGCGTGGGACTGGTCGCCATCGGGGTCAGCGGGGCGGTCGCCTTCGGGCTCGGTTCGGCCTTCGGCAGGTCGTTCGTCGCCGGCGACCCACCTGGCGTGACCTACTCGAAGGCGCGGTGTGCCGACTACTTCGAGTACGCGCCGGGTAGCCGGACGTGCGAACAGGCCGCCACGGCCCACCACTTCGGCGAGACGGTGGATTACCGGCTAGTCGCGGGCGTCCCCGGGCTTCTCGGACTGGCCGGGCTGCTCCTGGTTCGCCGTCGCGCGCCGGCGGCGCGTGGTGCGCTCCCCGAGGGCTTCGAAGCGACGATCGGGGCGACCGTGTTCGGCGCGGCGGCGCTCCTGCTGCTGGGGAGCTCGCTTGCGCAGATCGCCGGCGGGCAGCGAGCAGGCGCCGGTTCCTTCCTGAGCGGAGGGATCGTCGCGCTGGGCCCGGCGGGCGTCTATTCGCTGTCGCTCTACCGGACCCTACTGCGTCGCTCGGGCTGACCGGCAGCGGTCACGGCGCCCGACCGGCTCCCGCCTCCTTCGCCCCCGCCGGCAGCACGACCTCGAAGCACGCCCCGCCTCCATCATCCTCCCGGTAGCTGACCCGCCCGCCGTGCGCGTCCACCAGCGCGCGAACGATGGCCAGCCCCAGCCCAACCGACCCGGCGTCCGACCGTGCGCCGAACGGTTCGAACAGCGCGGCCCGCTTGTCCGGCGGGATGCCCCGGCCGTGATCCCGGAAGGCCAGTGCCACCTCGCCGTTCCGCCGGTGCGCCTCGATGACGAACGGGGGCTCGCCGTACCGCACCTGATTCGTCGCGAGGTTCACCACGATCTGCTCCAGGCGGTCGGGGTCGGCGCGAACGCTCAACTCGCCTCCCACGGTCACGTCGATACGGGCCGTGCCGTCCGCGTAGGTGAGAGCGCGCCGGAGCACCGGGAGCAGCTTCACGTCCCGGATGTCGAGTTCGAGCTGGCCCTGTTCGAGCCGGGTCAGGTCGAGCAGCTGGTGGGCGAGGCGCTCCAGCCTCCGGGCCTGCCGGTCCGCCACGGAGAGCAGCTGTGGCGTGGATTCGGCACGCTCCGGGTGCGCGATCAGCGTCTGCACGCTGGCCCGGATCGCGGTGAGCGGCGTGCGCACGTCGTGGGCGAGCGTGGCGATCAGCCCGGCCCGGAGCCTGTCCACGCGACGGAGGTCACGGAGCGCGATGGCGAGCTCTTCGCGCTGGCGGATCAGCGCTTGGGCCATCAACCCGACCGCGAGCGAGATGAGGAACCCGATCCCCATCCGGAACGAGACGCTCTCCCACTGCAGCTTGTACGCGAACCGGTTGCTGCCCCAGATCTCCCGTGCCGTGTACAGGATCGTGCTCGTCCCCCACACGGTCATCGCCCCGAACAGCTGGAAGAGGATGGCGCCCTCGATCGGCAGGATGAACACGATCGCCCACAGCGCCGACATCTGGTCGAAGGCGAAGAGCCAGACGAAGCCCATCGCTACCGCCGTATCGACGGCGAGTCCGGCGATGGCCACCGCGGTCTCCTCGCGCTGGGTACGCGCCAACCGCAGGCTGGTCCACAGGGCGATGTTGGCGGCCGGTAACAGCGTGGCGAACACCAGCGCCGTGCTCCGCACGCCGGGCGGATACGGCGCGGTTCGATACGTCAGTACCTGAACGAACATCCACGGGGTCGCCGCCCATCGCAGCAGGATCATCACCCGCTCCGAACGGTGGAGGTCCTCGCTCCGCGTGGGAAGGGTGGCGGCATGGGCTGCCTCGTCCACGCTGCCGAAGATGGGCGTTCCCATTCCCTCGCCCGCCGTCTCGCCGCCCGGGATCACCATGGCAACGGTAGCGCCGTCGCGCCGAGGAATGGTAACGACGATCCAGGTGCCGTGTACATTGGCGCCGTGGTCACCGAGCCCATGAGCCAGGAACCGGCCGGCGCGGGAGTTTCGAAACGCCCGCTGGTCGAGATCGTGCCGAACTTCAGCGAAGGAAGGCGCCAGGACGTGATCGACGCCATCCTCTCGGCATCGATGGTTCCCGGCGTCCGCCTCCTCAACAAGCAGTGGGACCCCGACCACAACCGCCTGGATATGAGCCTGGTCGGATCGCCCTCGGCGGTTCGCGAGAGCGCCCTGGCCGGCGCGGCGAAGGCCGTCGAGCTGATCGACATGGAGCAGCACACCGGCAGCCATCCGCGGATGGGCGCCGTCGACGTGATCCCGTTCCTGCCGATCCGCGACGTGACCATGGAGGAATGCGTCGCCCTGGCCCGCGAGGTCGCCCAGGAGATCGGCGGACAGCTCGGCGTGCCGGCGTATTGCTACGACCAGGCGGCGTTCGTGCCGGAGCGGCGCTCGCTGGCCGAGGTCCGCAAGGGGGAGTACGAGGGCCTCCGCGCCGACGTGGCCGCCGGCAGGCGACTGCCGGACTTCGGGCCGCACGAGATCGGGAAGGCGGGGGCGGTGGCGGTCGGGGCCCGCAAGCCGCTGATCGCGTTCAACATGTACCTGACCGGCACCGACGAAGCCCCTGCGAAGGCGATCGCCAAGCGGGTCCGGGAGACCTCGGGTGGCCTGAAGAACGTCCGGGCCATCGGGTTCTTCGTGCCGGAGCGGGGCTGCCTAACGGTGTCGATGAACCTGGTCGATTTCGAGGCCACGCCCGTCTACCGGGCGTTCGAGCTGGTCAAGGCCGAAGCGCGCCGGTACGGGATGCAGGTGCTGTCGTCCGAGATCGTGGGCCTGGTCCCGGAGGGCGCGGTCGCCGAGACGGCCGCGTTCTACCTGCAGCTCGAATCGTTCGAACCGGACGAACAGATCCTGGAGAACGCGGTGCAGCGGGCGTTCGCGTCCGGCGACGAACCGCCGCCCGGCTTCCGGTCCCAGACGGTCGAAGCCCTCCTGGACGTGATGGGTTCGGACGCGCCCACGCCCGGGGGCGGGACGGCCGCGGCGCTGGCCGGAGCGGGCGCCGCCGCATTGATCGCGATGGTCGCCCGCCTGACGGTCGGGAAGAAGGCGTACGAGGACGTCTCGGCCCGGATGTCGGAGATCGCCGCCATGGCCGACGGCCTCCGCGAGGAGTTCCTCGTCCTGGCCGACCGGGACGCCGAGGCGTTCAACGCGGTGATGGCCGCGTATCGGCTGGCGAAGTCCTCAGATGCGGAGAAGGCCGAACGCTCGGCGGCCATCCAGCGAGCGTTCGCGGGCGCCGCGGAGACGCCCCTGGAGGTCGCCCGTCGCGCGGCGTCCGCCCTGGACCTGGCCCGCGAGGTCACCGAGGCCGGCAACGACCAGGCCGCGTCCGACGGCGCGACCGCGGCCCACCTCCTGCTCGCCGCCGCCCGCGGCGCCCTGGCCAACGTGGCCATCAACGTCGCATCGATCAAGGACCCCGAGACGGTGGCCAGCCTGCGGGGCGAGTCGGTTCAGCTCGCCGTCCGCGCCGCCGAGGTCGCCGAAGCCACCGGCGCGGCCTTCGATCACCGGATCGGGTCGAACGACGCCTGACGTGGGAGCCTGCTTCGCTTGACCGGGCGGTCCCTCAGCCCCGCGGGCCGACGAACGCCAGGATCCGACGCCAGGCGTCATCGGACGCGTCCGCGTGGTCAGTCATGAGCCGGTCGAAGAACGAATGCGGCGCACCCTCGTAGACGACGATCTCGTTCCGCACACCGGCCTCGTCCAGGGCGCGCTCGAACTCGTGAGCCAGGTCCGGCGTGATGCCGCGGTCGGCGCCTCCGAACAGCCCCAACACCGGACATTCGAACCGGCTGACCCGATCGACGGGAGCGTTGGCGTCGTGGTCGTCCCGGCGGGTCGGCCATCCGTAGAACCCGATCACGCCGGACAGGCCGTGCCCCTCCGCAGCCTGGTTGAAGGAGTTCCGCCCACCCGAAGCAGAACCCCACCGTGTAGATGCGTTCGGCGCCACCGCCCTCTGCCGACCGAAGATGGGCGACTGCAGCGGCCACGTCCTGCGCGATGCCGGCCGGGGTGGTCTTCGGGGTGTGAGCCTGCCAGTCGAAGTCGTCGTCGCGAGGGCCGATGCCCGCGGTTCGGCCGAAATAGTCGATCGCCACGGCGTGGACGCCCGCCTCGGCGAACCGCACCGCCAGCTCGCGGTAGAAGTCGTGGAGACCGCGTACGTCGGGGAGGATCACCATGCCGGGACCGCCGGAGTCGCGCGCGGCGGGGGCGCTGTGGGCGCCGAACCGGTTCCCGTCGGCGGCCTCCAGGACCAGGTCGTGGCCCTCCACGCTCCCGGCCCCGCCGGCGATCGGCGGAAAGGGCGGGCGGCCTTCGAGTCGTAGCACATCTGCTGCTCCTTTCTGATCCCCACACCACGGGACCGAAGCGTACCGTCCTGCCCGTGTCCGGCGGGAGACGGGCTCGGCGGTCGGTGTAGGCTCGCTCCCCGACCACCGATGTTGAAGAGCGACGCCCCGGAGGACGCCATGGACGACACGACGATGGAGCTGAACGCCCTGCAGCGCATCCCGTTCTTCGCGGAGCTCGAGCGGGAGGACCTCGAGGGCATCCTGGCCATCGGAGAGGAGGTCAGCTTCGACGCGGGGCAGGCCATCGTCGAACGGGGCGACCCCGGCGACGCGCTGTACATCCTGACCGGCGGTGCCGCCCAGGTCGACGTCGGCGGGCGATACCACGACCTGAAGCCCGGGGAGTTCTTCGGGGAGATGGGGGTCATCGCGGGGAGGAAGCGGATGGCGACGGTCAAGGCGGTCGAACCGGTGCGCGCGGTGCGCATCGCCGCCGACCGCTTCCAGTCGTTCGCCCTAGAGCATCCGCGGGTCGCGTTGTCGATGCTCCGAAGCCTGGTCGACCGCCTCCGCGAGGTGCAGGAGCGGGTCGAGGCGTGGGCGGGAGCGTGGTGACCGGCCGTCGAGGCAACGCTAGGGCCGAATGGGCACCAGCGCGACCAGGCACGTCGGCCCGCCGTCCGCTCGTTCGAACTCGTCCAGCTCCACGCTGACCACGCGCTCTCCCGCCGACTCCAGCCGCGCGACGGCCCGAGGGTGTCCGGCCGGGACGAAGCACCACCCCCCCAGGGCCAGGACGTTGGCCGCCACGACGTCCTCGTCGGCCAGCAGGATCCGTTGGACTACCTCAGCGGCCCCGGACTCGTCCAGCGATGCGAACCCCGCGGCCGTGCCGACCAGGCGGTTCGGACCCAGGACGGTCACCGCCGACGCGAGGTGCAGCCGGTCCCGGACCTGACACAGGAACGGCCGGTAGCCGAACGCCGACGCCGCCTCGGCCAGCTGCGACGCACCTTCGCGGTTGGTTCGAGCCGACAGCCCGATGGCCAGGTGGTCGCCGAACACGATCACGTCACCGCCCTCCAGCGTGCCCGGCTCCTTCACCGTTACCTCCAGCGTGCCCGGCTGCACCAGCGACCGGACCGGCCGCGCGATCGCCTCCACCTCCGCCCGGCGGGTCTCCGCGCCCGGCCGCGTGAACACCACCAGCCCCGGGGGGCCCTCCGGCGACGACGCGGGCGGCAGCACCAGCACCGTGTCGGACACGAACGTCGCGTCGGGCAGGTCCGCGACCTCCGGCAGGTTCACCACGTCGGCACCATGTCCCCGCAGCGCGGCGACGAACCCGGCGTGCTGGCGTGCGGCGCGCTCGGGGTCCAGGCGGTCGCGTTCGGGATGCTCGGACAACGCCAGACGGAAGCTCGGGCCGGGCGGCCTCACCAGCACCTTCGCCGGCGGTGCGGCGCGTCTTTGCTTCGTTTGACCGCTGGGCCCCATGGACCGCAGGATATCCGCGTCCGCGTCGCATCGGAACACGTTGGGGTGGCCCCTTCGGTCGGTGCTGTGGAGGATCGGCATGTCGTTCGAGATCGTCGAAGGTGACACGCCCGGCCGGCTCCGCCTGGTCGGCGAGCTGGACCTCGGGTCCGCGGAGACGGCGGAAGCGTCGATCGAGCGCAGGAGCCGGGAGGTCCTACGTCTGAAGCTCGATCTCTCGGAGCTCTCGTTCATCGACAGCAGCGGTGTCCGGATCCTGTTGCGCGCCTTCAAGGAGCTGACCGACCGGGGCGGCATGCTCGTCCTCGAGCATCCCACCGAGCCGGTCCAGCGCGTGTTCGATCTGTTGGGCCTGGCGGCGAACGGCATCGTGATCAACACCTCCCCGAAGGCGGACGGAGGCGGCTCGGAGGGCGGCCGGTGATCGAGGAACAGCGCTTCCCCGCCGAACCCGATCAGCTGGTCCACGTTCGGAACTTCATCACCCGACGGGCGACGGCCGATTCGTTCTCCGCGAACCTCATGGACCTGTTGATCGCGGTGTCCGAAGCGTGCGCGAACGCCATCCTGCACTCGGGCACGCGGGAGATGGTCGTGCGGTGGACGCCGGAGGGCGACACGGTGCAGATCACGGTCGAGGATCAAGGGGTGTTCCGGCCGAACATCTCGGTGCCCGAGCTGGACGGCATCGGGCACCGGGGCATCCAACTGATGCTGGCCAGCATGGACGAGGTCGCGATCCGGCAGGGGACCCGTGAGCGTCCCGGCACCACCGTCAAGCTGGTGAAGCGCAAGATCCGCCAGCCGGCCTGACCCGGCCGGGGGGTCCGTCAGGCCGGGGAGGCGTTCGAGGCGAAGCCGTAGTCCAGCAGCGTCCGCGCGTCGCCGTACGCGTCGCGCCAGTGGGTCGAAGGCGAGTCGCCCAGCACCACCGCGATCAGCGTTCGACCGTCCCTCCGCGCCGCCTCCACCACGCAGTTGCCCGCGGCGCTCGTGTAGCCCGTCTTCACCCCGATCGATCCCGGGTAGGTGGTCAGCATCGCGTTGAGGTTGTGCAGCCGGTGCACCGCCTGGGCCTTCGGGCCGACGATGGTGCGGCGTGCGGTGGCCACGACCTGCGCGAACGTGGCCTCGCGCAGGGCCGCGCGGGTCAGCGCGGCGAGGTCGGCGGCGGTCGAGAACCCGTGGTCGTTCAGCCCGTTCGTGCTGGCGAAGTATGTGTCGGCGAGACCGAGCTTCTTGGCCTTCGCGTTCATCAGGTGCAGGAACCCGGGGACCGAACCGCCCACGTGCTCGGCCAGCGCGACGGCGGCATCGTTGCCCGACCAGAGCAGCAGCCCGTACAGGAGCGCGCGCACGGTGGTGCGCTCGTTCGGGACCAGTCCGATGTCGATGGGGTCGGTGCGCGCCGCGCGAAGGCTGACGACCACGGTCGCCGACAGGTCGCGCTCCCGCTCCACCACCAGGAGCCCGGTCATGATCTTCGTCAGGCTGGCGATGGGGAGGCGGCGGCGGGGGTCCTTGGCGAACAGCACCCGGTCCGTGGCGAGGTCCACCAGGATGGCCGACGGGGCCCGGACCACCGGGATGGCCGGCGTGACCGGCGCCGCTCCCTGCGCCAGTGGTGCGCTGGTGGACACCGGGAGGGGGGCGGACGTGCCCGGGCCGCTCCGCGACGGCTCCGGCCGACCGTCCGCCGCCAGGAATCCCGTGATGGCGACGGCGAGGGCCAGCGAGGCGGAGGCCAGCCGCTTCGGCACCGACGGCCGGCGTGCTGGCGAGGCTGGCAGCGGCGCGGGGGGTTCGTACGACATCACGGGGCGCACGAGTCTATCGGCCGGAGGCGCCGTCAGGCAGGCAGGGCGGACCGAGCCGCCTCCAGCCGTTCGAGGAAAGGCCGCGCGCCGAGGCGTTCGAAGATCTCTCGGGCTTCGTCGGCGGCTGGGCCTGCGGCGGGGTCGTCGGAGGAGGCCAGCGTGACGAACGTGAGCTCCGACATCGCCAGCTCGAACACGCAGCCGAGCCCTCGCCACGCGTTCCATACGCCGCCGAACGCGCGGCCCCCTTCGTCCGTCCTTCCTTCCAGCATCGCCCGGGTGGCGGCCATCAGGTCCAGCACGGCCGATCCGTAGTCGCCCGAGACTCCGACGCTCCGCAGCGAGGAGATGAGTTCGCCCACCTTCTGCGGGTCCCGAAGCCATGCTGCGGGCCAGAACGCGCTGAGGTGGTTGAACGCGGGGGTCGAGGGATCTCCGGCGATCAGGAGCAGCCCCTGCTCGAACGCCCCCTCGAGCCGGCCCGTGGTCAGATCGACCGTGGACCCGATCCAGTGATCGCCGACTCGCATCTGCGGGTTGCTCGCCGCGGAGGTCAGCCCATGGAGGTGATCCAGAGACCGTTCGGCCTCATCGACCTGCCCCGTATACGCGGCCAGGAGCGTCTTGACCGCGGAGAACGTGTTGCCTGAATCGCCGGCCATCTCCGGTGACCACAGCTCGTCGACCGTCGACCGGACCCACGGCCACCGGCCGGTGCTCAGGGCCGTGACGCAGGCCAAGCCGGAGAGCTGAAGCTCCTGGTCCCGCATGCCGACTCGCCGCGCGGCCTCGATCCCTTCGCCCGCCACCTCGAAGGCCTCGGCGGGCCGAGATTCGAACAACTGGACCGTGAGGTTGTTGATGGCACGAAGCTCCTGACGGTGGAAGCCCTGCTCCCGGGCCAGGCGAA
>DHWS01000144.1:1297-2984 GCA_002413305.1 Actinobacteria bacterium UBA5176 | reverse complement strand
AGATGTGTATAAGAGACAGCGTACAAGGTGCTCCCGCCGCCGGCGCTCGAGATCGGCGCGGAACCTCCCGAGGAGGAGGTCGAACCCCCGCCGATCCAGACGGCGGAGGTGACCCCGGTCGGCACCCGGCCGCCGTCCGCGGGGTCGGGATCGGCGTGGCCATCGTCATCCTGATCTACCGCAACCGGGAGACCTGTGGGAGTCGGAAACCGGAGTTCGCTCGGCTGGTGTTCGTGTGCCCGTTCTCCCTCGAGGCGAACAGTCGCCGAGCTCCTCGACGAAGAGGAGGTCAAGCTCCTGGTCGGTGAGGCGATCGGGCACGTGGTCTCCGAGGTCGAGCGCATCGGCGGCTATGTAAAGGATCTGGCCGGGACGGAGTCCTGGCCTTCTTCGGGGCCCCCATTTCGTACGAAGACGACGCTGAGCGTGCCGCCCGCGCGGCCTTGAACATACTGCAGGCGATCGCCGCCTACGGCTCGGATGTAGCCCGGGGGTGGGGCATCGAGGAGTTCGGTGTCCGGGTCGGAATCAGCACCGGCCCGGTGGCGCTCGGGAGCATCGGCTCGGGGGCCCGGGTCGAGTATGCGGCGTTCGGCGACACGGTCAACACGGCGGCGCGGTTGCAGTCTTCGGCCGAAATCGGCTCGGCCCTCGTGGACGCGCCCACTCAGCGATCGATCGACCCGCTGTTCGTCTGGGGTGAGCCACGGAAGCTCAGTCTGAAGGGCAAAGCCACCCCCGTGCTGGCCTTCCCGTTGCAGGCGGTACGCGGAGAGAGGCTGCGACTTCGGGGCTTTGGGCTCCATTCACCGGATGTCGTGGGGCGAGACCGGGAGATGGCCGCGATGCGACAGGCGCTCCAGGACGTCCGGGCGGGCGCAGGCGGCATCCTGCTGATCACAGGCGAAGCCGGGCTCGGGAAGAGCCGCCTCCTGGCCGACGCGCATGAGGCATCGGGGGCCGAAGACGACCACGACCCGAAGCTGCTGTGGCTCGAGGGGGCGATGCCTGTCGTAGATCGGCCGGCGTCACGCCGAGGCGCGAGAGCTCCGCGATAAGTGCCGCCTGGTCGCCGGAAGTTGTGGTCGCGACGATCTCGTGACTCTCCGTCCAGACGTGTCGTCCCCAACAGAGGGGACAGATGGACCCGAGCACCGGATCCTCCTTCCCTGTCTCCAGGCCAACCGCGCGAGTGCTTGTGCGGGTGGGCTACTTCTCGCCGCCGACGACACCTTTCACCTTGTCGATGCCTTTGCCGACCTTCCCCTTCACCTTCCCTCCGGCCCTGTCAGCCCTGCCCCGTCGCTTGAGCCCCTTGTTGCCGGTCAGGTCCCCGGCTACCTCCCTGATGTGACCCTTCGCCTCGTCCGACTTCGCTCCCATCGGTGCGGCTCCTCTCTTCGCTTCATCCACGTCCGGTCGGTCCGACGCAACGCCTACGCGCGCCGCACCAGCCACACGATGAGCAGGATCACCAGGATCAGAACGATGATCCCGGGGATCACGATCGCGGTACCGAGCATGTCGCCTCCTCCCTCTGCGCCTCAGGTGCAGCGCCAGGGCTGCACCGAGTGCGTGGTCGTCACTTGATGTGCAGACTGATCCCGAAGAGCAGGAGTGGCCAGAGCAGGACCGCCAGGACCGCAGAGGCGATCGGCTTGAGTCCGCTCACGTGCGTGAAGTAGTG
>DHWS01000144.1:0-1208 GCA_002413305.1 Actinobacteria bacterium UBA5176 | reverse complement strand
CCGCTCACGTGCGTGAAGTAGTGGTGCGAGTTCGCCACGATCAAGCCGATGACCAGGTAGACCAAGCTCAAGATGGACGAAAGAACCTTACGCATGAGCCCTCCGTTCACTCTGTCCGGCGGCCAAACCGTCGCCGGTGCCTTCAGCCGATCACCTCCTGGGAGGAAGCGTGTCTCCCGGCGTGGAACGTTTCGATAAGCTTGCCCGGCGCCCACGTGCCGCCCGGCCTCCACTTGCCGTTCCCTCGCCGCCTCCCTCACCATCGGTTCGAGGGCCTGCCCGAGGCTTCTAGCTCCGCTCGGAGGATACTAGGCAGGCGAGGCAGGCGAAAGAAGGGGCAACGGATTTCGGGAGGGGGCAAGGTTGGACAGCAAGCCTGATGAAGAGAAGCCGGCCGTAGAGCTTTACGCTGCGACACTCCAAGAGTTGATCTCCAGCGTGAGTGCTGACCGGACGCTTGAGGCGATCGACTGGGCAATCAGGCGGGAGGCCGAGGGCGCGCGAGAGTATCTACGACTCGCGGAAGAGGTGAGACTCAGGCGTGACGTTCAGGCTGCGATTCAACATGCCATCAAGGATGGTGGGAACTACTACCTCCACGGCCCGGACACCGCGATGTTCGGGGAGATGGAGACGGAGCTCGAAGCAGCGACCCAGCGACTGAGTGAGATGCAGGCGGATGAGGGTCGAGCCCGAGTCGCGGGAATCCTCTACCTAAGAAACCTCCGAGACTTCGTAACGAAATCTCAGCAGCCCAAGAGCGTCTGACCCGGGCCTCGACGGGTCCCCGATCTAGAAAGGGGGCCGGGACCGAAGCCCCGACCCTACACGCCGCCGGCGATCCCGCCGTCTTCGTTGAACGCAGACCCCGGCGCGGCGCTTGCCTGTCCCGGCTCCATTGGGGCCGTGCTGCTGAGACAGCTCTGAGACGGTTGGGCCGGTCCCGGGTGGGTTGGCGGCATGGGCCGCGCCCGCCCCGAGGACGGTCAGAGCTCACTGCTGCAACGCCACAGTCGGTCGGTCGGTCGGACGGGCGGGCAAGGGGTGGCGTCGGGTCGGTCGGCAGGAGGGGGAAGGGTGTCCCACCTTGGCGGCCGCTCTCTACCCTATCCCATCTTGTCTTTGAGCCTGGCCCTGGCTCCCGATACTTGGCTGGTCTTGAGCCCGATCCCCATCTGGTCCGCCGGTCTCGGGCACGAAGAGCCTCC
>DHWS01000022.1 GCA_002413305.1 Actinobacteria bacterium UBA5176 | reverse complement strand
TCAACTGAAGCGGGGGCAGTCCCATTAGCTTAGACGGGGGACCGCGGCCGTTCAGCAGAGGGGGAACTTCCGGGTGCCCATGCCGTACTGAAGGCCCGGAATTGGCTGGCACTCCACCGCTCCCCTTCCTTGGACACCCGATTAGACAACGGGAGCGCCGCTGGGAACAGGGAGGGCGGCCGTGGTCGAGCGGGACGACGGAAGGAGATCCGCTGGTCCGTCGGGCGCAAGGCCGACGCGGTGATGCGCCTCCTTCGGGGTGAAGACCTGGACGAGCTGTCCAGGGAGCTCCGCGTGGAGGCCCACCGCCTGGCGGCGTGGCGGGAGGACTTCATGGCGGGGGGACCGAAGGCTTGAAGGCCCGTCCCCCGCAACCCGACGAGCGTCGGCTGAAGGAGGCCGAGCGCAAGATCGGGGAGCTCACCATGGAGAACGAGATGTGGAAGGCGGTGGCTCGAAGAAGGGGGCTGCAGATCCCGCCCAGAAGCGGCCGAGGTGAGCACCGAGACCGGCGTGGCCCTGGCGGTGGTGTGCCGGCTCACCGGGCTCCCCGATCAGCGTCTACGCCCGGAGGGGCCGAGAGCAGCGGACGGACGTCCCGCTCCCAAGGGCGGTCCGCTGGTGGCCGTCTCCGACGAGGAGCTCACCCGACCTCATCAAACAGGTCATCCGGTCTTCTCCCTTCGCCGGGGAGGCCCCCCCCGTAAGGTCACCGCCCGCCTGAGGCGGCGAGCACGACGTCCGGGTCGGACGCAAGCGGGTACTGCGGCTGATGCGCCAGGCCGGACTGCTCGCTCCTCAGCGGGCCCGGGGGAGGAGAAAGCCCCGCTCGCACGACGGGACGATCATCCCTGAAGCCCCGAACATGCTGTGGAGAACCGATGGCCGCCATTCACACCGCGGAGGGGTGGGCCTCGGGTGGCCAAGCGGTGGGACCGGTTCGCCTGTCTGGAGCCGAACTCGGGCGTGCGGGACCGGTTCGGTCAGGTCGGTCCCGACGTGGCCAGGGGGATCAGGATATGCCACTGACTTGGGGCCGCAGTACACCAGCGGCCACTTCCAGGGTGCGCTGAAGTGGCTGTGGATCGAGGACTCGCCGGCGTTCATGGGCGAGCCCCGTGCAACGGGTGCGCCGAGCGGTTCATCCGGACCCTGAAGGAACAGTGCATCTGGGCCAGGACCTACCCCGACGTCGCGGAGCTCCGAGCTGCGGTGGCCGAGTTCGTCGAGCGCTACAACTCCGGTTGCTCATCGAGCGCCACGGGCACCGCACACCCCGCGAGGCGTACCGGTCCTGGCTCCGGACCAGGGAGCAGGTGGCGTGACGCCGGTACTCCGATGCCCACCCCGCCACCGAACGGGCCTCTCCGTGGCTCCTGCGGGCTCGTTCTCGATGGGATCGGCGACATCGACCACGTTCGGCCCCTCGCCCGCGACCCCGGCTCCGCGCTACGCTCCGTCACACAACACAGGCACGTGTCCAAAGTACCGGGACCGGTTCAGCACTTGCTTAACCGGCCGTCCCGAGGGTAGGTTACTGGGGTCAGCCGAGGCAGGGAGACATGGCTCTAGACTCAACGATTGCAGAAACGGACGCGAACCTCCTTCCGCGGGTATCGGGCGATGATCGAATCATCGAGCTGGAGCCCGGAGAGACCAGGGTCGTCCGGTCGCGCACGGTCCGTGGCGTTCGAGTACCGCTCGGCTTCGCCCTGTTGGGTGTAGGAGTGGCCGCTACGGCGGCGCTCCCCGCATATGGCGTCTACCTGGTCGTACGCTATCTGCTCAAGGGGTAGAGGCCGCTCCCGCTCTTCGCGCCATCCCTTCTAATCTTGCCCCGAGGCAACGGCGGCCCCTGGGCCCGGCGAAGAGATTTGGTCCCCCAGGCGGCGCTCAGCATCCGGGGACGGTCCGCGAACATTGAGGAGCTTTCGGTGACCCTGCAAACGGAGCGGCCCGTTAAGCCCCGTGCTCCAGTAGGTGCGACACGTCCATACGCTCCCTTGCGGACCTCACGGGATCCTTGGTTCGGTCGGGACGGTGGGTAGCGCCACCACCATGACCGGCCGGAGGGCTCTCTATGGTCAGATTACCTCGAGGGTGGGACAGCGAGGAGCAGCTTCGCGGCGAATGGACCAGCTGAACGAGCATGATTCTGGAATGCTTACTCGCTCACGATTCTCCTCCACACCATCGGCATTCTGATTCTATCGCAACGGGCCGGTAAGCACAGACAGCGCGAAGATGTGGCCGCCGGTCCTGAGCTCCCTCCTGGATACGTCGTCGGTTACCCTACGATAGCTTCCTGCCGGGAACCTCCATCGTGTTTCCGTCCTCCCCGGGATCGCGTCGACCGCGCTCCCCGTCGTAGGGTGGACTTCGGTCCCCGACCGCGCAACCGCCGAGCAGGGCCTCAGAGGGACCTGCCGGGCGGGGTCCTTCCCCCGCTCAGCTAACCCTGTTCAGGAGACAGAGGCCGGCGAGCCGGGCGCGCGGTTCCGCGCGGTTCCGC
>DHWS01000096.1 GCA_002413305.1 Actinobacteria bacterium UBA5176 | reverse complement strand
AGTGCTACGAGGGCATCGACGCGGCTCAGGCGCTGTACGAGTGGAACTACGCGCGCCAGCTGATCGCCATCCGGGCGCTCCAGACCTCGGCGGATCCGGCGCACGCGGTCGACGACCTGTTCGGCCAGCAGTTCCTGGTCGAACGCCCTCTGCTCGCGGCGCTCCGTGCCGGCTCGCAGGCGGTCCTGCTGGTCGACGAGCTGGACCGGGCCGACGACGAGTTCGAAGCGTTCCTCCTGGAGGTGCTGTCGGAGTTCGCCGTCACTATCCCGGAGGTGGGTCGGATCGCCGCGGCCGAGCCGCCCGTCGTGATCATCACGTCGAACCGGACCCGCGAGCTGCACGACGCGCTGAAGCGACGGTGCCTGTATCACTGGATCGATCACCCGGCACTGGAGCGCGAGGTCGAGATCATCGGCATCCGGGCGCCCGAGGTGTCCGCCTCGCTTCGCCGCCAGGTGGCCGAAGCGGTCGCCCGTCTCCGGTCGCTGGACCTGGCCAAGCGCCCCGGCGTGGCCGAGTCGATCGACTGGGCACACGCGCTGGCCTTCCTCGGCGTCCAGGCCCTGGACGGCGAGGCGGTGGAGGCGACGCTGGGCGCCGTCCTGAAGGACCACGACGACCTCGAACTGGCGCTGTCCCGGGTATCCGAGGTCGCCGGGGCCGCCGATGCCTGATCTCGCCGACGAGCCGGCCCTTCCCCGGCTGGTCGGGTTCGGCCGCTATCTCCGTGCGCTCGGCCTCCCCGTCGGGACGGGGCGGGTGATGACGTTCTGCCGGGCCGCGGGCGTCCTGGACCCGTTCGACCGGACCGACCTGCGGCTCGCCGCCCGCGCGTCCCTGGTCTCCCGGCCGCAGGACCTCGCCGTGCTGGACGCCGCGTTCGAGCGGTATTTCGGGACCGGCGGCGTCCAAGCCCCGGCCTCCGAGCCCGGCCCCGGCCCCGGCCCTGAACGCCCCGACGATGTCGGCCCGGAGGTTCGAACCTCGCTTGCGTCGATCACCTGGTTCACCGCCCGGCCGGACGAGGAGCCCGAGGGCGAATCCTCGATCCCCGTGGTGGCCAGCGACGTCGAACTGCTCCGCCGGAAGGACTTCGCCGACCTCACCGACCAGGAGCGCCGGGCCATGTTGCTCGCCGTCCGCCGCCTGACCGTGTCGGTCCCGATGCGCCGGTCCCGCCGGTATGGGGTGTCCAGGGACGACGAACGGTTCGACCTGCGACGGACGCTACGCAGCGCGGTCCGGACCGAAGGCGAGCCCTTCCGCCGACAGTGGAAGGCCCGCAAGCTCCGCCGGCGGCCGCTCGTGCTGGTCCTGGACGTGAGCGGTTCGATGGCACCGTACAGCCGCCCGATGGTCGAGTTCGCCCACGCTGCCGCGCGAACCGGCCGCCGGGTGGAGGTGTTCTGTTTCGGAACCCGGCTCACCCGGATCACCCGGGCGGTCCGGACGCGCGACGTGGATGCCGCGATGCGCGAGGTCGGCGCCGCGGTCGTGGACTGGGAGGGCGGGACGCGGATCGGCGAGTCGCTGAAGGAGCTGGTCGACGCGTGGGGCTCGCGGACCGCGCTCCGCGGAAGCATCGTGGTCCTGTGTTCGGACGGGCTCGAGCGCGGCGATCCCGCGGTGCTCTCGCACCAGATGGAACGGTTGTCGCGCCTCGCCTACCGGGTGGTGTGGGTCAACCCGCTGAAGGGTTCGCCTCGGTACGAGCCGCTGGCCCGGGGGATGGCCGCGTCGCTTCCCTTCGTCGACGTGTTCCTGCCCGGCCACAACCTGGAGAGCCTGGAGGACCTGGCGGCCGCCGTCGCCGCCGCCTGAGCCTGTCCGCGCGAACGCTCAGTCGTGTCCCGACGCGTCGCGGATCGCCCGCCAGACCTTCTCCGGCGTGAGCGGCAGGTCGAGGTGGTGCACGCCCAGCGGTCGGAGCGCGTCGAGCACTGCGTTCTGCACCGCGGGGGTCGAACCGATCGTGGCCGACTCCCCGATCCCCTTCGCCCCCAGCGGGTTCAGCGGCGTGTCCGTCTGGGTGTGGTCCACCACGTACGAGGGCAGGTCCGGCGGGCCCGGCATCTCGTACACGGTGAGGTTCGCTGTCAACGGGTTGCCGCCCTCGTCGAACTCGAACGATTCGAACAGGGCCTGGGCGATGCCCTGGGCGAGTCCGCCGTGGACCTGGCCGTCGACCAGCATCGGGTTGAGGATCCGCCCGCAGTCGTCGACGGCCACGTGGCGGACGATCGTCACGGCGCCCGTGTCCGGGTCCACTTCGACCACGCTGACGTGGGTTCCGAACGGGTAGGTCTGCGCGGGCTGGGCGAACGTGCCGTCGGCCGCCAGACCCGGTTCCATCCCCTCCGGGAGCCGCGCCGGATCGGCGGCCGTCGTGGCCAGCTCTGCCCACGTCATGCTCCGGTCCGGCGCACCGGCCACCCCGACCCGCCCGTCCTGGACGACCATGTCCTCGGCCGCGGCTTCCAGGAGGTGGGCGGCCAGCGCCCGTGCCTTCTCCACCACCGTGATCCCCGCCTTGTGCACCGCACTCCCTCCCAGCTGCAGCGAACGCGACCCGTACGTCCCCTCGCCCCTTCGCACGTCGCCCGTGTCGCCCACCACCACGCGCACCGACTCCATCGGCACGTCCAGCAACGAGGCGGCCAGTTGGGCGAACGCGGTCTCGTGGCCCTGGCCGGTGGGACCGGTCCCCGCCCGCACCAGGACGGTCCCGTCGGGTTCGACCTCCACGCCGCCGAACTCCGAGACGGGCCCCACGGCGGTGACCTCCACGTAGGAGCAGATCCCGATGCCGAGCAGCGAGCCATCGCCGGCCGCGCGCCGGCGGGCCTGTTCGGCGCGAACCTCCCCGTACCCGGCCAGCTCCAGCGCCCGGTCGAGGGCTCGTCCGTAGTCGCCGGAGTCGTACTCCGCACCGGTCGGGGTCATGTAGGGAAATGCGCCGGGGGCGACGAAGTTCTTCCGGCGGAGCTCGGCGGGATCCATCCCGAGCTCGGCGGCGAGGTGGTCCACCGCCACCTCCAGGAACTGGGTCGCCTCTGGCCTGCCGGCCCCGCGGTACGCGGCCTTCGGCGTGGTGGTGGTGACGACCCCGGTCACCAGGTAGCCGACCCGCGGGATCGCGTACGCGCCGCTCGCCATCTGGAACGTGAGCAGCGCGTCGAGCGCGTCCAGCCCGGGATACGCGCCATAGTCCGCCAGCAGGTGGACGCGCATACCGGTCATGGTCCCGTCACGTTTGGCGCCCAGTTCGATGTCCCCGACCCGGGCCCGGCCGTGGGTCATGCTGGTCAGGTTCTCGGACCGCGTCTCGATCCACCGGACCGGCCGCTGCAACCGGTGGGCCAGCGCGGCGACCACCACGTACTCCGGCGTGGGGTCGATCTTCGCCCCGAAGCCCCCGCCGACCCATCGCGAAAGGACCCGGACGGACTCCCTGGGCAGCTTCAGGCCTTCGGCGATCGAGTCCCGGAGGACGTGTCCGACCTGGCTCGACGCGTGGACGGTGAGCCCCTCACCGTCCGGCACCACAGTGATCGAGTTCGCCTCCATCGGGACGGGGGCCAGGATCTGCGCCACCACCCGTTCCCGGACCACCACGTCGGCGTCCCGCAGGATCGAATCGTCCCCGTGGCCCATGTCGAACGTGAACACGGTGTTCGATTCCGCGCCGGGGAAGAGGATGGGGGCGCCGGGGTCGTTCGCGTGCGCGGGATCGACGATCGGGGGCAGCGGCTCGTAGTCGACGAAGACGTTCTCCGCGGCGTCCATGGCCTGGCCCCGGGTCTCGGCCACGATCACCGCCACGGGTTCGCCCACGAACCGGACCACACCCCTGGCCATCACCGGCCGCCCGATCTCCTCGGAGATCGCCCCGGACAGCCACATCGCGGGGAGTTCCTCGAAGTCCTGGGCGGTGAAGACGCCGACCACCCCGGGCATGGACGCCGCGTCATCCGTGTGGACCGTCTCGAACGTGGCGTGGGCGCTCCAGGATCGGACGAACACGGCGTGCAACGCGCCCTCGACCGGCACGTCTTCGGCGTAGTTCGCCTCGCCGGTGACCAGTTGTGGGTCCTCGGTTCGGAGGACGCGACTGCCGAGGATCGAGGTGCCCATGACGGAGGCACAGCCTACCCGACGGTAGGTCCGGGTGCCGGATCGTTGCTCCCAGGGTCGTCGTTGTCCGTGCCCTTGCACCGAGGGCGAGCCCGGTCGCACACTTCGGCCTGGATCAGCGATGGAGGTTGTCATGGGTGCGTATGACGTGGAGATCATCTCGGTCGATGGCCGCACCACCGCGCTCGGCTCCGCGGGCGCGTTCACCCTCGTCGTGGACCGGCCGGCGGAGGCCGGTGGCGGCGGACAGGGCTTCAACGGCGGGCAGCTCCTCAACCTGGCCGTCGCCGGCTGCATCTCGAACGACCTGTTCCGCGAAGCGGCCCGGGCGGGGATCCGGCTCCGGCGGGTCCAGGTGACCGCGTCCAGCGACTATGCCGGCGACTCGCCCGTGTCGACCCCGATCCGCTACGACGTCGAGATCCAGGGCGACGCCTCCGAAGAGGAACTGCGCCGCCTGGTCGAACGCGTCGACCAGATCGCTGAGATACCGAACTCGCTTCGCGGTGGAACCGCCGTCCATCTGTCGTCGACCCGGATCGTCGCCGGCTGAGTCACGGCGCGAGGCGTTCGATCCGCCAAACTTCGCCATCACGAGTATACCGGACGCGGTCGTGGAGACGGTGCTCCCGGCCCTGCCAGAACTCGAAGGTTTCGGGCGTCACTCGATACCCGCCCCAGAACGGCGGGAGCGGGACGTCCGTATCGGGGAAGCGCTGCCGGACCTGTTCGATCCGACGCTCCAGTGCCGCCCGGTTCTCGATGGGCCGGCTCTGCGGCGACGCCCACGTCGACAACCGGTGCTCCACAGGCCGGAGCGCGAAGTACGCCTCGGATTCTTCCCGCGCCAAGCGCTCCGCAGCACCCGTCGCCCGGACCTGCCTGTGCAGGTCGGCCCAGTCGAACACCAGCGCAGCCATCGGGTTCTCGTCCAGATCCCGGGCCTTCGCGCTCTCGGAGTTCGTGAAGAAGACGAACCCGCGAGGGTCGAACCCGCGCAGCAGAACCATCCGGGCTGTCGGCACGCCCGCAGCGGAGGCGGTGGCCAGCGTCATCGCGTCGGCGTACGGGGAGGCCTCACGGGCCAGCGCCCACCACCGGAGGAACCGGGGAAACGGATCGAGTTCCGCGCCGGCGGGGTCGAAGGACTCAGTTGGCTCGGCGAGCGCCTCGCGCGGGTCGGTCACGTCTCCGCGTA
Organism: Actinobacteria bacterium UBA5176; assembly: GCA_002413305.1. GTDB lineage: Bacteria > Actinomycetota > UBA4738 > UBA4738 > UBA4738 > UBA4738. Next base: position 3,663 of record DHWS01000096.1, on the reverse strand, counting down.
CGCCGACGGGTCCTCTTCGAACTTCTTGCGGCACCCCGCGGAGCAGAAGTAGACGGTCCGGCCCTCGTGGGTGGCGCGGTAGCGGGCGGTGGCCACCATGACGGTCATCCCGCACACCGGGTCGAGCGCCTCGTGGACCGTCGAGGTCGGCGTCTGGGGCGTCCTCCCGGCGAGCTGGCCGGATGCCCGAAGCTGGACCAGCTCGGCCAGGACGGCCACGGCGATCTCCTGGTTCGACACGCTGCCCAGGTCCAGGCCCGCGGGGGCGCGGACCCGCGACAGCTCGCCAACGCCCTTGTCCCGGAGGTAGGTGAGGACACCGTCGGCCCGCTTCCGGGACGCCACCAGCCCGATGTAGGCGGCCGGCGTGGCCAGCGCCTGCTCCACGGCCTCCTCGTCGTAGTGCCCCTGCGTGGCGACCACGACGAACGAGCCCTCGTCCACGCCCGCGCCCAGGAAATCCGGTGTGGTCACGACCGAGGCAACACCGGCGTGGTCGGCCGCCGATCCCTGGTCGTCCACGACCACCGCCCGCCAGCCCAGCGCCAGCGCCATGGACGCCAGCGCGTCGACCGCGGGCGAGCGGCCGATCACGACCAGGTGCGGGGACGGAAAGACCGGTTCGACGTACACCTCGAGCGCCCCCTCGCTGGTGCAGGAGATCGGGACCGACACCATGCCTTCCCGACGGTGGGCCTCGACCTCCTCGGGCGAGCCGAGGAAGACGAGCCGGGGCGAACCTTCGGCCAGTGCCTTCTTCGCCTCGGCGATCACGGCGGGTTCCGCGCAGGCGCCCGAGAGCCACCCGCGAAGCGACCCGTCGGCCGTGATGATCGCCCGCGAGCCCACCTGGCCGGAGGACGGCGCCCGCCGCCACACCACGGTCGCGAACGCGAACGGTTCCCCCCGGGTCTGCAGCTCGCGGGCCAGGTCGAACAGGTCGGGGGTCACGGGGTCGCGGCGCCGCCCTTCGCTTTCTCCATGGCCTCCCACACCTTCGCCGAGGTCACCGGCATGTCGATGTTGCGCACGCCCAGGTGTTGGAGCGCGTCGATCACCGCGTTCACGTAGGCGGCCGGTGAGCCCACGGTGGCCGACTCGCCCACCCCCTTCGCCCCGATCGGGTGGTGCGGCGACGGGGTCACCGTCTCCCCCAGCTCGAACTTCGGCGTCTCCCACGCCGTCGGCAGCAGGTAGTCCATGAAGTTCGATCCGATGCAGTTGCCACTCTCGTCGAACGTGATCTGCTCCATCGCCGCGATGCCGAACCCTTCGGCCAGGCCGCCGTGGATCTGGCCCTCCACGATCATCGGGTTGATGCGCACCCCGCAGTCGTCCACCGCGACCATCCGGTTCACCTTCCACTCGCCGGTGTCGGGGTCCACTTCGACGGCCACGAAGTACGTCCCGAACGGATACGTCATGTTCGGTGGGTCGTAGTAGTGGTTGTCCTCCAGGCCCGGCTCCATCCCGGCCGGGAAGTTCGTGTAGGCGGCGAACGCGCACTCCTGGATGGTCTTGGCCTTGTCGGGGGCGCCCTTGACGAAGAAGTGGTCCGCCTCCCACTCCAGGTCGTCCTCGCTCACCTCCAGCAGGTGGGCCGCGATCTTCTTGGCCTTGTCACGGACCTTCCGGGCGACCATCGCCGTGGCCGCGCCCGCCGTCGGGGTCGAGCGCGATGCATACGTCCCCAGCGAGTACGGTGCGTTGTCGGTATCGCCGTGCTGGACCAGGACGTCCTCCGGCTGGATGCCGAGCTGGCTGGCCACGATCTGGGCGAAGGTGGTCTCGTGGCCCTGACCCTGGGTCTGCACGCCGATCTTCAGGATGGCCTTGCCGGTGGGGTGGACCCGGAGCTCAGCCGAGTCGAACATCTTCAGCCCGAGGATGTCGTAGTCCTTGCTGGGCCCGGCCCCGACCACCTCGGTGAACGAGGCCATCCCGATCCCCAGCAGCTTCCCCTGGGCGCGCGCTTCGGCCTGCTCCTTGCGCAGTTGGTCGTAGCCCAGCTTCTCCATGGCCAGCTTCGCCGCGCCCTCGTAGTTCCCGCTGTCGTACTCGAAGCCCGTCGCGCTCTTGTACGGGAACTGCTCGGGCTTGATGAAGTTCTTCATGCGGAGCTCGGCCGGGTCCATGCCCAACTCGTAGGCGGCGTTCTGGACGAGACGCTCGATGAGGTACGAGGCCTCGGTCACCCGGAACGAACACCGGTAGGCCACGCCTCCGGGCGCCTTGTTCGTGTACGCCCCGCCGGCCGTCACGTGTGCCGCCGGCATGTCGTAGGAGCCGGTGACGATGTGAAACAGCCCGACCTTGAACTTGGTCGGCTGGGCGTCGGCGTGGAAGGCGCCCTCGTCGGCCAGGAGCGACACCCGGAGGCCGAGCATCGTCCCGTCGTCCTTCAGGGCCAGCTCGCCGTGCATGTGGAAGTCCCGGGCGAACCCCGTCGAGATCAGGTTCTCCGTGCGCTCCTCGATCCACTTCACCGGCCGGCCGATCAACAGGGACGCCGCAGTGGCCACCACGTAGCCCGGGTAGACCGGCACCTTGTTCCCGAACCCGCCCCCGATGTCCGGAGAGATGATCTTGATGTTCTCCTCCGGCAGCCCCGCCACCAGCGCGAACACCGTCCGGATCAGGGTCGGGGCCTGCGTGGTCATCCAGATGGTGGCGATCCCGGTTGCCGGGTTCACGTCGGCCACGCACCCGCACGTCTCGACCGGAGAGGGGTGTGAACGCGGGTAGAACGTGTCCAGCGCGACCACCTTGTCGGCGGCGGCGAACGCCGCGTCGGTCTGGTCCTTGTCGCCCGACTCCCAGTGGTAGATGTGGTTGTCGGTCACGTCCGCCTTGTCGGTGCGGATGACCGGGGCGTCGGACTCCAGGGCCCGCTGGGGCGTGACGATGGCCTCGATCGGCTCGTAGTCCACGTCGATCAGCTCGAGGGCATCCTTCGCGACGTAGAGGTCCTCGGCGATGACCGCCGCCACCTCCTGCCCCTGGAACCGGACCTTGTCGGTGGCCAGCACGGCTTGGGTGTCGTAGGAGAGCGTCGGCATCCATGCCAGGTTGTGCTGGCCCATCAGCTCCCCGGTGACCACCGCGACCACACCCGGCAGGGCCGCGGCCCTCGACGTGTCGATCGAGTTGATCTTCGCGTGGGCCATCGGACTTCGAAGGATCGCCATGTGCAGCATATTGGGAAGCTTCACGTCGTCGATGTAGTTGCCCCGGCCGCGGATGAACCGGTCGTCCTCCTTGCGCTTGACGCTGTGTCCCAGCCCGCGGATCTCGTTCGCTTCGGTCGCCATCTCCCGGTGCCTCCCTCAGCTCGCCGCGGCCGGTACGGACTCGGCGGCCTGCTGTTCGGCCATCGCGCTCCCCGCGGCCTGGATCGCCTTCACGATGTTCATATAGCCCGTGCACCGGCAGATGTTGCCGGAGATCGCCCACCGGACCTCGTCGTCGGTGGGCGACGGGTTGTCTTCGAGCAGCGCCGAACCCACCAGCATCATGCCGGGGGTGCAGAAGCCGCACTGCAGGCCGTGCTCCTCCTTGAACGCGGCCTGGATCGGATGCAGCGCCCCGCCCTTGCATGAGGCCCTCGACCGTGGTGACCGAACGGCCGTCGGCCTGCACACCTAGTGGTGCGTCTGTGAAATA
>DHWS01000143.1:65442-68097 GCA_002413305.1 Actinobacteria bacterium UBA5176 | reverse complement strand
GGCTGCAGTCCTACTTAGGCTCGCCCGGCTCGCCCGGTGCGAAGCCCTGCGATCGGTCTCGTTCTTGCGTTGCTTCGGCTTGGTCGGCCGCCTCCAGCTTCCGCCGCTCCTGGCCCTCCTGGTCCTGGGAAACCACATCGGCATCGCTCCCGGACTTGGCGTCCGTGTAGGGCTCCCCTGCGTTCTCGGCATACAGGCGCCCGAGCTCGTCAGCCTCGTCGCTCGTCAGTCCCTCGCTTGCCGCCTTCGCCTTGAGCTCCCCGAATCGGTCATCTCCCACCGCACCCTCCTCCCTGCCTCGCCGATCTCTCAGGTTACATCAAGCCAACCGCGGGCCGGGCCCGGCCGCCGCCCGCGGCGCCCTGTTCGATGAGGCCAGCGCCGCCTTGGCCGCCCTGGCCGAGTCCCGGCGCGGGGCGTGGCTGGGCGCGATCTCCGAGCGCGAGGCCGCCGCCCGGGCGCGGTATGCGGCCGCAATCGCCGAGCTGAAGGCGGCAAGGGTCGCTCTGGCCCGCGAGTACGGGCTACGGTTCGTGGGCGACCTGCCGACGGTGACGGACTTCCGGGTCGCGTCCGGGAACCTGACGATCGGGGATCAGGCGAGGCCGTTCTCGGCGATCCTGGAGGCGCTGCGCAACGAAGCCGCTGAGTAGACCCAAACGGAAGTGCTGAATTGGCGGGACCCTCCCGTGTTCGGAAGGGGGTTTTCAGGCCAGGTTCGCCAGGATGTGCGAAGAACCTTGCTCGACCGGTACGCCTTCAGGTGTCGTGAGGTACGCCTCGATCTGCCACTCACGCGCGACTCTCCGAGAGTCCGCGACTCGCAGGTGCGCGCTCAGGGCATGCTCGGAAAGCGTCGGGATATCGAGGATGATGAATCCCTCATTCGCTTCGTGTGTGGGCATGGCTTCTTCCCTCCTTATCGCCAACCCTACAGGGTCTCTTGACCCACCAGCCCGTACTCTCCTTCGAGCTTCTTCTGCTGAATCCAGGTCATTCCTTCCCGGCGGCGGATGACCGCGACGTCGATAGGACCACCGCATCCGCGAAGACCCACCGTCAGCTCCTGTGCAGAGATGGTCGTTCGCACGAAGAAGACTGCAAGGTCTACGCAGTCCTGCAGCGGCATCGCCTGCAAGGGGACCGCCATCTGGAACGGGGTGAGCTCCTGGGTCAGCGTGACAACCTGATTAGCGTCGAGGTTGAGGGCGTTCGTGACGACCTCCACTAAGCGGCTGTCGTAGCCCTGGATGAGCCTGTCCACGAATTCCCGTTGGCCGCCCCATGTGATGCCGAATTGGTCACCGGTGTTCTGTTCGAAGGGGTCCGGCCGAACTGGGATATCGAATTGGCAGACCGTGCCATATGGCTCGCCCTCATCGTAGCCGCCGACCACGAACGTCATGCTCGGCCCTTGGTAGTCCGCCAGCATGACGGCATGCCACTGCTGCATGTAGAAGTCGCTTAGCTTCTGCGCGAAGTCCGCGATTCCGAGCCGGTCGGGTGGCAGCCCGGCCTCGAACTCCGGGATGTAGCTATGCGCCGTTCGAAGGCCTATGGCGGCCACGCCGTAGGTGACGGCGGCAACGCTTCTGTTCGGCTCGCTGAAGGACAGCAGCTTGGTCGCGTTGTCGTAGTTCACATGGATCGGAGTGCCGCCTGGTGGGGTGGCCGTGAGAGTCACACGACTCTCCGCGGCCAGAACGAGCCCCTCGGGAGCCTTGATGACTATTCCGAGGGACATGATGAGAAGTGGCGGATCAGCGTACCGCCGGGCTCGGGAAGGGGCGAGTCCACGGCTCGGAGTGTAGACGAAAGTGTGGATGGGCGGGCAGTCGGCACCCGAGGCAAAAGCGCGCAGAATCTCGTTTCATGGGTCTCAGTCCTGGACGTTCTCGTGGCCTCTGGGGAACCTGGCTGCTGCTGGCTCTCCTGGTCAGCGCGTGTTCGACAGCCGCCGCGCCGCAGATCCGCCCGCTCACGTCTATGCAGCGGGACGATGCAGCACGGCGCGCCATGACAGATTCCCAAGCGCAGTTCAACAGCGACTGCGCGCCCCTGCCTTCATCTCTGGGCGGTCCCTCCGCCTCTTGGCGGTCACCGTCGGGTGATGAGGAGTGGAATGTCGAGGTCGACGTCAACGCTCACACCTTCACCGTCACTGATGCCTATCTGGGCGGGTCCAGCAACGAAGGCAGCGGGACAGTCGCTCAGGACCTCCGCTCGGCCAGTTCCTTGAGTTTCGGAACGAGAGGCGAGCAGACGTTCGACAGCACTGGACCTAGGCGTGATCCGATCCTCAACCTTGTCTGCAACATCCTCTTCGTCGCCAGTGGACAGAGGGACGCCTCCCGCTCCCTGGCTGCCTTGCAGGCTTGTCAGCAAGAGCCCGTTCCCCCGAGCTTGAGTCAGTGCGCAAGAGCGATCGAGGCGCGGCAGGGCTGGCCGACGGACATTCCGTAATGGGTTGGGGGACGGTACGGCACCCGAGCGCTGTGACTTCAGGTGTGACTTCGGGAGCGAACCGGCGCGGATGCCAGCGAACGAGGACGGACAGCAGGACGGCGCTGACCTGCGGCAATGAACGACGGCGGACGGCGGCGAACGCTCGGGGCGGCGCTGAAAACCGCGGTGTCGGCAGTTCGATTCTGCCCC
>DHWS01000143.1:64898-65279 GCA_002413305.1 Actinobacteria bacterium UBA5176 | reverse complement strand
TGTCGGCAGTTCGATTCTGCCCCCTCGCCACACCGAAGGAACGAAGCGTTCAATTCAGCGAGTCACGGCCCATCGCGTCGGCCCACCGCATCGCCACACCCTGGTAGAGCTCGGCGGCCCGGGCCATCCCGCCCGGCCGGGCGATCGCCTCGACAGCCTCCTGGATCTCCCGTCCGCTGTGGTCGTTGTCCAGTTCGTCCCACGTGAACAGCGACGAAACGCCGGCGTAGTCCAGCTCGAGGAAGGAACTCGGGTGGAACGACTGCAGCCACTGGGCCAGATCCTGGACCAGGTCGACCAGCGGCGACAGCGCCGAACGGCGCAGGACCTGCAGCGCCGTCTCGGCCCGCTTCTTCGCCACCGGCAGCGGCGTCCAGTACC
>DHWS01000143.1:34640-64752 GCA_002413305.1 Actinobacteria bacterium UBA5176 | reverse complement strand
GCGTCCAGTACCACAGCCGGTGGTCACCGGACGCCGTATCGGCCAGGTGGCGCTCGGGGTCGTCGACCAGCAGGAACCACCGGACCGGCACGTGCCACGGGCTCTGCAGCATGGACGGCGCGGCGGACGGTTCGCGACGCTTCAGCTTCGCCAGCTCGCGCGCCGCCCGGCGGACCTCCGAGTCGGGGACGAAGGTCTCCACCACCTCGGCGGGGCCCGACTCCCGGAGCGAGATCAGGCTGGCCAGCACCCGGAGGCGGGTCCGCCACGGACAGACGAAGTACTCCCCCTCCACCAGCCGGATGTCGGCGTACTCGCCCTCGGCCGACGCCAGCAGCCCGACGGCCGGCGACCTCTCCGCCGAGCGCTCGCGGTAAACAGGACGATGGGGCGGCGGCTCGCCTCCCGCCAGGATGTACCGCTCCCAGCTCCCCCGCTCCTCGTCGTGGAAGGTGGCCAGCGGCCGGAAGATCCGGAGGTAGGCGCAGGGAAGCACGGCCGAATTATAGGTTGAGCAACCGTCGCCCCAGAAACCGGCGGCGGCCGGGACTGGGTCGTTTGCTAGACTCACCAGCGCGCCACCCTACGAGCCGGGAGAGAAGCGCGTGACTGCCTCGGACCGTTCGATGTCCGTGTTCGATCAGCTCGACGGCGAATACGAAGAGGTCGTGTTCTTCCACGACCCGCCCACGGGGCTGCGGGCCATCATCGCCATCCATTCGACCACCTTGGGACCGGCTCTCGGGGGGACCCGCTTCTACCCGTTCGCGTCGGAAGGCGAGGCGCTCACCGATGTGCTCCGGCTGTCGCGCGGGATGAGCTACAAGGCCGCCGCCGCCGGCCTGGACCTGGGGGGCGGGAAGGCCGTCATCATCGGGGATCCCAAGCGGATCAAGAGCGAGGAGCTCCTGCGGGCGTACGGCCGGTTCATCGAATCGCTGGGCGGGCGCTACATCACCGCCGAGGACATCGGGACGGCACGCGAGGACATGGACATCGTGCGCCGGGAGACCCGGTACGTGACCGGCGTCTCGCCCGAGCTGGGCGGATCCGGCGACCCCTCGCCGGTGACCGCCTACGGGGTGTACCTCGGGATGATCGCCTGCGCCGAGGAGGCGTGGGGCGATCATTCGCTGGAGGGCCGGCGGGTCGCGGTCCAGGGCGTGGGCAAGGTCGGATATCACCTCGTGAAGCACCTGATCGAAGCCCGCGCGCAGGTCGTGGTCTCCGACGTGGACGTCGACGCGCTCGCCAAGGCCGTGAAAGACTTCGGCGTCGAGACCACCGACTCCGATAAGATCCATGCGGTCCCCTGCGACATCTTCGCTCCCTGTGCCCTGGGCGGCGTGATCCGGGACGACACGCTGCCCGAGCTGAAGTGCCGGGTCGTGGCGGGTTCGGCCAACAACCAGCTCGAGCGGCCCGAACACGGCGAGGCGCTGGCTGCGGCGGGCATCGTGTACGCGCCCGACTACGTGATCAACGCCGGCGGCCTCATCAACGTCAGCGACGAGCTGCAGGGCTACAACCCGGCCCGGGCCAAGTCGCGCGTGGAGAACATCTACCGGAACGTCCGCGAGATCTTCCAGATCGCCCGGGAGCGCCACATGTCCGCCGCCGCCTCGGCCGACGAGTTCGCCCGGGAGCGCATGGAGAAGATCGGGCGGGTCCGGCTGTACTGGGTGCCGGGCGGGCGGGGCTGGGCGAAGATCTGGGGCCGGACCTGACCCGGCGTGGCCGCCGTATGACCACCACCCCCACGTCGCTCGACGGCGAACGTCAGGGTCTCCTTCGGGTCATCCCCCGGGACGGCGAACCCGAACCCGACCTCTCCACGCTGGGACTGAAGGAGGAGGGGCTCCGGGAGCTGTATCGCCTGATGGCGCTGGTCCGGCGGGCCGACCTCGAAGCCACCGCGCTGCAGCGGCAGGGCGAACTGGCCGTCTACCCGCCGCTGGTCGGGCAGGAGGCCGCGCAGGTGGGGAGCGCCTTCGCCATGGAGCGCTCGGATTGGCTCTTCCCGTCGTACCGGGAGTTGGGCGCCGCGGTGGTGCGGGGCGTCGACCTGGTCGAGTACCTGCACTTCTACCGTGCCACGTGGCACGGAGGGACGTATGACGGGCCGGCACACGGGTTCGGCTACGTGACCGTGCCGGTCGCCTCGCAGATCCTGCACGCGGTCGGATACGCCATGGGCGCGAAGCTCGACGGGCACCCGGTGGCCACGCTGGCTTACTTCGGCGACGGCGCGACCTCCGAGGGTGACTTCCACGAGGGTTGCAACTTCGCCGCCGTGTTCCGGGCGCCGGTGGTCTTCTTCTGCCAGAACAACCAGTGGGCGATCAGCGTGCCGCTCGCCGCCCAGACGGTCGCCCCCATCTGGAGGAAGGCCGAAGCCTACGGGTTCCCCGGCGTGCGGGTCGACGGCAACGACGTGCTGGCCGTCTACGTCGCCGTGCGCGAGGCCGCGGCCCGGGCCCGCGAGGAGGGGCTGCCCACGCTGATCGAGGCCGTCACGTACCGGATCGGCGCACACTCCACCGCCGACGACGCCTCGCGCTACCGTCCGGACGAGGAGGTCGAACGGTGGAAGGCGCTCGACCCGGTGGACCGCTACCAGAACTGGCTCTCCGCCTCCGGCCACGCCGACGACGCGTTCTACGAACAGGTCGAGGCCGAGGCGCGGGAGTTCGCCGCCCACCTGCGAGCCGGCGTGATCGGCTCCGAGCCGCGTCCGGTGCGCGAGATGTTCGAATGGGTGTTCGCCGGCGACCTCCCCCAGCACCTGGCGCGTCAACGCGACGAGGCCCTTCGGTTCGGGGCGCCCTCGGAGGGAGCGCGCGATGCCTGAGGTGACCATGGTCAAGGCGCTGAACCAGGCCCTCCGCGATTCGCTCACCGACGACCCGCGCATGCTGATCCTGGGTGAGGACGTCGGGAAGCTTGGGGGAGTCTTCCGGGTCACGGACGGGCTGCAGGGCGAGTTCGGCACCGAGCGGGTGTTCGACACGCCGCTGGCCGAAGCGGGCATCGCGGGCGTCTCGGTGGGGCTGTGCATGGCGGGGTGGCATCCGGTCGGCGAGATGCAGTTCGACGGGTTCAGCTACCCCGCGCTGGACCAGATCATCAGCCACGTGGCGAAGTTCCGGAACCGGACCCGAGGGCGGGTCACGATGCCCATGGTCATCCGCATCCCCTACACCGGCGGGTACGGGGGGGCCGAGCATCACAACGACAGCCCCGAGGCGTACTACGCCCACACGTCGGGCCTGAAGGTGGTGACGCCGTCCTCGGCCATCGACGCCTACCAGCTGCTCCGCGCGTCGATCGCCGACCCCGACCCGGTGGTGTTCTTCGAGCCCAAGAGCCGGTACTGGTCGAAGGAGAGCGGCACGCTGTCCGACGACGACGCGCTCCCGATTGGCACGGCGCGAACCGTGCGCCCTGGGTCCGACTGCACGATCTTCGCCTACGGGGCGATGGTGGCCCGGTCCCTCCAGGTGGCCGAGCGGGCGGCCGCCGACGGGCTCGGTGAGGTCGAAGTGGTCGACCTGCGTTCGCTGGTACCACTGGACCTGGACGCGCTGGCCTCTTCGGTCCAGCGCACCGGGCGGGCCGTCGTGGTCCACGAGGCGCCGATGACACTCGGGTTCGGCGCCGAGGTCGTGGCCCGGCTGATGGAGGACGCGTTCGACTACCTGGAGGCCCCGGTCCTGCGGGTCACCGGCTACGACATCCCCTACCCGCCGGCGACGATCGAGTCGAACTACGTGCCGAGCATCGAACGGGTCTTGGCCGCGGTCCGCCGGGTGATCGAGTACTGATGGCGGTCCGCGACTTCTTGCTGCCGGACCTCGGCGAAGGTCTCGAGGACGCCGAGATCATCTCGTGGAAGGTCGCGGAAGGGGACCACGTCGAGCTCAACCAACCGCTGGCCGACCTGAACACGGCCAAGGCCGTCGTCGAGATCCCCTCGCCGTGGGAGGGCGTCGTCCGGACGCTCCACGGCGCCGAGGGCGACGTGGTGATGGTCGGCGCGCCGCTGGTCTCGATCGAGGTGGGCGCGGAGGGAACGAACGCGCCCGCGCCGCCCGAGGCGAAGCCGAAGCGCCAGGCCGTGCTGGTCGGGTATGGAGTGGAGGAGGAAGAGCCCCCGGGCGAGCCGCAGGCACGGGATCCCGCCGCGCCGTCGGCAAGAGCCAACGCTGCCGGAGGGGGCCGAGTCCGGGCCACCCCCCCCGTGCGCAGGCTGGCCAAGGAGCTCGGCATCGACCTGGCGTCGGTCGAGGGAACGGGCCCGAACGGCCGCGTCACCCGGGAAGACGTCGTCCGGCGATCCCCGGAAGAGGCGGAGGAGGCTCCCGCCCCACTTCGGGCCGTTCCGACCATCGTCGCCGGCCGGCGCATCCCGGTCCGTGGGACCCGGCGGTTGATCGCCGAACGGATGACGCGCTCCGCCCGCGAGATCCCCCACGTCACCGTGTTCAACACCGTGGACTGCCACTGGCTCCAGCTGTTCCGCGAGGAACTCGCCCGGGACGAGGGCCAGAAGGTCAGCCCGCTCCCCATCGTGGTCCGGGCGCTGATCGAACTGTGCCGGCTCCATCCCCTGCTGAACTCCACCTTCGCCCCCGAGGAGCCCGCGATCGTGCTCCACGACCGTATCCACGTCGGTGTGGCCACCGATACCGAGCAGGGATTGGTCGTCCCCGTGGTCCACGGCGCCGAAGAGATGGGCATCCTCGAGCTCCACCGGGAGATCGGCCGGCTGGCCGAAGCTGCCCGCGCCGGCCGTTCGAAGCCGGAGGACATGGTGGGCAGCACCATCACCGTCTCCAACGTCGGGTCGTTCGGCAGCCAGAGCGGCACCCCGATCATCAATCACCCCGAGGCGGCCATCCTCGCTCTGGGGGTGATCGAACCTCGGGCCCTGGTCGTGGACGGGAAGGTCGAACCCCGCCCGGCAACCACGCTCTCGCTCTCGTTCGACCACCGGGTGATGGACGGAGCCGAGGCCGGGCGGGCCCTGAAGGCCCTGGGAGACTTCCTGGAGAGCCCCTTCAAGCTCGGCTCGCTCCCCCGGTAGGCTTCGCGCCGGTGAGGATCGTCTCGCTGCTGCCGTCGGCCACCGAGATCGTGTTCGCGCTGGGTCTGGGCGACTCGCTGGACGGGGTGACCGGCGACTGCGACTTCCCGCCAGAGGCGGAGCGCAAGCCGGTCGTCTCCGAGAGCGCGCTCCCCCAGGGCCGGCAGCTCTCCGCCGGGGAGGTCGACCGACTGGTGGCCGGGTTCATGGACCGGCAGGAATCGATCTACCGGCTCGACAAGGACCTGATCCGCCAGATCCAGCCCGACCTGATCCTCGCCCAGGACCTCTGCCGCGTGTGCGCCGTGCCGAGCGGCCAGGTCGAAGATGCCCTCAAGGAGCTCGGCACCTCTTCCACGGTCCTCTCCCTGGACCCGAACACGCTGGACGAGGTCCTGGGCTGCATCACCGACGTGGCGGAGGCAACGGGGACGCAAGCGCGCGGCGAGGAGCTGGTGGCGGGTCTGCGGGCCCGGATCGACCGGATCAAGGCCGCCGCCGCTCGCCTCCCGACGATCCGCACGTTCTGCCTGGAGTGGAGCGACCCGCCGTACGTGGCCGGACACTGGATCCCCGGCATGGTCGAGGTGGCCGGCGGCACGAACCTCCTGGCCGGGAAAGCCGAACCCCCGGATCCCTCCCCGTCCCGCGCGGTGACCTGGCGCCAGATCGGCGATGCCGGCCCCGAGGTCATCGTGTTCATGCCATGCGGCTACTACCTCGAGGAGGCCGAAGCAGAAGCGGAGGGCCTGTTCGCCCAACCGGACTTCGCGGGCACCCCGGCCGCCCGCATCGGCGCGGTGTTCGCCGTGGAAGCCACCTCCTACTTCTCGCGGCCCGGCCCCCGGCTGGTCGACGGCCTGGAGATCCTGGCGTGGGCGATCCATCCCGAAGCGTTCCCCGAGCCCCCAGGCGGCACGATCGCCCGGGTCCGCGGATGACGGGGCGCGCCGGCCGGCGGTAGGGTCTGCACCACGATGGCCCGGCAGAACCTGGTGGCACCGACCGACGTGGGCAAGCGCGTCTCGTTCCAGTACGAGCTGCCGAACGGCTACGTGAACGAGGCCGTCGGCGTCTTCGAGTTCTGGGACGAAGCTGCCAACACCTACCTGGTCCGCAAGAAGGACGGCGAGCTGGCCCGCGTGCCGGCCCTGGGCGTCCGGTTCGGAAAGGTCGTCGGGGGCTGAGGGCTCAGGCGGGCGTCAGCGCCTCTCCCACGGCCCGGACCAGGTCCTCCATGTCGAACGGCTTGGCCAGGAACGAACCCACCCCATACTCTTCGGCTTTGGCCTGGTCGCTGGCCCCGGCGGCGGCGGAGACCATGATGACCTTGGGGCGGCGGGCACTGGGCATCTCACGCATCCTGGCCAGGACCTGCCATCCGTCCACGTACGGAAGCATCACGTCCAGGACCAGGACGTCCGGGTCGAACGAGGACAGGGCTTCGATCGCCGAGCGCCCCTCGGGTGCCACGAGCACTTCGTAGCCCTCGGTCTCCAGATTGAACTGCTCGACCCAGGCCAGGTCCGCTTCGTCCTCCACGATGAGGACGCGAGGTGGCATCAGTCTCCGCTCCGTTCCCTGTCCAGGGGCCAGCGTACAGGCTCGAGGTTCCTTGCCCGGGCCTACGATGACCGGTCTCACCCGGATCGTGCAAACCCGATGCTCACCCGTGAGGCGGTCCCCGTTCCGCTCTCTGCTTGGATTACTTCCCCGATCTGCACCGCCTCCACACCTGCGTCCGACGCCACCGACCGGGCATGGACCGCCCGGTCGGCCGGCACGACCACCACCATCCCGATCCCCATGTTCAACACATCGAACAGGTCCCGGGCCTCCAGACCGGCCGCCCCCGCGACCAGGTCGAAGATCGGCGCGCGGTGCCACGTGGAAGGATCGATCCAGGCCGCCAGCCCCTCCGGCAGCGCCCGGGGCACGTTCTCGCCGAACCCACCGCCCGTGATGTGGGCGGCCGACCGGGCCAGTCCCTCGGCGGCCAGCGCTAGCACCGGTTGGGCGTAGATCGCGGTCGGCTCCAGCAGCTCGTCGGCGAGGGTTCGCCCGAGCACCGGGACGAGTTCGTCCAGTGGCCGGGCGGCGGCGCCTTCCAGCAGGACCCGCCGGACCAAGCTGAAGCCGTTCGCGTGCAGCCCGGTGGACGGGAACCCCAGGAGGGCATCGCCCGGTTCCACCCGGCTCGGGTCCAGCAGCTCGCCCCGGTTGGCGATCCCCACGCAGAACCCGGCCAGGTCGAACCCGTCCTCCGGCATGGTCCCGGGATGCTCGGCGGTCTCGCCGCCCAGGAGTGCGCACCCGGCCCGGCGGCAGCCTTCGGCCACTCCCGCCACCAAAGCGGCGACCCGGGACGGGACCACATTCCCCACCGCCACGTAGTCCAGGAAGAACAGGGGCCTGGCGCCGGTACACACCACGTCGTTGGCGCACATCGCCACCAGGTCGATCCCCACGGTGTCGAGCCTGCCGGCCCGCCGGGCGACCTCGAGCTTGGTCCCGACGCCGTCGGTGGAGGCCGAGAGGACCCTGCCGTCGCCCAGGTCCACGAGCCCGGCGAACCCCCCGACCCCGCGGACCACCTCGGGCCGGCCCGCCTCACCGGCCAGGTCGCGGATCGCCTCGATCGCCGCCGACGCGGCCTCCAGGTCGACCCCGGCCTCCCGGTAGGCTTCCTGGCCGGCGCCCGGCCCCTGGGGTCCCGAGCTCACAACCGCTCGAGCGCGAACTTCGACGGCTCGGACTCCCCCACGGGGACCGGATACTGCCCGTCGAAACACGCCCGGCAGAACGCGCTCGCCGGCGCCTCCGTGGCCGAGACCAGCCCGTCCAGGGAGAGGTAGGCCAGAGAATCGGCCCCGACGAAGCCCCGGATCTCCTCCACGCCGGACCCGGCGGCGATCAGCTCCCCGCGGGTGGACATGTCGATCCCGTAGAAGCAGGGCCACCGGATGGGAGGGCTGACGATGCGCAGGTGGACCTGCCGCGCCCCGCTCTCCCGCAGGACCTGCACGATCTGCCGCGTGGTCGTGCCCCGAACGATCGAGTCGTCCACCACCACCAGCCGCTTTCCCCGGATCGCGTCCGGCAGGGGGTTCAGCTTCAGCTTCACCCCACGCTGGCGGAGGGCCGGGCTGGGCTCGATGAAGGTCCGGCCGATGTAGCGGTTCTTCATCAGTCCCTCGCCATAGGGGATGCCGGCCGCCTGGGCGAACCCCTGGGCGGCGCTGTTCCCCGTGTCCGGCACCGGGATGACCATGTCGGCGTCGACGGGCGCCTCGGCGGCCAGGCGACGGCCCATCTCCCGGCGGACCTCGTGCACGCTCCGTCCGAACATCCGCGAGTCGGCCCGGGAGAGGTAGACGAACTCGAACAGGCAGAGCGCCGGGCGGGGCGATTCGGCGAAGCGGAGGCTGCGGATCCCCCGCTCGTCGATGGAGACCAGCTCGCCGGGTTCGACGTCCCGGATGAACTGGGCGCCGACCACGTCCAGGGCGCAGGTCTCGGAGGCCACGCAGATGCCTCCCCCTGGCAGCCGACCCAGCGACAGTGGCCGGATGCCGTGGGGGTCGCGGGCCGCGAAGACGGTCCGTTCGTCCATCATCACGAAACAGAACGCGCCGGAGAGCCGGGGGAGCACCCGCAGGCCGGCCGCCTCCAGGCCGTCGTCGAGATGCCGGGCCAGCAGCGTGGCCACCAGATCGCTGTCGGTCGTTGCCGGCCCGCGCCGGCCGACCTCCTCGGCCAGCTCGGCCGTGTTGACCAGGTTGCCGTTGTGCCCGATGGCCAGGCCCTTCGTCCCGTGGGTCTTGAACGCCGGCTGCGCGTTGTCCCAGGTGGTCGAGCCGGTGGTCGAGTACCGGGTGTGGCCGATGCACAGGTCGCCCTGGAGGGTGGCCAGGGTCCGCTCATGGAACACCTGGCTGACCAGGCCGAGGTCGCGGTAGACCAGGATCTGCTCGCCGTCGGAGACGGCCATCCCGGCAGATTCCTGACCGCGATGCTGCAGCGAGAAGAGGCCGAAGAAGGTCAGTCTGGCGACCTCCTCGTGGGGCGCCCACACGCCGAACAGGCCGCACGCTTCCTTCGGGCTCTCGCTTCCCACGATCAGGTCGATGGTAACACCCGCCTCCGACGCGCCCGGGCGATCCCTCATCCGGCCACCCGCTCGCCGGCCATCCGGCTGGGGATGGCGCCCTCGAACACGACCAGCGCGTCGGACAGGTCGACCTCGAAGGCGCCTTCGAACCGGAGCCGGGAGCCCCCGGTCAGGCCGAGTCGCGAGTAGGGAACGGAGTGGAACCCGGCCAGCGATTCGAACTCCGACTCCCGGCCGGGCCGAACGGTGACCACCACGCGGGAGGCCGACTCGGAGAACAGCGCGACGTGGGCCGGGAGCGACGGCTCGGGGGAGGCCACCGTGAAGCCGACCCCCCCGGCGATGGCGGACTCGGCCAGGGTGATGGCCAAGCCGCCGTCGCTGCAGTCGTGCGCCGACGCAAGGTGGTCCTGGCGCGCGCAGTCGTACAGGAAGCGATGGAGGGCTGCTTCGGCGTCCAGGTCGAGCGCGGGCGGCTTGCCGGTGACGTTCCCCAGAAGGACGTCCGCGTACTGCGATCCGCCCAGCTCGGGCAGCGTCCGGCCCAGCAGATAGATCGAGAGGCCCCCGGACGGGAACGCGTGGCGCACCAGCAGGCGGTAGTCGTCGAGCAGGCCGACCACCCCGACGACCGGCGTGGGGTAGACGGCGGAGTCCCCGGATTCGTTGTAGAAGCTGACGTTGCCCCCGGTGACCGGCGTGCCCAGCGCGCGGCAGGCCGCCCCCATCCCCCGGACCGCCTCCGCGAACTGCCACATCACCTCGGGGCGCTCCGGGTTCCCGAAGTTCAGGCAGTTCGTGACCGCCAGAGGACGGGCGCCGGCGGTGGCCACGTTGCGGGCGGCCTCGGCCACCGCATGCGCCCCGCCCAGGTAGGGATCGAGGAGCGCGAACCGGCCGTTCCCGTCGGTCGAGACGGCCACCGCCCGGATCGTGCCCTCCAGGCGGATCACGCTGGCGTCGGCCCCGGGTCCCAGGACGGTCCCCCCTTGCACCAGCGAGTCGTACTGCTCGTACACCCACCGCATGCTGGCCACCCCGGGCGATCCGAGCACCTCCAGGAAGGCGTCCTCCAGCGAAGCCGGCGCCGGCGCATCGGCGGGGTCCTCTTCGCGCAGGCGGGCCAGTCCGGACGGCGGCTCGTGCTGGCGGTCGTACTCGGGCCCCTCGTCGGCCAGGGCCCGGGCCGGCAGGCGGGCCACGACTTCGCCGCCGTGGCGAACGACGAGCACCGACCCGCCCCGGAGCTTCCCGATCCGACTGGCCCGAAGGCCCCACCGCGTGCAGACCTCCTCCACCGCTTCGGCGTCCTCGGGCCTGACGATGGCCAGCATCCGCTCCTGCGACTCCGAGGTCAGGATCTCGAACGGCTCCATGCCCGGTTCGCGGAGCGGGACGGCGTCCAGGTCGAGGTCGGCCCCGACACCCGCCCGGGCGGCCGATTCGCTCATCGCGCAGGTCAACCCCGCGCCGCCCAGGTCCTGGATGCCCCATAGCAGGCCGCGGTCCGCCAGCTCCAGGCAGGCTTCGACCAGCAGCTTCTCCGCGAACGGATCGCCGATCTGGACGCTGGGCCTGGACTCATGGGCGTCCTCCTCGATGGTTCGGGAGGCCAGCACGCTGACCCCGCCGATCCCGTCCCGACCCGTCGCCGCTCCGATCAGGACCAGCACGTTGCCCTCGCCGCCCCGCCGGCCGACCTGGACCCGGTCGGCCTTGGCGAAGCCCAGGCACAGGACGTTCACGGTCGGGTTCGGGCCGTGGCAGGCGGCGAACTTCACCTCGCCCCCCACCGTGGGAACCCCGATGCAGTTCCCGTACCCCCCGATCCCCGCCACCACGCCCGAGAACAGGTACCGGTTCCGGGGGTCGTCGAGCGGCCCGAACCGGAGCGGATCGAGCAGCGCGGCCGGCCGAGCCCCCATCGACAGGATGTCCCGGATGATCCCTCCGACGCCGGTGGCGGCCCCCTGGTACGGCTCGATCGCCGAGGGGTGCGAGTGCGACTCGATCTTGAACACGCAGGCCGTGCCGCCGCCGACGTCCACAACCCCGGCGTCCTGTCCCGGCCCGACCAGGATCTGCGGCCCTTCGGTGGGCAGCGTCCGCAGATGCACCTTGCTCGACTTGTAGGAGCAGTGTTCGGACCACATCGCGGCGAACATGGCGAGCTCGGTCCGGTTCGGCTCTCGCCCGTCGAGCTTGTCGACGGCGGCGGCGTACTCCTCGTCGGTCATCCCGAGCGCCCGGTGCAGGGGTTCGGGCGAGGGAGCAGACGTCATGTGACGGCGCCGACTCGAGCGCGGGCGGCAGCGAGCAGCCATTCCAGGACGTGCTGGCCGCCGGTCGGACCGAGGTCCGGGTCGACGGCGTGTTCGGGATGCGGCATCATCCCGAGGACGTTGCCGGCCTCGTTCCGCACGCCAGCGATGCCGTGGGTGGCGCCGTTGGGATTGAACCGCTCGTCGACCATCCCCTCCGCCGAGCAGTACCGGAACGCCACCAGACCTTCGGATTCGATGCGTTCGAGCTCCTCCGCGGAGGCGACGAACTGGCCCTCGCCGTGCTTGACCGGGATGTGGAGGACCTCCCCGCGCGGCGCGTCGGCCGACCCGGGCAGTCCTTCCGAACGGATGTGGATCCACCGGCACACGAAGGCCAGGCCCCGGTTCCGGATCAGCGCGCCCGGCAGGAGTCCGGCCTCGCAGAGGATCTGGAACCCGTTGCAGATCCCCAGCACCGGCCCGCCGCCGGAGGCGAACTCCTGGACCGCCGCCATGACCGGCGCGAACCGGGCGATCGCCCCCGTCCGGAGGTAATCCCCGTACGAGAACCCGCCGGGCAGGATGACCGCATCGACCCCGTCCAAGGTCGTCGCCTGGTGCCACACGGCGACCGGCTCGCCACCCATGAACGCCACAGCCCGAAGCGCGTCCCGGTCGTCCAAGGAGCCGGGGAACGTCACCACACCGACCCGGGCCTCTGCCATCAAGCCTCCTCCGCCGCCAGCACCCGGAAGTCCTCGATCACCGGGTTCGAAAGGAACCGCCGGGCCATCTCCTCGACCTGGGATCGGGCAGCGGCTTCGTCGTCGGCTTCGACCACCAGCTCGATGTGCTTGCCGACGCGGACGTCGGACACGTTCGACCAGCCGAGGGTGGGCAGCGCGTTCTGGACGGCCTTCCCCTGTGGGTCGAGGAGGCCCTCCTTCAGGGATACCAGCACCTCGAACCGGAACTTCACTCGGCCGGCACCCCCATGCGGGCGAGGTACGCGGCGAAAGGCTCGCCGGTGATCCGTTCGTACGCCTCGCGGTACCGGGAAGCCGTCTGTTCGACCACCTCGCCGGGGAGCCTCGGGGGTGGCGGCTCGTGGTCCCATCCGCTCGCGTCGAGCCAGTCCCGCACGTACTGCTTGTCGAACGAGGGCTGGCCGTGGCCCGGTTCGTACCGGTCGGCCGGCCAGAACCGGGAGGAGTCGGGGGTCAGGACCTCGTCGCACAGGATCAGCTCCCCGCCGGCGAAGCCGAACTCGAACTTGGTGTCGGCTAGCACGATCCCCCGCTCCAGCGCGTGGGCCGCCGCGAACTCGTAGAGCGCGAGCGTGGCCTCCTTCAGGCGCTCGGCCAGGCCCCGGCCCACGCGCTCGGCGGTCCCCTCCAGGGAGATGTTGAGGTCGTGGCCGTTGGCCTCCTTCGTGGCCGGGGTGAAGATCGGCTCGGGGAGCTGCTCGCTTTCCACCAGCCCGGTCGGGAGCGGGATGCCGCACACGCTCCCGTTCGACCGGTACTCCTTCCACCCGCTCCCGGCGAGGTAGCCCCGGGCCACGCATTCGATGGGGACCATCTCGGCCCGCTTGACCAGCATGGCCCGGGCTGCGAGCTCCCTCGAGGACCCTGAGAACGGTGGCGGGAAGGAGGAAGCGACCGCCGTCAAGAGGTGATTCCCGATGATGCCCTGGGTCAAGCCGAACCAGTAGAGCGAGAGCCCGGTCAGCACCCTCCCCTTGTCCGGGATCGGATCGGGCAATACCACATCGAACGCCGAGATCCGGTCCGTGGCCACCATCAGCAGGTCATCGCCCGCATCGAACAGGTCACGGACCTTGCCTCGTCCGTGCAGGTGCTCCGAGAGGGCGGTCATGAGCCCTCCGAGGCATCGAGCTTCTCCAGCCGGGCGAACATCCCGTCGAGGTTGCGGACGAAGGGATCGAGGACGAACAGCGCCCAGAACTCCTCGCGGCCGATCACGCCGAGCGGTTCGATCTCGGCCCAGGCCTCCTCCCGGAAGTGCAGGCCCTGTTCCCACGTGCGCGCGGCCGCTCGCTGGACGGCGCGATAGGCCTCCTCCCGGGGCACGCCGGCCGCGACCAGGGCGGACAGGATCCGCTGCGAGAAGAAGAGCCCGCCGGTCGAATCGAGGTTCGTCCGCATCCGGTCGGGGTCGACGACCAGGCCGTCCACCACGCGTATGGCGAGATGCAGCAGGTAGTCGACGGTGATGCTCGAGTCGGGCAGGATCACGCGTTCGACGCTGGAGTGAGAGATGTCCCGCTCGTGCCACAGGGCCACGTCCTCCAGCGCGGCCTGGAGGTTCGACCGGACCAGCCGGGCCAGTCCGCAGATCCGCTCGCACAGGACGGGATTGCGCTTGTGCGGCATGGCGGAGCTGCCCTTCTGGCCGCGGCCGAACGGCTCCTGGACCTCCCGGACCTCCGTGCGCGCCAGGTGGCGGATCTCCAGAGCGATCTTCTCGAGCGTGGCGGCGGTGGCGGCCAGTGCCCAGAGGAACTCGGCGTGGACATCGCGCTGGACGACCTGCGTGGCGGCTTCGGCGGCCTTCAGGCCGAGCTCCGCGCACACGAACTCCTCCACCGCGGGTTCGACCTGCGAATAGGTCCCGACCACACCGGAGAGCTTGCCGACGCTCACCGCCTGGCGGGCCGCCCGCAGCCGGGACCGGTCCCGGTCCAGCTCGAAGGCCCACACGGCGAGCTTGTGCCCGAAGGTGGTGGGTTCGGCGTGGACGCCGTGGGTGCGGCCGATGCAGATCGTGTCGCGGTGCTCCAGCGCCCGCCGCTTCACCACCGCCAGCAGGGTCTCCAGCTTGGCCAGGACCAGGTCGCAGGCGTCCCGCATCTGGAGCGCCAGCCCGGTGTCCAGGACGTCGGAGGACGTGAGCCCGAAGTGGATCCACCGGCCGGCCTCGCCGATCGGTTCGGCGACCGCGTCGACGAATGCGGCGACGTCGTGGTTCGTGACCCGTTCGATCTCGTCGACGCGCTCGGGCGTGGGAACGATGGCCCGCCGCTCGATCTGCTCCAGGTCTTCCGGCGGGACGACGCCCAGCCGGGCCCACGCCCGGCAGGCCAACAGCTCGATCCGAAGCCAGTTGGCCAGCTTGGTCTCCTCGGACCAGACCGCGGCCATCTCGGGGAGGGTGTAGCGAGGGATCACGCGCTCGGCCCACCGGCGCGCCGGCCGGGCATGCTCATGGCCGGAAGCCCTCCGCAAGCTGGTCCTTGAACTCGTAGAGCTTCACTCGAACGGCCTCGTCGCGGACGGCCAGGATCTGCGCGGCGAGGATCGCCGCGTTCGTGGCGCCGTCGATGGCCACCGTGGCCACGGGGACGCCGCGAGGCATCTGTACCGTCGAGTACAGCGCGTCCATGCCGCCCAGCTTCGAACCGGAGAGCGGCACCCCGATCACCGGCAGCGCCGTCCGGGCCGCCACCGCACCGGCCAGGTGGTTCGCCATCCCGGCCCCGCAGATGATGACGACCAGGCCTCGCTCGTCCGCCGTGCGCGCGTACTCGTCGACCAGGTCGGGGTTGCGGTGCGCCGAGATCACCCGCAGCTCGTGCGGGATGCCGAACCGCTCGAGGATCGCCGTCCCCTGCTGCATCACCGGCAGGTCGGACGCCGATCCGCACAGGATGCCGACCTTCGGGGCTGCGGCCTCCTCGGGCGGCCAGGTCTGTTCGGTCTCCAGCTCTCCGCTCATGGCGTCCTCTCCGCGATGTCGCGCCGGAAGTGCAGCCCGTCGAACTCGATCAGGGAGCAGGCCTCGTACGCGCGGTCGCGGGCATCCTGTACCGTCGGCCCGAGCGCGGAAACCGTGAGCACCCTTCCCCCTGCGGTGACCACTCTACCGTCACGGACGGCGGTCCCGGAATGGAACACGGGCAGGCCGGCCGTCGCTGCCGCCTTGTCCAGCCCTTCGATCGGCATGCCGGTCGGGTACGGCCCCGGATAGCCCCTGGACGCCAGCACCACCCCCACGCAGGCGTCCGGCGACCACTCGACGGGGTGCTGCCCGAGATCGCCCTCCACGCACGCCAGGAGCGCTTCGGCCAGGTCGCTCCGCAGGCGCGGCAGGACGACCTGGGTCTCCGGGTCGCCGAACCGGCAGTTGTACTCGAGCACCTTCGGACCCTCGGCCGTGAGCATCAACCCCGCATAGATGACCCCCCGGTACCGAACGCCTTCGGCGGCCAGGGCCCGTGCCGTCCGCTGGAGGATGCCGTCGACGATCTGCGACTCCTTGGCATCCCCGACCCAGGCGAGCGGGCTGTACGCGCCCATCCCGCCGGTGTTCGGCCCGCGGTCAGCGTCCCAGACCCGCTTGTGGTCCTGGGCCAGCGCGAGCGGCACGACCGTCTCCCCGTCGCACAGGGCCACCGCCGAGACCTCCCGGCCCTCGAGGTACTCCTCCACCAGGACGGTGTCGCCGGCGTCGCCGAATTGCCGGTCCACCAGGCACGCCCGGAGGGCCGCCTCGGCGGCAGTCCGGTCCTCGGCCACCGTCACGCCCTTCCCGGCGGCGAGCCCGTCCGCCTTCACCACGAACGGAGGCCCGCCGACCTCGTCCAGGAAGGCCAGGGCGGGCGCGAGGTCCGTGAACTCCCGGGACCGTGGGGCCGGGATGCCGTGGTCGTCGCACAGCTTCCGGGCCCACGCCTTCGAGCCTTCCAGCCGCGCCGCCGCCCGGTCGGGCCCGAACACTGCCAGCCCCCGCGCGTCGAACGCGTCCGCCAGCCCATCCACCAACGGCGCCTCCGGCCCGACCACGGTCAGGTCGATCGCCCGCTCGTGCGCGAATCCGGCCAGCGCGTCGACCTCCGTCGCCGGCGTCGGCACCGGTTCGGCCAGGTCCGCGGTCCCGGCGTTCCCCGGTGCCGCGAACAGGCGGTCGACTCGCGAGCTTCGGGCCAGCGCCCAGCACAAGGCGTGCTCGCGGCCGCCCCCGCCGACGACCAGCACCCTCACGCCGGGTCCACCGCCAGCGTCTGCTTCCGGTCCGGCCCCACGGACACGTTGCGGATCGGGACGCCGGAGAGCTCGGCCATCCGCCCCAGATACTTCCGTGCCGCGGCCGGCAGCTGTTCGAAGCGTTCGACCTCGGTGATCTCCTCGGGCCAGCCTTCGGCCTCCTCGTACACCGGCCGGGCCTTGTGGAAGATCGTCTGGTGGGGCGGGAAGTCTTCGAACCGCCGGCCCTCGAACTCGTACGCCACGCAGATCCGCAGCTCGGGCAGCCCGGAGAGCACATCGAGCTTGGTGACGAACAGCTCGGTCAGGCCGTTGATCCGGGCCGCGTATCGGAGGAGCACCGCGTCGAACCACCCGCACCGGCGCGGCCGGCCGGTGGTCGTGCCGAACTCGTGCCCCTTTGCCGACATCTGCTCGCCGGCGGGCCCGGTGTCCTCAGAGGGGAACGGCCCGCCCCCCACGCGCGTGACGTAGGCCTTTGCCACGCCGATCACCCGGTCGACCTCCTTGGGACCGAGGCCACTCCCGGTGAGCGCTCCGCCGGCCACCGGGTTCGAGGAGGTGACGAACGGATAGGTCCCGTGGTCCAGATCGAGCAGCGTGCCCTGCGCCCCCTCCAGCATCACCCGCTTGCCGTCCCGCAACGCACGGTACAGCAGTGCGCTGGTATCGGCGATGTGCGGGGCGAGGCGTTCGCCCTTGGAGAGGTAGTCGGTGGCGATCTTCTCTCCGTCGAGCGGGAGCCGGTTGTAGATCCTGGTGAGGATGAGGTTCTTCTCCTTCAGGACCACGTCGAGCTTCTCCCGGAAGATCTTCGGGTCGGTGAGGTCCTGGACCCGCAATCCAATCCGGGTCGCCTTGTCCGCGTAAGCCGGCCCGATACCGCGCTTCGTCGTCCCCAGCGAATGCTTGCCGAGGTAGCGCTCGGTGACCTTGTCCATCTCCAGGTGGTAGGGCATGATCAGGTGCGCGTTGCCCGAGATGACCAGCCGGGACGTGTCGATACCCAGGCCGTGCAGGGTGTCCAGCTCCTCGATCAAGATCCCCGGGTCGATCACCACTCCGTCGGCGATGACGGTCGTGACGTGCGGATAGAGGATGCCGCTCGGGACGAGGTGCAGCTTGAGCGTCCGGCCGCCGGCGATGACGGTGTGGCCCGCGTT
The DNA here is from genome assembly GCA_002413305.1 of Actinobacteria bacterium UBA5176. Lineage (GTDB taxonomy): Bacteria > Actinomycetota > UBA4738 > UBA4738 > UBA4738 > UBA4738. The sequence goes on along the minus strand of DHWS01000143.1, from coordinate 47,122 downwards.
GTTCCCGCCCTGGTAGCGGACGACGAAGTCGGTCTGGCCGGCCAGGAGATCGGTGGCCTTCCCCTTGCCCTCGTCGCCCCACTGGGTTCCCACCAGGATGGTCGCCGGCACGGAGGGATTCTACCGAGACGGGCGCCGGCGAAGGGGTGGTGGTGGCGGCCCGTCGGATCCGATCGCGCCGAGAACGAACGGAACGGCGTAGGGTGCCCTACGGCGCATAGGCACCCTACGTTGAGCCCGGGTCTCGGAGGCACCGAAGGCGCTTGCCGCTACGGCAGCGCCTCCCAGTTCCAGGTGTTGATCTTCGATCCGCCGGCGAACTCGTTCGTCAGCCACACCTCGCCATGCGCACCGGAGATGCTGGCGGCCGGGTCCGGCGTCGCCCCCGAGTAGTCGCCCCACCGGCAGGTCGGCGCGCAGGAGAAGTCGTTCTCGGCGACGGTCGCCGCCTTGACCGAGACCAGCGCCGATTGCGCGCCGGCGCCGATCTTCGACACCATCTGGACCGTGGTGAGGGCCGTCGAGGAGGACGTCGTGACGCCGATCACGATCGAGTCACCGTGCGCGCACTGGGTCCCGTCGCAGGTGCGGTCGGGCGAGACCCCACCGTTGTAGACGAAGAGCGAGGCGTCGGTGACCGAGCCCGATTGGTGCACCGACACCGTGGTGCCCGGCACCAGCTCGTACCAGCGCAGTTCGCTTCCGGCGCCCCCCGCAACGGTATGGGACGTCCACACGACCAACTTGTTGATCGTCGGGTCCACCGCGGAGATGGCATGGGTCAATCGCCCGTCGAGCGTGTCGAGCGTCTTCGTGTTGCCCTTCTGCGGCGCCTTCGGGGGTGGCGAGAACCCGGCGACCGTCACGGACTTGCCCTTCCTCGCCATCCTGGGCACGGTCGGGTCCGTCGAGCTCGGTTTCAGGGTGAATACGGTGATAGCGTCCCGGTCCCGCACGTTGGCGGGCACTCGATGTCCGACGACGCGACGATGAAGCCCGTCGTCGATGCGTCGGTCTGGATGGAGGGGACCGGCGTGAAGGCCTGGGTCCCGTCCGAGTTCTTCAGCCCGGCGAACTTGCCGGACTTCAGCGTGCTCTGGGCGGGACACGTCGTGATCGCCCCGCTCCCCTGCGGCTTCGACGTCCACAACAGGTCGCCGGACATGGCAGACGCGCTCGAGAAGGACTTGTAGAAGTTGACCCCGATCAGCAGGAAGCCCTTCGTCTGGCCGAGCTTGGGGTAGTCCGGGGCATTGGCGGACGCATAGCCGAAGTTGAACTCGTAATTGCAGAAGCTGCCCGGCACCGCGGTGGGATTGGCATCCTTGCTGAATCCCAGATCCATCCGGGCGTTCAACGTGTCCCATACGTTGTAGTAGAAGCGTTGCGTGTCCGGGTCCCACAGGACCGTCGGGTCCGACAGCGACGAATGGCCGGTCAGGGTGGAGAGCGCGGCCGACGTGATGAGCGTCCCGCTTCGCTGGTAGATGCCGATCTGGAGGTTGACCACCTCGATGTAGCTGTTCGGCCCGACCGCGCCGTTCGCGTCGGGCGGGGTGATCCCCGACTGAGCCACGCCCTGCCAGGAGGCGCCGATGGTCGGCGCCAGCGCCGAGGCCGACGCGGGCCCGGCCGCCGCGGTCAGCAGGCCCACCGCCACGAACAGACCGCCGAAGACGGATACGAAACGTCCCTTCACGGTTCCCCCCTCTACAAGACACACGAACCACCCGACGGCGGGCGCCGTCGGACGCGATACGGTATCGCCTCTTCCCGGATCTGGCGAGTCCGGCGGCTGCCCGCTCGGGTCGGCCGGCTACCGCTCGATGCGGAACCGGATCCGGACGTGCGTGTGGTATTCCTTGATCCGGTCGCCCTCGACGGTGGCGGAGGTCTCGAGCACCTCCATGCCCTCCACGCCTCGAAGGGTCTTGGCGGCCTCGGCCAGCGCCTGGGCCGCGGCGTCACGCCACGACTCGGTGGACACGCCGACCAGGTCGATCGTCTTGATCACCGACATCCCGAAACCCCCTCACGCACCCGCCGAGTAGACCTCGATCATCCGCCGGTAGTTCTCGCCGATCGTCTTCGCGGCGGCCTCGCGAGAGGTCTCGCCGTCGAGATACGCCTTCAGCGCGTCCCACCAGATCGTCCGCCCGATGGCGAACCCGATGTAGCCCGGCACCCCGGCGCCCTGCTGGAGCCAGTGGATCACGGCTTCCTCGTTCGCCCCGCGCCCCAGCACCACGCAGGCCACGCGATCGCGGCCGTCGCGCCGGGCCATCGCGGCGATCCGCTCGCAGTCCTCACGGGCGTCGATCCCTTCGATCTTCCATATGTCCGGTTCGACGCCGCCGGCCTGGACCTCCTCGATGGTGCGAACCATCAGGCCGGGGCGGACCTCGCGGTCGTAGCGGCCGGCGACCCCGCCGACGGCCTCCAGCTGCGAGGGTTCGGCGGGCACTAGTAGCTCGAACAGGAATCTCCGCCCGTTCGCATGCAGCCAGTCGGAGAGCATCTTCAGCCGTCCGAGCTGCCGGGAGTTCAGCTCCGGGTCGCCGTCGGGGTTGTACCGGACCAGCACCTTCGTGAACGAGGGGTCGAACGCCAGGATGTGCTCCGCAAACCCATCCTCGCCGTAGTCGAAGTCGAACTCGTCCTGCCCGCTCTTCTCCACGGGCATGGCGAACGTGAGCCCCTCGTGCTTGGCCGCCCGGGCGATCTCAGCGCCGAACTGTTCGTCCACCAGCAGGCCGGCCTCCTCCCGGGCCGCGCCGTCCGCGATCGCCTGCTGGAACCCTTCGAAGATGACCCTCTTCGCGTCCGAGATCCGGGCCGCCTCCTCCTCGTTCGGCGCCCCCGGGATGCCGAGCATCTTCTTCTGGAACGACCCCCGATGGTCGAACGCGAGGATGTAGAGGTTCTTCGTGTACCCGAGATCCCTCGGGCCGTCGATCGCCATCCCCTGGGTGACGTCGAACTCCGCCATGGCCGGACTCCCTTCAGCGCGTGAGCGACCCGCTGGTCGCTGACATTCTTCCAAGTTTCCCGCGGCTCGGAAACTCCAGGCCGGGCCGAACGGGTGGGTGCGTCCGGGCCCTCAGGCCTTGGCGATGGCGTCCTCGAGCTGCGCCCGCCAGGTTGCGTCGTCCATGTGGATCGCCCGGCCCAGGAAGGCCGTCCGCGTCCACCGGAGGTGGCCGAGCTTGCGAAGCGCCACCGCGTACCGAGTGTAGGCGCCCGCCGTGATCTGTTCGTCGGTGAGATAGATGGGCTCGCGCCGGAAATTCAGCGTGAGCAGGGCGCGGTTCAGGCGGGCGATCCCTTCGGCTACCGCCTCCGCCAGATCGTCGCCGAAGAGTGCCCCGAACCGCTCGGGCTCCATGAGCCGGAAGACGTACGTTGCGTGGCCGCTTTCGGACGTGACCTCCTGGGCGACGCAGTTCAGGGGCTTCCCGTCCCTCGCCAGCGGGGTGAAATACCAGAGTCGGGTGGGTTGCTCGTCTGGGCCGGGAGCCTGCTCGTGTGCGGTCTCCGAGCCCTCGGGCAACTCGGGACCCTCGGCCTGGTCCTCGGTGGCCGGCGCGCCCGGCTGGCCCGCCGTCGCGCCCCGGACCGCGACCTGGACGATCCGTTCGAGCTGCCTGGGGTCGATCCCTCCGGCGCCCACCCCGGGCATCGCGGGCACGAAGGCTCCCTGGCGAAGACCGTCACGCACCGACTGGATGCGGTCCCGATACGCCGTGTGGTCTTCGCGGCTCGTCGAGACCTCCCGGTCCCCGGCGTCCGTGAACCGCACCCCGGGGAGATCGTTCTCCTCGACGCTCAGCACGCCCTTGACTCCGAAGGCCGCCCAGCCCGGTGGCGTCATCTCCTTCAGCGCGTCGTACGTCGACCGCAGGGCCGGCGTGCCGACCACCACCTGCTCGAGCCGAGCCCAGAGCTCCGGGTCGATCCGGTCGGCCGCCCGCTGCTGCACCGCCCGCCCGTCGCGCATGGCCCCGGCCAGCTTCGACAGCACCGCCGGCTCCAGACCGGGGACCAGCGACCCGAGAGTCTGGGCGGTCCGGCGGGCCAGGGCATCCATCTTCGCCGTCAGGTCGTCCCGGAACTCCTCCGACCGCTTGGCCAGCATGCCGAACACGTGTCCCTCGCCCAGGTCGTCGGCGACCTGCACCTCGTACAGGTCCTCGTCCCATCCGACGTGGTCGATGAACGAATACGGCAGGCCCCACATCAGCCCGCGTTCTGGCATGACCACCAGGAGATCCTCGAACAGGCGGAGCTCCGCCTTCACCGGCTCGGCGCCGCCGAACACCGCCCCATCGTACCCCTTCGGTGCGCCGACGCCGGTCAGCAGCAGGTCGTGCTGGAGCTTGTCCTTCCGGCGCTTCGTCACGTCGGCCAGGATCTGCCCGTACGCCTTGCCGAACATCGTCAGGTCGTACCGCCGCCCGCCCCAGTCGGTGAGCCGCATCGTGTAGTCGTCGTCGAAGAGGTCGTCGATGTCGGCGTAGGCGAGCTCGATCGGATCGGCGCCCCGGGGCACGATCGACAGCGACGCTTCGCCAGGGGCGACCGTGGCGGACACCGGTGCGCGGGCGGCGCCGTCCCGTTCAGTGACGGCGACCTGGCCCTGGTAGTTGGTCAGGACGAACCCCCCGCTTCGGTCAGAGCTTCTGGCCGCATTCGGGACAGAACTTCGTTCCTCGAGGAGCCTCGGTCCCACAGTTCGAACAGGTGACGGGGGCGGTGATGGCCGCGCCGCAGTTCGCGCAGAACTTCCCCGACGGGGGAGCTTCGGTACCGCACTGGGGGCACATGGCCATCTGCTTGCGCTCGAGGTTGAGGTCGCCCGTCCAGTCGACCTGCTGGGTCTTGTCCCGAACCTGCTGCAGCCGGGCGTCGGACTGGGCTGCGGCGATCTCGCCCTCGATCTTCGGCGCGCAGGTCACGCACATGTTGAATTCGGGGTTCCAGCAGGTCTCCTTGCAGACCCACTGCCCGCACCGGTGGCACTGGTTGAACAGCGGAGCGACCTGCTCCACGGCCTCCCGCAGAGCCTTGTCCTTGGCCGGCGAGTTCGACTGGTCCTGGAGATACCCCGCCGACCAGCCGATCTCGTTCAGCTTTCCGCCGAAGACCCCGCCCAGGGCCGGGGCCGTCTTGCCGCCCATCCCCAGCATGGACGCCTTGAACGGGGACTTGTAACCGTTGCCGCAGCGCTCGCAGAAGAACTCGAACTGGTACCCGGACTCCGTCGAATGGTCCTGGTAGTTGTCGGTGAATGGAACGGCACCCGCCACCTCACACCCCCCCTTCGCAACGATCCGAACGCGGCACAGGGTAGCGCACCCCGGCGCGCGGCGGAAGGCAGAAGACCGAAGACGTGCGGGCTTCCGTCAGCCGCGGGATCGGCGCGGATCGCCGCCGGCCGAGGCGGTCCGGGCCAGCCCGACCATGGTCAGCACGACGACGGCGGTGACCAGGGCGGCAGCCACCCCCACCCGCTCGGAGAGGGTCCACACCAGACGGGAACAGACCTCGTCGACCACGCCGTCGCCGGAGCACGACCCGGCCCCCGCGGCGAGGGCGAGCCCTCCGGCCGCTGCCCCGACCCCGAGGGCCAGGGCGGAGACCCGAGCGGCCAGCGTCCGGGTCCAGCGGCGAGGCCGGGCAGTTCCGTCCGTGGGCACCGCCTAGTCGTCCAGGGGATGCTCGGGGAACGGATTTGTCGGCGCGAGGATCTCCACCTGTACCGGGCGGGCACGCTCCCGGAACAGCTCGGCATCCCCGACCTCGCCCACCACGAATCCGTAGTGCATGGGGACGGCCAGCTTCGGCGTGATGGCCTTCACCAGCCCGGCCGCCTCCGGCACGTCCATGGTGTACGTGCCACCGATCGGGACGAACGCCACATCGGCCCGGATCGCCTCGAGCTCGGGGACGTGGTCGGTGTCGCCGGCGTGGTAGTAGCTGATGTCGCCCAGGTTCAGGACGTAGCCGACCCAGTTGTTGGCCCGGGGGTGCATCTCCAGGCGCTGCTCGACCAGGTTGTAGGCGTGCACGACCTGGCCCCGGATGCCCCCGACCTCCAACGCATCGCCGGGCGCCACCGGAGTGACGTCGCCCGACAGCTCGTTCGCCACGTCGCGCGGCGCGAAGATCTTCGTCCCGTCTTTCACCACCCTCTCGACATTCTCGAGGTTGAAGTGGTCGAAGTGCGCGTGGGTGATGAACAGGACGTCCGCCTTCTCCTCGGTGGTCACGCCCCACGGGTCGATGTAGACGTTGACCCCGTCGCCTTTCCACAGGTACGCGGACTGCCGGAACCAGGTGAACCGGTCGAGCATGGTGTGTTCGGCCTCCTTCGTGCGTGCGCTGGGGAGAAGACGCGAGCGTACCCCAACAGGGCATGTGGGGCTCTTTCAGCCGCGTGGCGTGCGGCCACCTTCTCCGTGCTCCGCCGACGGCCTCTTGCTAGGCTCCCTTCCCGGATGGACGCGCCCGAGGCGATCGAAGCTCCCCGGCGGCCGGGCCGGCGGTGGGGTGGGGCCTTCTCGCTGGTCCGGCGCAACCGGGACTTCCGGCTCCTGTTCTTCGCACAGGTCGTCTCGTTCGGCGGCGACTGGTTCCTGTTCGTGGCGCTGGCCGGGCTGGTCGACACGCTCACCCACTCCCCGCTCCTGGTTGCGGCCGTGTACGCCGCGCTGACCGTCCCGTTCGCACTATTCACGTTCATCGGGGGCCCACTCGCCGACCGGCTCAACCGGCAGGCACTGATGATCGCCGCCGACCTGACCCGGGCCATCCTGTGCCTCGGCTTCTTCCTGATCCATCGCCCTTCGCAGGTCTGGCTGGTCTACGTGCTGGCCGGCAGCGTCACCGCGCTGGGGGCCATCTTCGAGCCGGCCTCGCTGGCGGCGCTGCCGAACCTCGTCGACCGGGAGGACCTGGCGACGGCGAACATCATGAGCGGGGCCACGTGGGGGACGATGCTCGCGGTCGGTTCGGCGCTCGGGGGCCTGGTGGTGGCCGCGTTCGGCCGGCGCGCCGGGTATCTGGGGGACGCCGCATCGTTCCTGGTCTCGGCGATGCTCGTGGCGCGGATCCGCCGACGATTCTCCGAAGGCCGCGCCGGTCGAGGCGACCACCCCGGCATGTTCCGGGCGTCGAAGGAGGCGATCGACTACGCCCGGAAGGACCACCGGGTGCTGGCCCTGCTCACGGTCAAGGGTGGGTTCGGGCTGGGCAGCGGCGTGGTGGCCCTCCTCCCGATCCTCGCCTTCACCGCGTTCCACGCCGGCGACCGGGGCACGGGCATCCTGTTCGGCTTCCGTGGGCTCGGCGTGTTCGTCGGGCCGTTCCTCGTCCGCCGGTTCATCGACGACGACGACATGACCGTCCTGTTCTGGACGATCTCCGGCGCCTTCCTGATCTACGGCGCCTCGTACGCGGTCGCCCCCTGGATGCCGAACATCTACCTCGCGGGGCTGTTCGTCATGGTCGGCCACTTCGGGGGCGGGGCGCAGTGGACCCTCTCGTCCTACGCGTTGCAGGTGATCGTCCCCGACCACATCCGGGGGCGGATCTTCGCGTTCGACGAGGGCCTGATCACGCTGACCATCGCCTGCTCGGCCACCCTGGCCGGTCTGGTGGCCGACCACGTCCGCGTCTCGTTCGTGATGCTCGGGCTGGCCGGGGTGACCCTCGTCTACACCGTCGTCTGGACGGTGGCCACGCGGAACGTCCGGCGATCGTTCCGGGCCGGGCCGAAGCAGGATCAGGGCGGAGCTTCGGGGTCCCCGCGCGTCAGCTGACCGGTGGGGGGGGCGCGTCGGGCGGCGCGTCGCCCGGTCCCGTCTCCGGTCCGGGAGCCGGTGGGGCGGCCGGAGAAGCCGGGGCCGGGACGGCCGGGGCGCCGCCACCGCTGAAGTCCACCCGCGGGGCCTGCTCCACGACGGCCCGTTCGGCCTCCGGGATCTCGAAGAACTCTTCCTCCTCGAAGTGGAACATCCCGGCGATGAACGCCGACGGGAACGCCTGGACGCGCCGGTTGTAGTTCTGCACGTTCGCGTTGTAGAAGCGCCGGGAAGCCTGGATACGGTCCTCGGTGTTGGTCAGCTCCCCCTGCAGGGCCAGGAAGTTCTGGTTCGCCTTCAGCTCCGGGTAGTTCTCGGCCACCGCGAACAGCTTGCCGAGCGCGGCCACGAAAGGGCCTTCCGCCGCGGCCTGAGCGGCCGGCGACTGCCCGGTGGTGCCCATGGCCGCAGACCGGGTCCGGGCGACCTCTTCGAACACCTCGCGCTCGTGGGCCGCGTAGCCCTGGACGGTCGTCACGAGGTTCGGGATCAGGTCGTACCGCCGCCGCAGCTCGGTGTCGATGTTGGCGAACGCGTTCTTGATGAGGTTCCGCTGGCTGACGAACCGGTTGTAGGAGATCGCCGTGCTGAGCAGCAGCAGCACGACGATCGCCAGGATGATATAGACCGCGATCACGGGGTACTCCTCTCTTCGTTGTCGGGTCGGGGCTGCGCGTCGACCGCGGTCGCGGACGGCGCAACTCCGGTCGCCTTCGTACCGTACTCGGTCCACACCAGGTTCGGGATGTGGTCGCTGAACCCCTTGGCGGTGCCGAACAGCGGCACCAGCCCGGTGGGGGACAACCGCTTGCTGTGCACCAGCAGGTTCGAACCCTGGAGATCGAACCCGAACGTGCCGCCGGTCGACAAGAGCCACCGGATCATCCGCGCGTCGATCAGCTGATACGCGAACTCCTTGTCCCGCGCCTTCACCTGGAACTCGCGGTTGAAGTCCTCCGATTCGAAGTCGATATCGTGGAACCCGAGGTGGTCGGCGAGCTTGGTGAGGAGATTCTCCTTGTCCACCGTGACCCCAGGCGCGTCGACGGCCAGGACGGCGATCACGATCGAGAAGTAGTGGTAGCTCCGGTTGCGGTTCCCCTTCGAGTCCGTCGACTCCGTGTAATACCAGTAGTCGGCTTCTCGCATCGGCAGGCCCTGCCAGGCGCCGGCCAGGACGTTCTCACAGCCCCGGCCGTCACCCTCCCGCAGGAGGTGGAACGGGTACCCGAGGAGGTCGTACGGGTCGTCCTGCGTGTACTGCATCTGGTACTGCGCGGCGAAGCCGGCCAGGGCCACGCGGCGCTGCTTCTTGCGGTTCCACGACCACCAGATGCCCGCCGCGACGACGGCGAGGATGAGGACGACCACGACGACACCCACGGCTCGGTCAGTATGACGGCCAGGGATGCGGACGGAAAGGAGCAGCGGCATGGATGTCGAACAGGCCCGGGATTTCGCCCGGTCGAACAACCGCGCGGTGATGGCCACCTACCGGCGGGACGGTACGGCGCAGCTCACGCCGGTGGTCGTCGCCGTGGCGGACGACGGCCGGTTGGCGGTGAGCACAGCTGAGGACACCGCAAAGGCCCGCAACGTCCGGCGCGATCCGAGGGTCGCGGTGTGCCTGCTCACGGAGCGCTTCTACGGAGCCTCGGTGCAGGTCACCGGCACCGCATCGATCCTTTCGCTTCCCGAGGCCATGGAACCGCTGGTCGAGTACTACCGGCGCGCGGCCGGCAAGGAGCACCCCGACTGGGACGAGTACCGGAAGGCGATGGTTCGGGACCGGCGCTGCCTGCTGCTCATCCAGATCGAACGCGCCGTGTAACCCGCGTCAGTGGGATTCGGTGCCGACCTTCAGCGCCAGGACCTGCGAGTTCGACGCGGACCCTGCCTGGTCGGGGGTGGGCGAACCCGTCGGGACCCCGCACCCCACCGTGATCGTCACGTTCGCCGTATAGGTTGCGCTGCCGAGCAGCACGCCCTCCACCGCCTCCCCGTTCGGACCCACCTGCATCGTGATCAGGGATGCGTCGAGCGCCCCACCCGCGCCGGGTGCCTTCGTGCCGTCGAAGAGCTGACACGCCCAGGAGGATGAGTGATCTCCCGTGACACTCGCGCTGGCCACGAACAGGTACGAGCCCGCCCCCAGGCTCAGCGTGACCAGCGCGGTCGGGCTCGTCTGCGTGGAGCCGGCCAAACCGATCGCCCGAGCGTCGACCGCCCGAAACGCGTTGGACGGTCCGACCGGCCCCCGGGCGCCCTTTGGGCCGGTCGGACCCGCTGGTCCGGTGGCCCCCGCGATGCCGGCCGGCCCGAGGATGCCGGCCGGACCGGGCGGCCCTTCCGGCCCGGGCGGTCCCTCCGGGCCGACCTGCCCGATGCTGCTCGGGCTGGGGCTCGGGGACGGCAACGACCCCGGAACCACCGGTGCCGCAACGGGCCGGGAGAGCGTCCGCCACGCCGGGTTCGACGTCGAGGGCCTGCTGTTCAGGTTCGGCGCGACCGCCACGAACCCCCGGCCGCCCACCGAGACGATCTGCCCGGGCGCGTAGGTTGCCGTGGGGCTCCACGTGCCCGCCCACGTCGCCCCGGACGGACTCCACGCCACCAGGCGCCCGCCGGCCCGGCAGGTCGCGCCCGGCTGCACCAGCCGGAGATCGCCGGTCGAGGCGAAATAGCACCCGTGGACCCCGGCGCCGGCGGCCGGGTTGACCAGGAGGGCGACGGCGGCGATCCCTACCGCGCTGGCCAGCGCCGCAGCGCCCGCCGGGGATCGAAACACCGGCCGGAACGCCCGGCCCACCGCCCTCGCCGGGCGGCGGAACGGCCGGAGCAGGACGCTGAAGGGCCACCAGAGGATCTTGGCGACGGCGACGAACGGGCGGACCAGGACCCACAGGACCCTGCCCACCACCCCGACCAGCGCGAACACGAGCGCGAGTGGCAGGGGCTTCCGGCCCGGCGGAGCCGGCGGCCCCTCGGGCGGCCCGAACGGCTGCGCGGCGCCGCCGGCCGCGGTCCTGTCCACCACCTTCGCCATGGCGTTCCCAGGGCCGGCGCCATCACCGCGGACGGTCGAAGCGGCCGGTCCCCGTCCTCGATCGGGGCGACCTCCAGGTGTTTCCGTGAACCCCCACACCATATCCGATGTCGCGGGCGTAGGGGTTTCCCCGACCTGCTTGTTAGAAGGGGATCTGATCGACCGCGACGTGCAGCGGGTACTCCCGCAGGACCATGGCCGGGATCCGGTCCCGGAACCCCTTCACGGCCACCAGCACCGGCGCGGGCGTGCAGACCTTCGAGCTCCGGCAGTACGCGATCAGGCGCCGCCCGCTGGCTTCGAAGCTGACCTCGAGCGAGTCGGAGACGTCCAGGAGCCACTGCATCATCCGGATGTCGACGAACTCGTAGGCGAACCGGCGGTCGTCCCCGCGCACCAGGAACCGGCGGTTGAAGTCGTCGGACTCGAACGGAAGCTCATTGGGCTGAAGCCCCTCGGGGACCCAGTCGCGGTGGCGTATGGAGACGTGCGGCAGGAACGCGCCGACCTCCGTCTCCGCGAACACGAACCGCAGGCCCCCACGCTCCAGCCGGTCCATGCCGGCCGGCACGGCGGCCGAGGAGCTGACGAAGTACAGGTCGCCGGACTTCACCTCGACGCCTTCGAACGTGCCCCACACCACGTTCCGGCACCGCGCCAGGTCTCCCAGGTTGAACAGGTCGAACGCGTGGTCGGCCAGACCGAAGGTGTCCTCAGCGGAGAACGAGAGGCCCATCTGCGCCGCGAACGCCGAGATCCTGCGGCGCCGCCGGGTGGCGAGGTACCGCCAGGATCCCCCGGCCAGCGCGGTCAGCGATACCCACACGAGAACGAACAGCAGCCCCATCCCTCAGGTATCGACCAGCACGGGAACCGGTGAAGCCGGTTCAGGCCTCCGCGGCCCGAACCCGGAACTCGAGCCCCTCGCCACCCCGGTCGATCTCGATGGCCTGGCCCTCCCGCATCTCGCCGGCGAGCAGCTTCATGGCCAGGACGTCCTGGACCTCCTTCTGGATCAGCCGCTTCAACGGCCGGGCGCCGTACGCCGGGTCGTATCCCTTGAGCGCGAGGTACTCGCGGGCGGCCGGGGTGAGCTCCACGGCGAGCTTGCGGTCCGCCAAGCGCTGGAGCAGGCCGTGGATCTGGATATCGACCACGCCGGCGATCTCGTCCTTGCCCAGTGGATGGAACACCAGGATCTCGTCGAGCCGGTTGACGAACTCGGGCCGGAACGTGGCTCGGACCTCCTCCAGGACCCGTTCGCGCTGCTGCTCCGGGGAAAGGGCGTCGGAGGAGAACCATTGCGAGCCGATGTTCGACGTCATCACCACGACGGTGTTGCGGAAGTCGACCGTCCGGCCCTGCCCGTCGGTGAGCCGGCCGTCGTCGAGCAGTTGCAGCAGGACGTTGAACGCGTCCTGGTGAGCCTTCTCGACCTCGTCGAGCAGGATCACGCTGTATGGACGGCGCCGGACCGCCTCGGTCAGCTGCCCACCCTCCTCGTAGCCCACGTAGCCTGGGGGCGCGCCGATCAGCCGGCTGACGGTGTGCCGCTCCTGGTACTCGCTCATGTC
>DHWS01000143.1:29514-34449 GCA_002413305.1 Actinobacteria bacterium UBA5176 | reverse complement strand
TCCTGGTACTCGCTCATGTCGATCCGGATCATGGCCCGTTCGTCGTCGAACAGGAACTCGGCCAGCGCGCGGGCGAGCTCGGTCTTGCCGACGCCGGTCGGTCCGAGGAACAGGAACGAGCCGATGGGCCGGTTCGGATCCGACAGGCCGGCTCGCGAGCGGCGGATGGCGTTCGCAACCGCCGTGACGGCTTCCTCCTGGTCGACCAGGCGCCGATGGATCCCGTCCTCCATGTGGACGAGCTTCTGCACCTCGCCCTCCAGGAGGCGGGAGACGGGGATGCCGGTCCATTTCGAAACGACCTCGGCGATGTCCTCCTCGTCGACCTCCTCCTTCAGCATCTTGCGGTCGCGCTGGAGCTCGGCCAGGCCCGCGTTCTCCTCGTCCAGCTTCCGCTGGATCTCGATCATCCGTCCGTAGCGAAGCTCCGCCGCCCGCTCGAGCTGTCCGTCGCGTTCGGCGCGTTCGGCCTCCATCCGGGTCCGCTCGAGCTCGGACTTGAGCGCGCGGATGCGGTCGATGGCCTCCTTCTCCTGGCCCCAGTGCGCCTTCATCCCGGCGGACCGCTCCTGGAGGTCGGCCAGCTCCCGCTCCAGCTTGGTCAGCCGTTCCTTCGACGCCGGGTCGGTCTCCTTCTTCAGGGCGGCCCGTTCGATCTCCAGCTGCTTGATGCGACGCTCCACCTCGTCGATCTCGATGGGCATCGAATCGATCTCGATGCGCAGCCTCGACGCGGCCTCGTCGATCAGATCGATGGCCTTGTCCGGCTCGAACCGGCCGGTCACGTAGCGGTCGGAGAGGATCGCCGCCGCCACCAGCGCCGCGTCCTGGATGCGGACCCCGTGGTGGACCTCGTACTTCTCCTTCAGCCCTCGCAGGATGGCGATGGTGTCTTCGACGCTCGGCTCGCCGACGTAGACCTGCTGGAAGCGGCGCTCCAGGGCGGGGTCCTTCTCGATGTGCTTGCGGTACTCGTCCAGCGTGGTCGCCCCAATCGCCCGCAGCTCCCCGCGAGCCAGCATCGGCTTCAGCATGTTTCCGGCATCGACCGCGCCCTCCGCACCGCCGGCCCCGACGATCGTGTGGAGCTCGTCGATGAAGGTGATGACGCCGCCGTCGCTCTCGGCGATCTCGCGAAGCACGGCCTTGAGGCGATCCTCGAACTCGCCCCGGTACTTCGAACCGGCCACCATGGCCCCGATGTCCAGCGCGACGACCCGCTTGTCCTTCAGCGAGTCCGGGACGTCGCCGGCCACGATGCGCTGGGCGAGCCCTTCCACGATCGCCGTCTTGCCGACGCCCGGCTCGCCGATCAGCACGGGATTGTTCTTCGTCCGTCGGGACAGCACCTGGATCACCCGGCGGATCTCGTCGTCGCGGCCGATCACCGGGTCGAGCTTCCCGCGCCGGGCCAGCTCGGTCAGGTCGCGACCGTACCGCTCCAGCGCCTGGTACTTGTCCTCGGGGTTCTGGTCGGTGACGGTCTGGCTGCCCCGGATATCCTTGAGGGCGATCAGCGCGGCCTCGCGGGTGATACCGGCGTCGGCCAGCACCCGCGAGGCCGGGTCCTCGCCGCGCAGCAGGCCCAGGAAGATGTGCTCCGTCGACACGTACTGGTCCGGTGGGAGCTGCTGCATTTCCTCCCACGCGCGGTCGAGCAGCTGGACGGTGGCCGCGGACACCCGCGCTTCCGCCGCGCCGCCGTAGACCTTGGGGATCCGGTCGAGGACCTCCTCGGCGCGGTCGCGAAGCACGCGCGGCGACCGCCCGAGCTTCTGCAGCAGCGGGTAGATCACGCCGTCCGGGTCGGACAGCAGCGCATGCAGGACGTGGGCGGGTTCGACCAGCTGGTGGTTGCGCTCCCGGGCGAGCTGCCCCGCCCGCTCGAGCGCCTCCTGCGATTTCCGTGTCAGCCGGTTCAGGTCCATATGGGTTCTCGTTTCTCTCTCGATGTCAGGTTCGCGTCGATCATGTCGCGCGGCGCTTGGCCGTCTTCGTGAGGCGGGACCTGCCGAATGAGGACGGGCCCACCGCGATCGGAGCCCGCCGCTCGTCCTCCGCGTCGTAGGGGACCGCCTGCCGGGTGGCGAGCCGGAGCCCCAGCCGCCGCACACTCGAAAGCGGGACGATCTCCACCGATGGATGGCGCCGCCGGTAGGCCTCGATCTCGTCGCGGAGACGCGCCCGGGCGCGTTCGAGCTCCCGCTCGATCGCCTCCTGGCGCCGGCGCATGCGGTCAAGCTCGTTCTCGAGCTCCACGATCATCTTCACCCCTGCGAGGTTCAGCCCCTCCTCCTGGGTCAGGCGCTGGATCGCGCGGAGCCGGGCGATGTCACGCTCGGAATACCGCCGCGTGTTGCCCGCGGTGCGGGCCGGGCTGAGCAGGCCCTTCCGCTCGTAGATGCGGAGGGTCTGCGGGTGCACCCCAGCCAGCTCGGCGGCCACGCTGATGATGTAGACCGCCCGGTCCTCCGGGACCGGCTCCGGTCCTTTCGAGCCTTCCCTCTTGCCCATGGTCCATCGCCCCCTCACACCCGCTGCCGCCCCCGCGGCTCCTTCTCCACCTCTCGCAGTTGTGAGAGCAACTCCTTCTCCTCCTTCGAGAGCTTCGACGGCACGTTCACCCCCACGGTGACCAGCAGGTCTCCCTGTCCGCCCTTCTTCGCCTTCGGCGCGCCCTTTCCCCGGATCCGGAAGGTCTTGCCGGCGGGCGTGCCGGCCGGGATCTTGAGCGTGACCGGCCCGTCCAGAGTGGGGACCTCCACGTTCGCGCCCAGGGCCGCCTCCGTGTACGAGAGCGGCAGGTTGAGCGTGAGGTCAGAGTCTTTCCGGCCGAACAGCTCATGCGGTGTGACGCGGACCACCACATACAGGTCGCCGGGACGCGAGCCGGGTGGGCCGGGCTCGCCGCGGCCGGGGACCTTGATCCGGGCCCCGTCCCGCACACCCGCCGGGATCCGTACCGAGAACTCCCGGGTCCGCCTGACGCTCCCCGAGCCATGGCATTCCGTGCACGGGTGCTCGACGATCCGGCCGCTCCCGTGGCACTGTGGGCACGGCCGGGCGATCGAGAACACGCCCTGGTTCGCAGCGACGGTCCCGCTCCCCCCGCACGTCGGACACGTGACCGGCGACGTGCCGGGCTCGGCGCCCGACCCCTTGCACCGCGGGCAGGGGGCTGGCCCCTGGATGCGGAGCGGGATCGTGGTGCCGCGCATCGCGTCCTCGAACGAGATCCGCGCCTCGGTCTCCAGGTCGTCGCCGTGGGCCGGCTCCCGGGCCCGCCCGCCGCGAGCTCCGGCGGCCCCGCTGAAGATCGAACCGAACAGGTCGGAGAGGTCGCCGAAACCGTCGGCTCCCTCCGTGCCGAACGGGAACCCCTCCACGCGGACGCGGCCCCCGGGCCCTCCGCGACCGCCGGCGCCCCCGCCGAAGCCCACCCCCGACGACACCATGTCGCGGACCTGGTCGTACTGGACGCGCTTGTCCTCGTCGGCCAGGACGTCGTGCGCGGCCGAGATCTCCTTGAACCGCTCCTCGGCCTCTTTGTTCCCCGGGTTGTTGTCGGGGTGGTACTTCTGGGCGAGCTTCCGGTAGGCCTTCTTGATCTCGGCCGCGGTCGCATTCTTGGCCACGCCGAGTGTCTGGTAGTAGTCCTTGTCGAACCACTCCCGGCGGATCTCGCCGTTCGCCATCCCGGCCTCAGCTCCCTCTCGGTCGGTGCGGTTACTTCCGGACGACCTTGACGCCGGCCGGGCGGATCACACGGCCGCGCAGCGAGTACCCGTTGCGGAGAACGTCGGCCACCCGCGGTTCGCCGTCCCCGTCGCCCGACTGCATCAGCGCCTCGTGCTGCTCAGGGTCGAACGGCTTGCCCTTCGCGTCGATCCGCTCCAGACCCTCCGAGCGGAGGATCTCCTGGAGCTTGGCGTACACGAGCTCCACGCCGTGCAGGAACCGATCGAAGTCCGGCTTCTGCTCGGCGGCCATCAGGGCCAGTTCGAACTCGTCGAGCACCTCGAGCAGCCTGCGGAGCAGCGGCTCCGAGGCCATCTCCACGGCGCGGGTCTGCTCCTTCAAGACACGCTTGCGGTAGTTGTCGAATTCGGCCTTCAGCCGCTGGAGGTGTTCGAGGTACTCGGCCGCCTGCTTGCGGGCCACCTCGAGCTCCTCCCGCGACCCTGCCGGGCCGGCCACGCCCACGACCGGTGCCGGCTGGCCTTGCGTGTCCGGAGCGCCGAGATCTCGTTCGCCCGCTTGGTCGTTCGGCTCGGCAGGCCCGTCGGCGTGGTGGACGCGGCGCTTGTCGGTCACTCTGACGTGGCGAGCCGCCTGGCGCTCCTCCTCTTCCTCGCGGTGGGTGTGGTCGCTCATCCGATCGCCTTCGTCGTGACCATCGTCCCCGTGCCGCGTCCGGCCATCACGAGGCACCTCCCTCGTCGACGATCTCTCCCTCGACCACGTCGCCCTCGCTGGAGGAGGACGCGTCGTCCGGCTCCGAGCCGCCGCCGCCTGCCGCGGCCTGGGCGGTCCCGGCCTGGGCCTGCTGGTTGGCGTACACGGCCTGGCCGATCCGCTGGAAGGCCTGCATCAGCGTCTCGGTCGTGGACGTGATCCGTTCGACGTCCTCGCCCTTCAGGGCCTCCTTGACCTCGTCGTTCGCCTTGACCACGGCCTCCCGCTCATCGGCCGGCACCTTGTCGCCGTACTCGACCAGCGCCTTGTCGACCTGATAGGTGAGCTGGTCGGCCTGGTTGCGGGCCTCCGCGGCCTCGCGGCGCTTGTGGTCCTCCTCCGCGAACTTGGAGGCCTCCTGCTGCATCCGGTCGATCTCGTCCTTGGACAGGGCCGTCCCGCCGGTGATGGTCATCTGCTGCTCCTTGCCGGTGGCGAGGTCCTTCGCGCTCACGTTCACGATGCCGTTCGCGTCGATGT
>DHWS01000143.1:28950-29307 GCA_002413305.1 Actinobacteria bacterium UBA5176 | reverse complement strand
GCCGTTCGCGTCGATGTCGAAGGCGACCTCGATCTGCGGCACGCCCCTCGGCGCCGGCGGGACGCCCATCAGGTGGAACTTGCCCAGGGAACGCACTCCCGGCGAGAACACCGTCTCGGCCTCGCCCTGCAGGACGTGGACCTCCACCGTGGTCTGGTTGTCGTCCGCGGTGGTGAAGATCTCGCTCTTGCGGGTGGGGATGGTCGTGTTGCGTTCGATCAGCTTGGTGAAGATACCGCCCTTCGTCTCCACGCCCAGAGAGAGTGGGGTGACGTCCAGCAACAGGATGTCCTTCACGTCGCCCTTCAGCACGCCGGCCTGGATGGCCGCGCCGATCGCCACGACCTCGTCCGGGTT
>DHWS01000143.1:28444-28758 GCA_002413305.1 Actinobacteria bacterium UBA5176 | reverse complement strand
ACCTCGTCCGGGTTGACGCCCTTGTGAGGCTCCTTGCCCCCGGTCAGCTTGCGGACCAGGTCCTGGATCATCGGCATGCGGGTCGAACCGCCGACCAATACCACGTGATCGATGGCCGACACGTCCTTGCCCCAGTCCTTCACGGCCTGGTGGAACGGTCCGGCGCACGCTTCGACCAGATCGGCGGTCATGCGTTCGAACTCCGCCCGGCTGAGCTTCTCTTCCAGGTGGAGCGGGCCGTCGGCGGTCGCGGTGATGAACGGCAGGTTGATCGTGGTCTCCGTGACCTGGCTGAGCTCGATCTTCGCCTTCTC
>DHWS01000143.1:340-28263 GCA_002413305.1 Actinobacteria bacterium UBA5176 | reverse complement strand
CTTCGCCTTCTCCGCGGCCTCCTTCAGGCGCTGCATGGCCATCCGGTCCTTCGAGAGGTCGACGCCGTGGCCGTTCTTGAACTGCGTCACCAGCCAGTCGATGACCCGCTGGTCCCAGTCGTCGCCGCCGAGCTGGGTGTTCCCGGCGGTCGCCTTGACCTCGAAGACCCCCTCGCCGATCTCGAGCAGCGACACGTCGAAGGTCCCTCCGCCCAGGTCGAAGACCAGGATCGTCTGGTCGTGCTGCTTGTCGAGCCCGTATGCCAGTGCGGCCGACGTCGGCTCGTTGATGATCCGAAGCACTTCGAGCCCGGCGATCTGTCCGGCCTCGTTGGTGGCCTGGCGCTGGGAGTCGTCGAAGTACGCAGGGACCGTGATGACCGCCTGGGTGACCTTGTCGCCCAGGTAGGACTCGGCGTCGCGCTTCAGCTTCCCGAGGATCTGCGCCGAGATCTCCTGGGGCGTCCACTTCTTGCCGTCGATGTCCACGGATGCGTCCTTGCGCCCCATCTGGCGCTTGATCGAACGGATCGTCCGGTCGGGGTTGGTGATGGCCTGCCGCTTGGCGACCTCCCCGACCACGATCTCTCCGGTCTTGGAGAACCCGACGACCGATGGGGTGGTCCTCGCGCCCTCCGCGTTCGGGATCACGACCGGCTCGCCGCCCTCCAGAACGACAACCACCGAGTTCGTGGTCCCCAAATCGATCCCAACTGCACGTGGCATAGGGCTCTGCCTCCTCTTCTTCCTCGTCGGAACGCCCAGCGCCGTGAGCTGCGCCAAGCTAAGTCACTGCAAAGGATAAATGTTAAGTGTCCTGTTGTCAACTTTGGCGAGGGGATGAGCGGCGACGGGGCCGCCTGCGGCCCATCCGGGCAAAAGGAGGATTGAAGCCGGGCCCGACGGCTGCCGATACTTCTGCTTTCGATGTAGGAATGAACCGTCATGCGACGACGTGGGCGGCGCGAAGGAGGGTCTGCGATGACGAGCGAAGGACAGGAGCTCGGCAAGGGCGTGTTCGGCTACCGGCGGTCGGCGGTGAACCAGATCATCGCGGACCGCGACATCATGCTGCGGCAGGCCGAGGGCCGGGTCCGGGCGGCCGAGTCCAAGGTCGCAGAGCTCGAGGGTGAGATGGGGTCCATGCGCGAACGGAACAGCCGCATGGAGGAGCAGCTCGAACGCCTCCGCACACAGCTGGACCTGGTCGCGGAGCGCCAGGCGGCGATGCCCCCGATCCCGGTCACCGAAGCGGCACCCTTGGGAGCGCCCGAACCCGCACCTTCCGAGCCATCCGGATCCGTGGAGCCTGACGACCCGGCGGAGCCTTTCGCCGTGGAGGACGCGCCGGAGACCTCCCCGCCGGACGCGTTCGCCACCAGCTATGAGGCGCCGTCGTTCGAGGTGGCTCCGCTCGCCGACACCCCCCCGCCGGCCCCCGCCGCATCGGACGACGAGTTCCTGTTCGAGAGCTGGGATTCCGCCTACGCGGGCCAGGACGAGCCCCCGGTCCCCCGCTACGAGATCAGCGATGCCGGCGGCCTCTACGACATCCCGTCCGCCGGGGAGGACCCCGAACCGCCGGTTCCCCCGCTGTTCGACGGCGCGGACGATTTCGACGTGCCGCCGTCCCATCCGGAGCGGCAGGCGGAGGCCGAGCAGCAGCCGGCCGAAGAGGCCCCGTACCAGACGGAACCCGAGCACACCCACCCCGAGGAGGTCGCAGTGGCAGCCCCGCAGGAATCGCCGATGGAGTTCGGCCAGAACCACCCGTTCGAGACCGATGCATCCCAGTCCGAGGTCATGACGCCGGGGGTCGAAGAGCACCCGAGCGACTCGCCGGGCTGGAGCCAGGCCGACGTGCCGGCCGCCGTCGCTGAGCCCGAGCCCGAACCCGAGCCGGACCGCACGGCGGAGATGACCTCGCGGTTCCTGTCGGACGAGATCGCCGGGATCCTGAGCGCCGCGGAGGAGTCGGCGGCGCGGATCGTCGAGCGGGCGCGGGAGAGCATGGAGCAGCAGGTGGCCGAGGCCGACCGACTGTGGCGCGAGGTCCAGGCGGAGGTCGCCCGCTTCGCCGCCTGGCGGGAGCAGATCGAACCGGTCGTCCTGACGGTTCAGGCGAAGGTGAACGACGTTCGCTCCCAGGTCGAAGGCGTCCCCGAGCGGATCCGCCAGGCCCTGGCCCCCATGGCCGACGCGATCTCTTCGATCGACGCGGACCTTGCCGAGCTGGCATCCGTCGGCAACCCGCCGCTGCTCCTCACCCCGTCCGGCTTGAAAGGCGAGACCGAGTACGAGGGCGGCGACGCCGGGCCCGAACCCCGCTCGTGGTTCGCCGGTACCGGCGGGGAGACCGGCACCTCGGGTGGGTTCTACGGTTCCGACGCGCCCTACGAGGATGAGGGCCACGGCCCGGAAGACTCCGGCATGGGAGCGAACGCCGGCTAGCGTCCTCCTTCGGCCCGGCGAGCGTTCGGCCCGCAGGGGTTCGACCGCCCCGATGAACGCCGGCTGTCTGCGGCAACGCAGGTTGCGGCGCTCGCGCGCGGGCACCTACACTCGCGCACTGTGCCTAGCCTCGCCGCCACAGCTGCGCTCGCGTTGACCGGCTCGCAGGTGATCGGTCCCCTCTTCCTGGGCCTGTTGCTGCTGATGGCGTTCGGCGCATTCTCCCGCCGGGCCGACCAGCTCCGGCGCTTCGTGATGCTCGGCAAGCCGGTGCAGCGCTTCGACGACATCCCCAAGCGGATCGAACTGGAGACCACGGTCGTGCTCGGCCAGCGCAAGCTGCTGCAGCGCTTCCTGCCGGGCATCATGCACGCGTTCATCTTCTGGGGCTTCCTGGTCCTGCTGACCACGATCGTCGAGGCGTTCGGCGAGGTCTTCCGGGACCGGTTCGCCATCCCGCTGATCGGTCACTCGGTTGCCCTCGGCCTCATCCAGGACGTGTTCGCCGCGCTGGTGTTCGTGGGCGTCGAACTGGCCGTGTTCATCCGCAAGGCCCAGAAGCCGGAGCGGTTCAAGGGCAGCCACATGGCCGAGGCCGACTTCGTGCTGCTGATGATCATGGGCATCGTCCTGTCCCTGTTCCTGCTCCGCGGCGCCAAGATCGCCCTCGGGCACAGCCCTGCGCCGAAGGAGTGGACGCCGATCAGTTGGCTCTTCTCCCTGATCTACCATCCGATGGGCGCGGGGACGATCCGCGCGTTCGAGCACCTGTTCCTGTGGACGCACATCGTGCTGATCCTGGCCTTCCTGGTCTACATCCCTTACTCGAAGCACCTCCACATCTTCGTCTCCGAGATCAATGTGTTCTTCGCCAACACCAAGGCCCGCGGCAGGCTGCGGCCGCTGCACATCGACATGGAGAAGATCGAGTCCGGCGACGTTTCCCTGGGTGCGGCGACCATCACCGACCTCACGTGGAAGGAGATGCTCGACCTCTACTCCTGCACGGAGTGCGGCCGGTGCCAGAACGTCTGCCCGGCTTGGAACACCGGGAAGCCCCTCTCGCCGAAGCTGATCATCATGAACATGCGCGACCAGCTCTTCGACGAGGGACCGAAGATCCTGGCCGCGAAGAAGCGGAGCGAGGAGTTCGAGTCCACGCCGTTGAACCCGACCGTGGTCGAGGACGAGGCCGTCTGGGACTGCGTGACGTGCGGGGCGTGCATGCAGGAGTGCCCGGTCGACATCGAGCACATCGACCACATCGTCGACATGCGCCGCAACCTGGTGATGGGCGAGTCGCGCTTCCCGCAGGAGGCCGGCCTTCTCCTTCGCAACCTCGAGAGCGCGCAGAACCCGTGGGGCGTGTCGCAGTCCGAACGCGCCGACTGGGCCAAGGGCTTGGGCGTGCGGGTGCTGGAGGACGGGCGGGCCCCCGAGTACCTGTACTGGGTGGGGTGCGCGAGCTCGTTCGACGACCGGGCGAAGAAGATCGCCCAGGGCGTGGCCCGCCTGCTGCAGAAGGCGGCGGTTCCCTTCGCGATCCTGGGGCCCCGAGAGCTCTGCAACGGCGACCCGGCCCGGCGCATGGGAAACGAGTACCTGTACCAGGAGATGGCGAGGCAGAACATCGAGACGCTGGACGCGGCGGGCGTGAAGAAGATCGTCGTCAACTGCCCGCACTGCTTCAACACGCTGCGCAACGAGTACCCGGACTTCGGCGGCGACTACGAGGTTATCCACCACACGCAGCTGTTCGAGACGCTCATGGCCGGAGGCCGGCTGCGGCCGTCGGCCGAGGTGAACGAGCTGCTCACCTACCACGACCCCTGTTACCTGGGCCGGCACAACGGGGTGTACGACGAGCCCCGCCACGTTCTCGACCGGATCCCGGGCCTGAAGACGACCGAGATGCCCCGCCACCACGAGCGGGCCTTCTGTTGCGGAGCGGGCGGCTCCCGGATGTGGATGGAGGAGCGGATCGGCAAGCGCATCAACCTCGAGCGCACCGAAGAGGCCATCTCCACCGGTGCCCAGGCGATCGGCGTGGCCTGTCCCTACTGCATGATCATGCTAGACGACGGCGCGAAGCAGGCCGGCGGCCAGGTCCGCGTGCTGGACGTGGCGCAGGTGATCGAGCAGTCCGTCGGCGCGGGGGAGGGAGCTGCGGCGACGACCGGCGGTGAGGCTTCCGGGGCCGCTTCGATGGCACCCGCCTGAGGCGACATACCCCCTGTTCGGACCTCCTCCATCCGCCGCCGGGCCGGGTGATGGGAGATTGGCCCGAAAGTTCAAGAAGCTGGGACCTTAGACCGATATTGCCTGAAGTACGGCGCACCCATTCGTGTGCTTGAACAATGGACGACGGAGCCTAGAATTTGAGCCCTCCTCCAGAACCCAACGAACGCAGAGGAGCCCGGGACCGCCGGCCGGACGAACCTTCCCCCCATCAGGTGGGAGCGGGTCCCCGTCACAGGCTGCGGCCGATCTCCGGTGGCACCCCATCGCGACAGGAGGGCACGCCGAAGATGGCTCGTGACGCACAGATCGGCATCAGGATCCCTCGAGAAGGCACGCCGGCCGGCAACCCCTCTCCGGCCCCGCACCTCACGTCCGTCCGTCCCCCCGGATCGGCCCGACTGGTCGCCATGTCCCAGGCCATGGCCGGGCTCCGCGACGACCTCGGGTTCGAGACTGCCAGCCTGTTCGTGCGCGGCGCGGGCGGCTGGGAGCTCCTCGAGCGGGAGGGTCCGGCGCGGCCTTGGCACGCGCTCCTCGACCCGTCCGTGCTGGAGGGGACCAGCGAAGCTGCCGAGTACCCCGACGTGCGAAGCATCCCCGGCGCGGGCGCCCGCCTGGCGGGCCTGGGGTGCGCGAGCGTCGCGTCCCTACCCTTGCCGGAAGGCGGCCGGCTGCTGCTCGACTCGAGCACGCCTTGCCGGTTGGGCGGCTGGATCGAACGCGCCCGACCCTACCTCCAGCTCCTGTGGATCCTGTCGGGCCCGGCCTGGGCGGCCGGCGCCACGCTGCGGAACGCCGAAGACGTGGCCGCCCTGCAACGCGTGTTCTCCGCCTGCCAGGAGGTCCTCGGACGGTCCGGCGGGACGATCGAGGACCTGCTGGCGTCGGCCCGCGAAGCGCTCCACGCCGACGAGCTGTTCCTGATCTCCGAGCGCGGCCCCGACCTGGCGGTGTCCTCCTCCCCGGCCGACGGGTGGCCGCAGCGCCTTCCGCGTGAGCTGCACGCCGAAGTCGCCCTCGCCTCCGAGCCCAGCCTGGACGACGTGCTGACGGACCGGTTGGGCGTGGCCCTCGGTTCCGCCTCGCGGGCCCTGGCCGCGGCGTTCGGGCGGGATGGCGACACGGTTGAGATCACGATGGCCGGCTGGGCCGAAGGACCGGCCATCTCCCCCGTCTCGATGGTCGTGGTCGCCCGGGCGATCTCCACGGCGCACTCCGCCCTCCAGGCCCGCCAGCACGTCGTGAGCACCCTCCTGGACCGGGAGCGTACCCGGATGGCCTACGCGCTCCACGACGGCCTGACCCAGACCGTCGCCGGCGCGGTGCTCGAGCTCGAGGCTCTGCACAAGCGGGTCCAGGAGAACCCCGTCGAAGCCTTGGCCACCCTGCAGGATTCCAAGACCGAGATCCGGCGGGCGCTCGGCGAGATCCGGGCGATCCTGTTCGACCTGCAGCGGCCTATCGAGGACGCGCCCAAGGCGTCGGAGCCGCTGACGCGCTACATCGAGGATGTCGTGAAGCGGTGGCGCCTGCCGGCGCGGGTGGCCGTGGAAGGCGACCTGAGCGAGGTCCCCGCCCGGGTGCTCTCGGTGGCCTACGTCGTGATCCGCGAGGCGCTGGCCAACGCGGCGAAGCACGCGTCCCACAGCAACGTGACCGTCCAGCTCTCGGCCGGCGAGCACGACCTCACCGTCACGGTCGGAGACGCCGGACAGGGATTCACCCGCCGGGACGAAGAGCTCGCCCGCCGGGAGAACCACATCGGCCTCGAGATGCTTCGTCGCCGGGTGGGCGAGATCGGTGGAAACCTGGAGATCGAGTCGCGGCCTGGCGACGGCACCCGCGTGGTGGCGAAGCTCCCGCTTGCGGAGGCCGCGTCGTGAGCGAACCCGGAAAGGCTGGCCCCGCATGAAGGTCCTGCTGGTCGACGATCACACCCTGGTTCGCCGTGGGCTGGCGCAGGTCGTGAGGTTGTGCATGGACGGCGCCGAGGTCTCGGAGGCCGCGACGGCAGATGAGGCCGTCGAGATCCTGATGACGAACCAGCACGACGTCGCCCTCGTCGACATCCGCATGCCCGGCCGCGACGGGATCGAACTGCTGCGCGAGATCCGTTCCACCTGGCCGCTGCTGCCGGTGATCATCGTGACCAGCTTCGACAACGGTGAGTACGTGAAGACCGCGCTGTCCGAAGGGGCCGCCGGCTACCTCCTGAAGGACGCCGCGCCCGAGGACCTCGCCCAGGCCATCCTGGTGGCGCTGTCGGGGTCGGGGAACGTCCTGTCGCCCCGGGCGGTCCGGAACCTGTTCGAAGGACCCTCGGCCATGAGCGATTCCGAGCAGTCCCGCGAGGCCAACGCGGCCGACGCCGGGCTGACCCGCCGAGAGTCCGACGTGCTGAACCTGCTGGCCGGCGGGGCCAGCAACCGGGAGATCTCTCGGGGCCTGTTCCTGTCCGAGAAGACGGTCAAGGCGCATCTGGCTGCGGTCTTCCGCAAGCTGGGCGTCACGAACCGGACCCAGGCCGCGATGGCGGCCGTGGCCATGGGCATGGGCCCCACCCCAACCTTCAGCCTCCCCCGCGCCGCGAACGGCAGCTTGGGACGCTAGCCACCTCCAGCTGCTGCCGGGCGGTCGCCGGCGAGGCCTTCCGCGAACCCGTTCGGAGCCATGCTCCGCTGAGGGCCGTTGGCACGAGAGACGAAAAGACCACCGGCCGAGCCTTTCGCCCCTTGCAGGTAGGCCGGCATACCTGGGTTAATGGAGGCTGAGCAGGGCCTCCGATCGCTGACGGGCGGGCCGCGTGGACCAGGTGCAGGCCGAACGCGTGCCGCGGCCCGGCCCGGTCACACCCGAGGTCCAGGGAGTTTCTGGATGACCGAAGACACGCCAACATCGGGGGCCGCGACACAGAACGAAGACGATCCGGAGGACGGGAGAGGCGCCTCGATCCTCGACGCGGTCGAATGGGCCTTCGCCGTCGAGCAGGAGGAGCCCGAAGGGATCCTGAGGATCGAGGAGGGCCCGCCTTCGGGCGCTCCCCCACCGCTCCGACAACCGGCCTCCGCGGGCGACCTCCAGAGCCCGGAACCGGCCGCCCGCCGGGACGCGCTCTCGGCGATCGCCGACCGCCCGCTCTCCTCGGCCGAACTTCGCGCGGTGGGCTGGATCCTTCTGGAGGACCCCGACCCCGAGCTACGGTGGATCGCCGCCGAGACCCTGGCCGGCCAGGCCGGTCCGGCGCCCCGTTCGCTCGTCGAACGGAGCCTCCGCGACCCGGACGACCGGGTTCGGGCGGCCAGCGTTCGCCTGGCCCGAGGCCGTGGCCGATGGTCCCTGCCCCATCTGATCGCGCTGGCCACCGATCGCCGGTGGCCGGTCGCCCAGCGCGTGGGGCTCGCCGCCGTCGCCGCGGAGCTCCGTGAACCCCCGCCCGTCGACGACGAGCACCTCCACGAGCTGCTCCGCCGGGTCGCGGCCATGGACCCGCCGCCCCTCGGGTCGGAGCGCGACGCGCTCGGGTCGATGGCCCGCTCCATCGGGATCGAACGCATCGCCGACGCGCTGAACCCGGCAGGCCCTGCCTCCTCCGCCGCGCGCGTTGGCGCGGCCCGCCTGCTACTGGCCGAGGAGAGCGCGGCCGCACTCCGCCGGCTGGCCCTGCACCGGATGGACGCCTCTCCCCTGGTCCGAGCCGCGGCCGGGCTGGCGGCCGAGGTCTTGGCGGGACGCGAGTCCGTGGTGGACCTTCGAACCTCACCCTCGGCGGTCGACGTGACGACCCCCGCCGCTCCCGCCGAGGCCGAGCTGATCGCCGCGTTGGCCCGCGCGCTTCGAGATCCCGAGGAGGCCATCCGGGTCCGAGCCCGCACCGCGCTCGACGCTGTCCCGGTAGACGCGCTCACCGACTGGGTCGAACACACCCTGGCCCACGGCTCCGAGCAGGAGGCGGGGGCGGCCGGGACCCTGGCCGCTGCGCTCCGGCTCGGGTCGTGTGCGTTGGCGCTGCTCCGCCGGGCGGCCGCGGACGGCTCGCCCACCCGTTCGCCGGCCGGCGGCGCCCTCGGATCGCTGCGCCTGGACCCGGCCGAGCTGACCGCGTTGGTCACGCGGATCGAGTCCTCCCTCCGGCCGGCTGCCGTCAGAACGGTCTGGCGGGTGGCAGGAGGGGCCGTCCTGCCGGGGCTGGTCACGCTCCTGGAGGACACCGCGGGCGCCGTCCGGATGGCCGTGCTGGAGGTGTTCGAGGAGTCGGGGGACGCCTCGGCGCGCAACCTCGCGGAACGGTTGCTTCGTAGCGACTCGTCCGCCGCCGTCCGGGCCACCGCGGTCCATACCCTGGCCGCGACGAGCCCTTCGACGCGATTGGCCGCCCTGCCGGTGGCTCTGGCCGATCCCGATCCGGACGTCCGGGCCACCGCGGTGGAGCTCCTGCCGCGAGACCTGGCCGGCGAGTCGGCCGGCCTGTTGCTGGCCGCGCTGGAGGATCCTGACGACCGTGTGTGGCAGGCCTCGCTCGCCCACCTTGCGTCGCTCCCCGACCGCGACCTGGCCATCCTGTGGTCGGCGGTTCGCGGCAGCGCGCCGGACCGTCGCGAACAGCTCGTCCAGGCCGTGGAACGCTCCTCGTCCTACCGTGTCACCCACCTCGCCGCGGCGAACGCACACAGCTCCGATCCCGCCGACCGGGCGCTGGCCACCCAACTGGCCGCCCGGGCTGGGTCGGCCGAGGGAACCCGCCAAGTCGCGGGCGCGCTGTCCGACCCCGATCCCCAGGTCCGGCGCGCTGCGGCCACCGCGATGGCCAGCCTTCGGTCACCGGGCGGCGTGGAGGCCCTGTCGCGAACCCTCTCTGATCCGCAGGCCGACGTCCGGATCGAAGCGGTCCGTTCGCTGGCGTTGATCGACGACGACGGCGTGCCCGCGGCCCTGATCGCCGCGTTGAAGGACCCCGAGGTGCGCGTGCGGGAGATGGCTGGCGAAGCGCTGGCCCGATGGCGCTCCCCGGCCGTGATCAGGCGTCTGGCGGCCGCGCTCTCCGCACCGGACCTGCGCCGGGCCGCCGGAGGGGTGCTGGAGCGGATGGGACCGGCGGCGATCGAACCGCTGATCGACGTGGTGGCCGGCGGCGACGCCGACGCCGCGGCGGCGGCGGGCACGCTGCTCGACCGCATCGCCGGGGCAGACCGGTTCGTCGTTGGGCTCGCCTCGACCGACCCGGATCAGCGGCTGCGCTCGGCGGAGGTGCTGGGCGTCGTCCGCGGGCCGGCCGCGGCCGACGGCCTGCTGGGTGCGCTGGGCGATCCGGACGTGCGGGTTCGAAGCCGCGCCGCGTACCACCTCGGCCGGCTCGGCGACCCGCGGGCCGTCCAGCCGCTCAAGCGGATGTTCCTCACGGACCCGGTTCCGGAGGCGGCCGCGGCCGCCGAAACCGCGCTCCGGTCGCTCGGGGTGGTCCCCGCCGGCCCGTCGGAGTTCGGCGGCGAGCCGCCTCGTACGGCCTAGGCCGAAGGTCCCGGGTCGAATCCACTCCGTTCGACCGATGGCGTAGGGCACCCCCCGTCCGTACCCTCTCGACGTGGCCCACTCTCCCGGCCCATCCAGCTTCGACGCTGCCGAACTCGCCAGGGCCATGTCATCGGGCGAGCCGGCGACACGCGCCCGGGCCATCGCGCGGGTCGGAAGCGTGCCGGGGGTGGAGGGCATCCTGATCGAAGCGCTCCGGGACCCCTCAGGGCTGGTCCGGACGGCGGCGGTGCGGTCGCTGGCCCGTACCCTCAGCCCGAGGACGACCCAGGTGCTGATCTCCGTGGCCGCTTCGGACCTGGAGCCGGCGGTGCGGCTCGAGGCGATCGACGCCCTGGCCCGGCTGGTGGAGGGACGGGTCGGGCGGTCCTGAGCCGGGTCAGATCTTGACGGCGATCGGGTGGCTGATGACCTCGAACGTGGCCGGCGTGGTCCCCAGCACCTCGCCGTCCGCTTCGATCCGGTACGGCCGCTCGGTCTGCACGGTGACCTTCTTGGCCTTCATCTCGAGCATGTTCTTGTGCGGGAGATGCTCGCCCCGGTAGACCTTGGGGATCGTGGTGAACGCGTCGGACTTCGGGCCCTTCATGACCAGGATGTCCAGGAACCCGTCACCGGGATAGGAACGCGGGGAGATCCGCATCCCGCCGCCGTAGTACTGGCCGTTCGCCACCACCACGTTGTGGGCCCGGCCCTCGAAGGACTTCGGCCCGGCTTCGACCTTGACCGTGACGGGCTTGAAGCCCGGAAGGGTGAACCAGAAGCCGAAGAAGTAGCGGGAGCGGCCCATCCGGCGCGGGAGGCGTTCGGCCCGCTCGACCACCGACCCTCCCAGCCCGGCCTCGGCGATGTTCGGGAAGTAGCGGACGGTCTCCACCCCGTCGTCGCCGATGAAGGTGATCTTGCCGACGTCGATCGTGTACGTGTTGCCGCCGTCCAGGTGCTCGACCGCACGGGGTGTGTCCTCGGGCAGGCCGAACGTCTTGACGAAGTCGCATCCGGATCCCGCGGGGATCACCCCGAGGATGGCGCCGGGGAGGACCGGCTGATCGTCCTGGACCATCCCGTTGACGATCTCGTGGATCGTCCCGTCGCCGCCCACAGCGACCAGGAACCGTTCGCCGCCCTGGAGGGCCTCGCGAGCCAGCCGGCCGGCGTCGCCCCGCTGGGTGGTGAGCGCCACGCGGTACTCGAGACCGCGCGCGTCGAGCTCCCGGCCGATCTGCTCGAGTTGCGCCTGGGCGTTCCCGATGCCGGCCTTCGGGTTCGCGATCAGGACGAGGCGGCCGAACGGGCTGGTCATCCCGGCTCGGGATCGGATTCGTCCCGGCGCGGGGCGGCGAACTCCTCGAAGAACCGGCTGGCGGTCGGACCCCGCTGGTTCTGGTACTTGCTGCCGGCCCGCTTCGACCCGTACGGGACGTCCGCCTCGGTGGTGAGCCGGAAGAAGGAGATCTGGCCGATCTTCATCCCCGGGTAGATCGTGATCGGGAGGTTGGCCACGTTGGAGAGCTCGAGCGTGAGGTACCCGTCCCAGCCGGGATCGACGTAGCCGGCCGTGGAGTGGATCAGGAGGCCAAGCCGCCCGAGGCTGGACTTGCCCTCCAGGCGGGCCACCAGGTCGTTCGGGAGGCGGACCCGTTCGGCGGTCGAACCGAGGACGAACTCGCCGGGGTGGAGGATGAAGGGCGTGTCGCCCTCGACCTCCAGAAGCTCGGTGAGCTCCTCCTGCTGGCGCTTGACGTCGATGTAGGGGTAGCGATTGTTGCGGAAGACGCGGAACGTCCGATCGACGTGCAGGTCCACGCTCGAGGGCTGGAGGTAGCGTTCGTCCCACGGGTCGATCTCGATCCTGCCGAGTTCGATCTCCTCGCGGATGGAGCGGTCGGACAGGATCATGGGGTCCGGGTGGCGTCGGCCGGGAGCGTCATCGGCGCGAATACTACAGGCCCGGTGGCGGCCCGAGGAAGCCGGGGACAGCGGCCTCAGGACGGCTCCTTGGTAGAATCCGGGGCGCATCCGCGGATGTGGTTCAATGGTAGAATGCAAGCTTCCCAAGCTTGAGACGGGGGTTCGATTCCCCTCATCCGCTCCCTTCAACCCCGCACCGCCACCTTGGGATAAGGCGAAAAGTATTGCCTCCTGGTCCTCCGTCGGCCAGCCTCCCGGTGGGTCTTACGCCCGTTCGCATGTTCGCCCCCGACACCGTCGCGACGCCTACGATGAATTGCGTATGCCCGCTCGGGGCAATGTGGTATGCGGGGCTGCCCGGGCGGGCGATACCGTCGGCGCGGTTCGATGCATGTGCTCGCCATCCGTCGAAGGGGGAGGCCGAAGATCGCCAGGGACGGGAGAGGCCGACTGGTCCTCCTCAGCTTCCTCATGCTCTTCATCGAGCTTGCCCTGATCCGATGGGCCGGCTCGAACGTCATCTATCTGTCGTACTTCTCGAACTTCGTGCTGCTGGGCAGCTTCCTGGGGATCGGAGTCGGCTTCCTCCGAGGGAGGGCGCGGGTCGATCTCTTCCCGTGGGCTGGGGTCGTCCTGGCCTTCCTTGTCGCCTTCGTCCTCCTCTTCCCCGTGACCATCGACCGCTCGGGGGCCCAGCTCATCTACTTCGGTGACTTCACCAGGACCGGATTGCCGATCTGGGTGACGCTGCCAATCATCTTCGTGGCGGTCGCCATGGTCATGGCCTGCGTCGCCCAAGGCGTCGCCCGCAGCTTCGCGACGTTCGAGCCCCTGGACGCCTACCGCTTGGACATCCTGGGGAGCATCGCCGGCATCGTCGGGTTCTCGATCCTCTCCCTCCTCGGTGCTCCTCCCGTAGCCTGGGGACTGGTGGTGGCCGCCGTCTTCATCCTGCTCTATCGACCTTCCTTGCGCGCCGTCCAGGTGGGAGCGCTCATCGCGATGGTGCTGATGCTGACCCGCGAGTCCGTGAAGCCAGGAGACAGCTGGTCACCCTATTACAAGGTGTCCGTCTTCTCGGTCGCCCCTGGGGTGGAGGCACTGAACGTGAACGGCATCCCCCATCAGCTCATCGAGTCCACAGCGCATCGAAAGAAGACCGAGCCCACGTACTTCCTCCCGTTTCAGCGGATCCAGCGGAACCCACTCCGCAACGTGCTGATCGTGGGGGCCGGCAATGGGGGGGACGTGGCCATCGCTTTGGCGGCCGGCGCGAAGCACGTGGACGCGGTGGAGATCGATCCGCGTATCTACCGGATCGGCCGCCAACTCAACCCCAACCACCCGTATCAGGACCCGCGGGTCACCGTGCACATCGACGACGGCCGGGCGTTCCTGGAGCGGACCCGATCGCGCTATGACCTGATCCTGTTCGCGCTGCCGGACTCGCTCACGCTCGTGTCGGGCCAATCGTCCCTGCGCCTCGAAAGCTATCTCTTCACGATCCAGGCGATCCAGGCGGCCCGCGATCACCTCACTCCGGGCGGAGCATTCGGCATGTACAACTACTACCGGGAGCCATGGCTGATCGACCGGCTGGCCCGAACGCTCCAGGTCGGCTTCGGGGAACGGCCGTGCCTGGATTCCGCCGGCACGACGGGAAGGCTCGCTCTGCTCAGCGTGGGGCGCGAACCCGGCGACGTCCACTGCGGGGCGATCTGGAGCCCGGGCGATCGTTCGATCCCGGCCCCGGTCACGGACGATGCTCCGTTCCTCTATCTGAGGACCCGAGCGATCCCCTCTCTGTACCTGATCACCCTCGCGATGATCCTGCTCGCCTCGCTGCTGTTGGTGCGAGGGACGGCCGGGCCGCTCGGGCCCATGTCCGGATATCTGGACCTGTTCTTCATGGGCGCGGCCTTCCTCCTCCTGGAGACGAAGAACGTCGTCCAGTTCGCGCTGCTGTTCGGGACCACGTGGTTCGTGAACGCCCTGGTGTTCGTCGGCATCCTGCTGTCGGTGTACGGGGCCGTCGAGGTCGCCCGCCACGTCCGGCTGCGCCACCCGGCTCGTCTCTACCTCGCCCTCTTCGGCGCCCTCGCTCTCGCCTGGGGGATCCAACCGAACCGCCTCCTTCCGCTGGGTGTCCCCCTTCGATTCGGCGCCGCCGTCGGACTGGCCTTCGCACCGATCTTCATCGCGAATCTCGTGTTCGCGGAGCGCTTCCGAGCGGTCGGCTCTTCCACGATCGCGTTCGGCGCGAACCTCTTGGGAGCGATGGTGGGCGGCGTCTTGGAGTACACGTCGTTGCTGCTTGGTTACCGCAACCTGCTTCCGATGGTCGCAGCCCTGTACGGCCTGGCCTTTGTGCTCGGGCGAAAGCACCTCCGACCGATAGGCGATGCAGGACCGATGGAGCAGACGCGAGCGACGGAATCCCCTGCTTCCGTTCTCACGTGAGCCGGCGGGCGCATGGGGCTCACCTTGGGCCTCAGGCACGGAAGGGGAGGGCTCATCATGGCCAAGCTGATCTACTCGGCGATCATGTCGCTCGACGGATACGTGGCGGACGAAGACGGCAACTTCGACTGGGCTGCCCCGGACGAGGAGGTGCACACCTTCGTCAACGACCTCGAGCGCGCAGTCGGCACTTACCTCTACGGCCGGCGGATGTACGAGGTGATGGTCGCCTGGGAGACTCCGCACACCTTCGCCGACCAGCCGCCCTTCGTGCAGGAGTTCGCGGCGATATGGCGGGCCGCCGACAAGATCGTGTATTCCAAGACGCTGCAGACGGTATCCAGTGGCCGAACTCGGATCGAGCGAGACTTCGACCCTGAAGCGGTCCGGCAGTTGAAGGCGTCCGCGGGTCATGACATCAGCGTGGGCGGTCCCGACCTCGCCTGCCAGGCGATCAAGGCGGGGTTGGTGGATGAGCTCCACCTGTTCCTCGCGCCCATCGTGGTGGGAGGGGGCAAACGGTCCCTCCCCAGCGATGTCCGCTTGAAGCTCGAACTGCCGGACGAACGCCGTTTCGAAGGCGGCGTGGTTCACTTCCATTACCGCACCAGGCCGTAACGCGGCGACGCGGCCCGGGCGAGTCCTACATCGACTTCAGCCTCGCGAGATCAGCGAGGCCAGCGCCCAGATCGCCACGGCAGCGCCGATCGCGACGTTGCGCCATGCGCGGCCGGGGGCGGGGAGCCGGGCGACCGGTTTCCTTCCCTGCCGCCGGTCCAGGTTCGGCTTGAGGAGCGCCCAGGCGTTGCCGGCCGCCAGGGCCGCCCCCAGCCCGAGCAGGAACTCCAAGCCGAGCTGGGGCAGCGGGATCACGGTCCCGCCCTCCGCCCGGTTCGCGCGTCGCGGGCGCCTTCGGATGCCACGGCGCCCAGCACGCTTGGGGCGGTCGGGCATAGGTCCTGGAGCGGGCAGTCCTCGCAGAGCGGGCGAGCCGGCTTGCAGATCAGCCGGCCCAGCCGGATCAGTCCCACGTGCATGGTGATCCGCATCGAAGCGGGCACCGCCAGCTCCATGAGCTGGTGGGCCCGGACGGCGTCGGTGCGTTCGTCGTAGAACCCGAGCCGGCGCGCCACCCGGTGGACGTGAGTGTCCACGGGGAGCGCCGGCCGCCCGAGCGAGAAGGCCAGCACGCAGGCAGCGGTCTTCGGCCCCACGCCGGGCAGCGACACGAGGTAGCCGAGGACCCGGTCCGAAGGCGCGTCCCGCATCCATCGGAGGTCGAGCGAGCCGTCCTGCCGCGCGGCGATCTCCTCGAGGATGGCCAGGATCCGCGGGGCCTTGATGTTCGAGAGCCCGCCCGGCTTGATCGCAGCCGCGAGCTCGTGGGGGCCGGCGTCGGCGAGGGATTCCCAGGTCGGGAAGCGCGCCCGCATGGCCGCGAAGGCTCGGTCCCGGTTCACGTCGCTGGTGTTCTGCGACAGCACGGTGAGGATCAGCTCCTCGATCGGGTCACGGCGCAGGGGCGGGTCCAGCGGTCCCAGGGCGCGAGCCAGGCGACGGTGGATCTCGCGGACCGTCGCGGGCGAGGGCGGCCGGCCGGGATCCGGCCTCCGCGGGCGATCCCTCGGGGCGCGGACCAGCGGGGTGGGGGTGGCTCGTGGCACGGCGATGGCCAGCCTACCGGCTCGCAGCCGTATCGCTGCCGGGGCGGGTGTCAGGCGCCGCGCACGGCGTTCCGGAACAGCGTGAGGTTCGGCAGGAACGTCAGGGGCACGTTGGCGGTCGGCCCGTTGCGGTGCTTGGCCACGATGATGTCCGCTTTACCCTTCGCTCCGGGGTCCTGGTCCGAGTCGTCACGGTGGATGAACATGACCACGTCGGCGTCCTGTTCGATCGCCCCCGACTCGCGGAGGTCGGACAGCTGGGGGCGCTTGTCGGCGCGGGTCTCGGGGTTCCTGTTGAGCTGGGAGACGGCGATCACGGGGATGTCCAGCTCCTTCGCCAGGAGCTTCAGGGACCGGCTGATCTCGGCTACCTCCTGCTGCCGGTTGTCGTTGCGGGAATGCCCGGACATCAGCTGCAGGTAGTCGACGACGATCAGCCCGAGCCCTTGCGGCCGCGACTTCATGCGCCGGGCCTTGGCCCGGATGTCGACGATGGTCACGTTCCCCGAATCGACGATGTACAGCGGGGTCTCGTGGAGCGTCTCCGCCGCCTCCACGATCCGGGTCCATTCCTCGGCCCCCATGTGGCCGCCCCGGACCCGGTCCCACGCCACCCTGGCTTCGGAGCACAGCAGGCGCATCCCGATCTCGAAGCGCGACATCTCCAGCGAGAACATGGCCACGGGTTCGCCCGACTCGACGGCGACGTTGCGGGCGATGTTCGTGACGAACGACGACTTGCCGACCCCCGGGCGTGCGGCGATCACGATCAGGTTGCCCTTCTGCAGACCCGAGAGCACGTTGTCGAGGTCGACGAACCCGGTCGGGACGCCGGCGAACGCGCTGTCCCGCTGCTGGATGTGTTCGAGGGCGGCCATGCTCTCGTCGACGAGGTCGTGGAGGGAAACCACCAGCTCCTTCTCGTCCTCGCGCGAGACCGTGTAGATCATCTGTTCGGCGTCGTCTGCCGCCTTTCGCGGGTCCTCCGGCACCGCATACGCGCGGGCCATGATCGTCGACGCCGCGTCGATCAACCTGCGCAGGAGCGCGTGATCGGCGACGATTCGCGCGTAGTACCCGGCGCTGGCCGGGGTGGGCACCGACTCCACGAGGTTGTAGACGAACAGCGGCGTGAGCGCCTCGCCCAGCGCGCCCCGCCGCTTCAGCTCTTCCACCACGGTGATGGCGTCGACCGGTTCGCCCCGTCCGTAGATGGCGAGGATGGCTTCGTGGATCCGCTGGTGGGCCGGGCGGTAGAAGTCGAGCGGCCGGATGATCTCCACCACCGAGGCGATGGCCTCGGGAGAGAGCATCATCGACCCCAGGACCGACTCTTCGGCCTCCAGGTTGTGGGGCGGCACGCGCTCCGGGCGCGTGCGACGAACGTCTTCGGCGGTCCTTGACATCATCCGGTTCCTCGGGAGGTTGGGAGGCTACCCGAGAGCCGTTGTTCGCATCCAGCCCCATAGCCGTTGGACGGGCGGTGGATACTCCCTGGACCTGCGTAAACGCCTCGTCGAAAAGGAGTGCCATTTCGCCTCGAACGCATGTTCGAAGCTTACCGCGGCCGTCTGACACGCGCTGACCTGCGGCGATGGGCGCGGAGCGGGTTGGCCGGGGCCGACGGCGTCAAGGCCCCGGCAGGAGCCAGGATCGGCCGGTCGATATCGCCGAGCGACGGCCCGACCCGTTGGCCGGGGCTACTGCGAGACGACGTCCACGGTCACCGCAGCATCCACGTCGGGATGCAGGTGAACGGTGACCTCGTGGGTCCCCACGCTCCGGATCGGCTCCACGAGGTGGATACGCTTGCGGTCGATCTCCTGGCCTGCCGCCTTCTCGAGCTCCTTGGCCAGATCGGCGACCGTGATCGAGCCGAACAGCTTCCCCTCTTCCCCCGCCTTCGCCTTGATTCGGATGGGGGTCGCGGTCAACTTGCCGGCCAGATCTCGCGCCTGGGCCAGGACCTTGTTCACCCGGGTGTCGTGCGCCATCCGCAACCGGTCGGCGTGGCGCTCCGCCCCCTTCGACGCCGGCGCGGCCAGGCCCCGCGGGATCAGGAAGTTCCGCGCGTAGCCGTCGGCGACCGCCACCACGTCGCCCGGTAGGCCGAGCTTGTCCACCTCGCGCTGAAGGATGACCTTCATCGGGCCGTGTACGGGAGCAGTGCCATCTCCCGCGCGTTCTTGACGGCCGTCGCCACGTCGCGCTGGTGCTGGGCGCAGTTGCCCGTCACCCTCCGGGCGCGGATCTTGCCACGGTCGGAGACGAACTTCCGCAGCAGCGTGACGTCCTTGTAGTCGACGTAGCTGATGTGGTCCTTGCAGAAGATGCAGAATTTCTTCTTCTGCTTCTTCTGCCAGCCCTTCTCTTCTTTTTCTCTTCGCGGCTTCCGGGGTGCCTTAGCCATCCAGCGGCGTCTCCTCCTGTGGGCCACCCACCGCGGCAGGCACGGCTTCCGCCCGCCCCGCCCAGTCGCCCTGGCCGGGCCCACGTCCCTGCCGTTCGACCTTCGCGCTTGCCCACTTCAGGCTGGGGCCGATCTCTTCGGCTTCGATCTCGATCTTCGAGCGCTTCTCGCCCTCCGGCGTCTCCCACGAGTTCGTCCGGAGTCGGCCGACCACCACCACGCGGGTGCCCTGCGTGAGCGACTCAGCCACGTTCTCCGCGAGCGTCCGCCACGCGGTGACGTCGAAGAACGAGGTGTCCGCGTCCTTCCATTGTCCCGTGGCGTCGTCCTTCACGCGGCGGCTGACCGCCACGCCGAACTTCACCAGCGCGGCGCCGTTCGGGGTGTACCTGAGCTCGGGGTCCCGTGTGAGGTTCCCCACGATCACGACCTGGTTGTCCTGCGCCATCTTCCTTCACCTACCTCGCTGTTCAACCGTCCCCCGGCCGATGGCCAGCCGAAGGAGAGGAAGTCTCGAGCGGCGCCTCCGCGGTTGCGGCGGGCCGGTCGTTCGCGAGAACCGGCGCGGCTTCGCGAACCACGACCTTGAACCGGATCACTTCGTCGGCCAGGGTGAGCACACGGTCGATCTCCTTCATCGACTCGGGGTCCGCCTGGCAGTCGATCACGAGGTAGAAACCCTCGGACTGCCGGTCGATCTCATAGGCGAGACGGCGCTTGCCCCACCGGTCGGCACTGGTGATCTGACCGCCCTTCTCGCCGATGACCTGCGAGACGCGATCGGTCGCTCCCCCGATGACCTTGTCGTCGGCCTCGGGAGGCAGGATGAGCAATATCTCGTACCTTCGCATTCCACCTCCTCTGGTCTCGGCGGCCCCCCTGGGGAGCAGGATGTGGCCGCTCCATGCTACCAGCAGACCGCGAGACCCATCGGCGATCCCCTTCGGTTCGAACCCGAAGCCCATCGTAGCCCAAGGGTGTGACACGCCCTGACCTGGGCAGATGCACCTGCAACACGGGACCGGACCGGCTCGGCTCCCGGCAGCGAGGATCCGAACGCCCGCATCGGCCGCGGACCCGCGTACACTTCCAGGCAACGCGAGCCGTGCACTTCGAGACGAGGAGGCGCGAGCCAATGTCGATCACCGTCCGGGACATCCGGGCCTTCAAGGAGCGCGGAGAGCGCTTCACCATGCTCACCGCGTACGACTTCCCCACCGCGCGCATCCTCGACGAGGCCGGGATCCCGGTCATCCTCGTCGGGGACTCGCTGGCCCAGAACGTGCTGGGCTACGAGACCACCCTCCCCGTCACCATGGAGGAGATGCTCCACCACACCCGGGCCGTGGCGCGAGGCGCGAAGAACGCCATGATCGTGGCGGACATGCCCTTCCTGTCCTACCAGATCTCGGTCGAGGACGGCGTTCGCAACGCCGGCCGGTTCCTGAAGGAAGCCGGCGCGCACGCCGTGAAGCTCGAGGGGCCCTCGTACCAGCTCGCCGCGGCGCTGGTCGAGCACGGCATCCCGGTCATGGGCCACCTCGGCCTCACCCCCCAGTCCGTCCACGCCATGGGCGGCTACCGGGTCCAGGGCCGCAGCGAGGAGGACGCCACCCGCATCCTCGACGAGAGTGGCCAGCTCGAGAAGTCCGGCATCTTCTCTCTGGTGCTCGAAGGGGTCCCCAGTAGCCTCGCCGAACGGATCACCGGTGCCATCCATGTCCCGACCATCGGGATCGGGGCCGGCCCGCACTGCGATGCGCAGGTCCTGGTCCTGACCGACCTCCTGGGGCTCGGTTTCGGGAGCTATCCGAAGTTCGCGAAGCCCTACGCGGACCTTCGGACCGAGATCACGAACGCGGTCCAGTCGTTCGCCCGGGACGTGGTCGCCGGCGACTTCCCGGACGAAGCGCACTCCTACCACTAGGCCGGCAGCCGCTTCCCACGCCGCGCCGGGAGCGCGGCGTATCCTGGGCCGATATCGTGGGAGCGCGAACCGGACCCGACGGCCCGACCCGTTCCACCCGCGCCACCGCGGGCGTCTCGCTGGGCCTGGTGCTGGCCGCGACGCTGGTCGTCATCGGGCTCGGTTCGATCCTGAAAGCCCCCTGCGCGGGCGGGATCTTCGACGGGCGCCAGTACCGCGATCTCTGCTATTCGGACATCGTCCCCCTGTACGGGACCGAACAGCTGACGAAGGGGCGGCTGCCCTACCTGGACACCTGCACGCCCTCCGCGGGGCAGTGCGACGAGTATCCGGTGCTCTCCATGTACTTCATGCGTTCCGCTGCCTGGATCGCCCAGGGCCTAGGTCCCGGCACCTACTCGGCGGACTTCTGGTCGACCGCCTTCCTGCTCACCCTGTGCGCGCTGGCCACGGCATGGGCCTTATGGCGGATCGCCGGCCAGCGAGCCCTTCTGTTCGCCATGGCCCCGACCCTGCTCATCTACGCCTTCATGAACTGGGACCTGTTCGCCGTCGCCTTGGCCGCCCTCGGGACGGTCGCCTACCTGCGGGAACGGGACGAATGGGCCGGCGCACTGCTTGGGCTGGGGACGGCGGCGAAGCTCTTCCCGGGGCTTCTCCTGATCCCGTTCGCGCTCGGTCGCGTCCGCCTGCGCCGTCAGGGGAAGGCGGTCTCCCTGCTGGTCTGGGCCGCGGTCGTCTACGCGGCGGTCAACCTCCCCTTCGCGCTCCTGGCCGGGAAGTCCTGGGTCACGTTCTTCACGTTCAACTCGAACCGGCCGGTGGACTGGGACAGCCTATGGTTCGTGGCGTGCCAGCGGTTGCACGGCGGGCAGGCATGCGCCTGGTCCGCGCACCTGGTCGACGCCCTGTCCGTCCTGCTCTTCGCGGCGATCGCGGCCGGGGTGTGGTTCGCGAAGCGCTCCCGGGATCCGGACTTCCCGCGGTGGACGTTCGCCTTCCCCCTGCTGATCGTCTTCCTGCTGACGAGCAAGGTCTACTCCCCGCAGTACGGCCTGTGGCTGCTGCCGTGGTTCGCGCTGAGCCTGCCGAACCTCCGGCTGTTCCTGGCGTTCGAGGCCGCTGACGTGGCGGTGTTCGTGACGCGGTTCTCCTGGTTCGGGCGCCTGTCCGCCGACCAGCACGTGGCGGGGTTCGCCGGATACCACGGCGTGCCGCTGGGCGGGTTCGAGATCGCGGTTGTGGCGCGAGCGGCGGTGCTGCTCGCCTGCGTGGTGGCCTGGATCCTGCAGCGCGCCCCGGAGGGGAACCGCCTCGCCGCCCCGGTGCCCGCCCACGTCGAAGCGGCCGCGGCCTGACCCCGCCCATGAAGACCGAGCCCGGAGCCTCCCCAGCATCCCCCCTAACGGCCGGGCGGGTGGACGCGGCCGGCCGGGGGGAACGGCGGGCGGTCCTGCCCAAACCCGCGCGTGACGATGTCGTCCGGGCCCTCCGCCATTCGCTCGGCGTGTTCCTGGCGCTCCGCATCTTCCTCTCGATCGTCGCCCTCATCGGCATCGCCCTGCTCCCCGACCTGACTCGGCTCTCCCCGGGCGTTCGCCTGGGGCTCCCCCCGATCCCGCTGCTGAACAACGTCCCGGGCTGGGCCGCGCACCCGATCACCCCGGGCTGGCACAACGTGTTCACGGCGTTCGAGCGGTTCGACGGGCTGTGGTTCCTGTCGATCGCCCGGCACGGCTACGTCCGGGGGAACCAGAGCGCGGTGTTCTTCCCCCTCTACCCGCTGCTGATCCGGGCGGTCTCGTGGGCCATCGGCGGCCACCCGTTCGCCGCGTCGCTGATCGTGTCCAACGCGGCGTTCCTGGGGGCACTGTTCGTCCTGTTCCTCCTCACCCAGGCCGAATTCTCCGACGAGGTCGCCCGCAAGGCCGTGGTGTATGCGGCGGTCTTCCCCACGGCGTTCTTCTTCCTGGCTCCCTACAGCGAGTCCCTGTTCCTGCTCCTGGTCCTGCTGGCCTTCTGGTTCGCCCGGCGGTCGAGGTGGTGGCTGGCCGCCCCGGCCGCGTTCCTGGCGGCGCTGACGCGGAACCTCGGCGTGCTCCTGGTGTTGCCCCTCGCGGCCGAAGCGATCCACCAGGCCCTCACCGCGCGCCCACGACGCTTGCCGGTGGCCGGCCTGGCGGCATCGGCGTTCCCGGTGCTCGGAGCCGGCACGTATCTCTGGTTCTGCCACGCGCGGTTCGGGAGCTGGCTGGCCCCGATCACCCAGCAGACGTCCTGGGAGCGCCACCGGGTGAGCCCGCTGACCACCGCGCGGATGGCCAGCCAGGACGCCTACCGGTTCATGGGGATCTACCCCGGCGGCTACCACACGCTCGACTGGGTGATCGGAGTGGTGGTGGTCGCGGCCGCCGCGTACGCGATCTTCAGGTTCCGGCCGTCGTACTCGCTGTACGCGTGGGCGAGCATCCTGGCGCCCATGTCCTACATCTTCGACGGGCGTCCCCTGCTGTCGTTCCCGCGGTTCGCCGCGGTCATCTTCCCCGTGATCTGGGCGTTCGCGAGGTGGACGGAAGGCCGTCCCCGGGCGCACGAGCTGGTGGTGGGCTGTTCGGCCGCGCTGCTCGGCCTGATGCTCCTGCTGTTCGTGAACTGGTACTACATCTTCTGACGTCGACTTCGGCCGTTTCCGCACGTCATTGCCTTGGCGAAGGTTGCACGCCGCTCTTCCTCACCGCCACTTGAAGACCCGTAGGACGTTGGAGTACTGGTCCGTCCAGACAGGGTCGCCGGGCCTGGCCAGCAGGCGATACCAGTTGGGAGCTTCCGGCAGTCCCCCCAAGTCGGGCCCCGCCTGAGCGAGCACCACCCACTCCGACTGGAAGGAGTAGGCGCTCGCCTGCACGGGCGTGACGTCGAAGTCATCGCGGGCGTAGGCGACGAGCCCGGCATCCTGAGCGAGCGCGGCTACCACCGGATGCAGGTCGAGATACAGGTTGGAGATGTGGTACGCGATGACGCCACCGGGGATCAGTTTCGACCGGTAGAGTGCGACGGCTTCCCGGGTGAGGAGGTGAACGGGGATCGAATCAGAATTGAACGCGTCCACGACGATGAGCCCGAAGGAATGGTCGGGCGCACGCTGGAGCGAAAGGCGCCCGTCGCCGAGGACGATCCCCGACCGGCCGCCGACACAATCGCGTAGGAAGCTGAACAGGGATGGATCCTGCGCGATGCGAGCCACCGTAGGGTCCAGTTCGAAGAACGTCCAGCGCTGGCCGGACGTGCCGTAGCACGCCATCGAGCCGGTCCCCAGCCCGATGACGCCGATGTGCCAGCGAGCGTCGACCGGCGCCAGCGCCCCGAACAGGTCGCCCACCGGGCCGGTGCGAGCGTAGTAGGTGAGGGGCTCATCGCGACGGCCGGGCTGCTGGCTCTGGGCACCGTGGATCGTCGTGCCGCTGTACAGAAGGTGATCGCCGGGAACGCCGACCACGCGATCGATGCCGTAGAAGTTTCGGTCGGCGAACAGCTGATGCGGGCGTGATCCGATCGGGAGCGCGCCGGCAAGCAAGATGGCCCCCATCCCCAGCCCGAACCGGAGCGGCCGGCTGGAGAAGCTGAAGCACGCCACCGCTGGGGCACCGAACACGATCGCGCGGCCGAGTGTCTCATCGGGTACCGAAGTCCGACTCACGGCCCAGCTCAGGCCCGCCACGACCGCGAAGAGGGCAGTCGGCAGGATGACATCGATCCACGGTCGCCGGCTGGCCGGCGCGCCACCCCGCGGGATCAGCAGGCAGGCCAGGACGAGCACCAGCGGGTACTCCACGAGCGTGTTGAAGACCGCAGGCGCGAGCAGCGCGTTGAAGGCTCCGGCGAAGACGCCCCCCACCGCCAGGAGGAGGTAGAACTGCGTGAGGTGCTGGACCGGCGGGCGATCCTTCGCGAGCTGTCCGTGGCAGACCATCGCCGCCGCGAAGAACGTCGCCAGATGAAGCGGGATCAAGAACCACGGCGGCCCACCCGCCTGCAAGGCGATCGTCAGGATCAGGCCCACGATCAGGACGGGCAGGAGGCGAGCGCTGAGCCCGAAGGTCCGGGAGGGCCGCCGTCCGAAGACCAGCGCGAACGAGAGGAGATAGATCGCCAGCGGGATGACCCAGAGCAGCGGGATGGGGGCGATGTTCGCGGTCAGGTAGGAGGTCACACCCAACATCAAGCTGGCAGGGACGAACGACAGCGCAAGCCACCTGAGCCTCCGGGTCAGCCCGAGCCGTTCGCGTGCGCCATCGCCGACCGAACGCGTCCCTGCCGTCGCGGCGGTGGGTGGTGGAGGGGACGAGCGCCAGACCACGACCGCGCACGCGAGGACAAGCGCGATATCCACCCCATATGCGATCCACCACGCGTCGGCCTGCTGACGAGCGGTCAGCGTGGCCTCCATGATGGTCGGATAGGCGAGCAGGGCCAGGAAGCTCCCGAGGTTGCTGGCGACGTACAGGAAGTACGGATCGCCGGCGGCCCGATGGCTCGTCGCCGCGAACCACCGCTGCAGCAAGGGCGCCATCGAGGACAGCAGGAAGAACGGAAGGCCCAACGAGACGGCAAGCAACGTCAGAAGCCATGGGATGGGGTTCCGTGCGGCAGGAGGGACCCATCCCGCCGGGATCCGGACGGGCAGGGTGAGCATCGCGAGCAGGAGGAGTCCGATCAGCACGATGGACTGGCTTCGGGTCCCGACGAGCCGGGCGCCCGCGTGCGCGTACGCGTATCCGGCCAGCAGGACCGCTTGGAAGAACAGCACGCAGGTGATCCACACGGCGGGAGCGCTGCCGAGCAGGGGAAGGACGAGTTTGGCGAACATGGGCTCGACGGAGAAAAGGAGCGCGGAGCTCAGGAAGAGCGCACCACCGAAGAGAAGAACGAGGAGTCGATCGGGACCTTCGTTCGGCCTGACATCGCTTGATGGAGCGAGGTCCAGTCCGGCATCCATCGGTCGTCCTTGCGCGCCCATCGCTCTATGCGGGTCGCAGGTCGCCAGCTCGGTCCTGCCCATGTGCATGTGGGCTCCCTGCTGCTGGCAACACATGGACGAACAGCACACGGCCCTCAGGATCTTCTCGACGTGTGCCGAACTCTGCACGAGGCGGGGAGCTGACGCAACGGCAGCGGGTACCGGGTGCCTGAATCAAGGTATCCGGAGTCCGTGCCGTGGCGACAACGGGGTTCGTCGACCTACTCCTTCAGGATGAGCCAAAGCGGGCGATAGCTGAGACAGGGTTACAGCCCTCGGCCCCATTTCCCGATCAGCCATCAAGGCGAGCTCAGTGGCGGCCGATTGTCTCAAGGAGTGAAAACGGCCCTTCGAGCCATGGGCCGATGAGATCGGGACCCCCCCCCGAGGTGTTCGCAAGGGCCTCGCCGGGC
The DNA here is from genome assembly GCA_002413305.1 of Actinobacteria bacterium UBA5176. Taxonomy (GTDB): domain Bacteria; phylum Actinomycetota; class UBA4738; order UBA4738; family UBA4738; genus UBA4738. The sequence continues at coordinate 2,243 of DHWS01000143.1, read as the reverse complement.
TGAGGAAGGAGGAGGAGATGGCGCGGAGACTTCTCGTCGCGGCTTTCATGGTCGCGCTCATGGCCAGCCCCGCCCTGGCGAAGGGCGGTCCGGGAGGTGGCCAGTCGAAGACGTCCGACCCCAGCATCGTGCTCAATCAGTCCAACCCCTACCTGGGAGAATCGGTGACGTTCACGACCGTGTATCCGAGCACCGTGAAGAACGTCTCGGTCGCCCTGTCCTGCTATCAGAGCGGAGGCATTGTGTACGTCGAACTGGGCTGGCCGCAGGATACCTTCACGCTTGGCGGCGTGGCGTCGACCTGGCTGACGAACGGCGGTCCGGCGTCTTGCACCGCGGTTCTGCAGACCAGCGACCACCAAGGGGAGACCGTGCTCGCATCGCAGCCGTTCGACGTCAGCGGCTAGCGTCCCAGCTTCCCCTCCATGGGAAGGGCCGGTCCCAAGGGACCGGCCCTTCTTGCGCCTCTCAACCCGTGAAGCTTCAGACCATGAAGCTCACGACCAGGAATGCGTTTGACTTCAACGTCGCCGACTTGGATGTGTTGTTGAACGACGGCAGGACGACCGTGAAGGTCGTGGCCTTCCCGGTGTACTTGTATTGCCAGTTGTACCAGCCGTCCTGGTCGGTGTAGACCGTCGCCTGTAACACGCTCCCGAGGTAGATATTCACCGGCGTATTGACCACGGGGTTGAAGGTGCTGGTTCGAGTGACGAACCCAGCGATCCCCGGGTCCTTCTTGAACACGTTGTTGCTCGAGACGGTCGCGGACCCGCTCGTCCCGTCGTGGTAGGAGAAGGTGTACGGCTGGCAGTCGAGGATCGTAGGCAACGGCGATGCCAGGGGGTTGATGGCGTCGTTCCCCACCGGGCAGTACGGATTCGTTGGAGCCGATCCCTTCGCCCAACCGGTCGTTGTCTTCAGGCCGTAATCCACGTGCAGGTTGATATACACGGCCCCTGTCGATGGATACGTGAACGTCACGCTGACCGTCGTCTGTGATCCGAAGGTCTGAGAGCCGTAGCTCGAGAGCGTGACCGGCAGTCCGCTCGTGGTGCCGGCGACTCCATTCCCGGGGATGATGCAAGTCTGCCCATTGACCTGGGTGAAGGTCGCGCCGTTGTACACGTGCAACGGCACGGTCCCTTGGGTCACCCAGGGGTACGGCAAGGTCAACGTCACCGTGCCCGTCGTACCAGGCGTGCCGTTGTCGAACACGTTGTAGTAGAACTGGCCGGGATTGCTGGCGTTGAGCTTCCAGTAGCCACCCGTATCGGGCGTGTACAGCAGGTGGAACTGCGATCCGGCCTGGCTCGAGTTCGTGTCGAACGTGCACAGCGTCGTGTCGGTGATCAGGTTCTTCGTCGTGTCCGTGAACGTGCAGGTGACGTTCTGGCCCGCCGCCAGGGTGATCGAGATCGAATTCCCCGTGCGGGTGGCGCTTGCGGAGCCGCAGTTGATGCCCGCCAGCGCCCATTGAGCCGGGATGTTGATCTCTTCCACCGAGTAGGTGTCGGGCAGCAGGCCATTGAACACCTTGGTGTTCGCACCCGGTGTCCCGTTGTCGGTCAGGTTGAAGTCCGACCCGCTCAGGTTGCTCGACGGGTGGAACTGGAACGCCTGGGAACTGTTCGGGATCGCATCCTTGATGATCGTGATGGACCCCTTCTTCGTGTTGGTGAACGTGCAGGAGTCGGCGTTGCCGGCCCCCACTGTCATGTGGGCGTAGGTGTCGCCCTGGGCGAAGGTGGCGTGGAAGCTGGTCCCGTCGGAGCTGTAGGCGATGGAGGTCCCACCGGAACAGGAGATCGAGGTCAGCGTCCACCCGGCCGGCACGGTCTCGGACAGGGTCTTGGTCCCGAGCTGGGTGCCGTCCAGGCGTACCAGCTGGGGTCGTGGGCCC
>DHWS01000143.1:0-176 GCA_002413305.1 Actinobacteria bacterium UBA5176 | reverse complement strand
CCCGAGCTGGGTGCCGTCCAGGCTGTACAGGTGGTGCCCGGTGTTGGCCACGGTGGTGATGTTGGTGTTGCCCACCCCGGAGCCGGACCCGGTGAACCCGAACGTGGCGTCGCCGCCCACCGTGTTCTTGATCAGGTCCAGGGAGGCGTTCTGGGTGTTGGTGAACGTGCAGCTCG
>DHWS01000110.1:4366-4495 GCA_002413305.1 Actinobacteria bacterium UBA5176 | reverse complement strand
GCGAACACGTCCACGAGTCGGAACGGAACCTGCACGCACCGATGCTACGAGCCGGGCGGCCCTCCTTGCTAGAGTCATGGGGCACATGCGGGTGTAGCACAGTGGTAGTGCGCCAGCCTTCCAAGCTGG
>DHWS01000110.1:0-4097 GCA_002413305.1 Actinobacteria bacterium UBA5176 | reverse complement strand
ATTCCCGTCACCCGCTCCGCTGGTCAGGGGACGTTTCCGCACGTCACAGGCCGTTTTCCGTCCGAGCCCAGCTTCTCAATCGTTCCCATCGTTTCCCATCGTTTCCCGACCTCATGCGGCCTGAATGCGGCCCGAGCACGGGCGATTCGCGTCGCAACGGCTGGACTTGTGCAGACCAGCGGGCGGAGAATCCGGCCCGTGAGGAGGACCGGGCTCGCCGCCGCCATGATCGCCATGCTGTTGGCCGCCTGCTCGGGGAAAGCTCCCGCTGCTCAACCGAGCCGCTCTCCATCCCCGACGCCGTCGTCTTCCCCATCACCGAACCCATGCCCCACTCCGCCGCTGGAGCTGTTCGTTACGCTCCAGGTCGCCTCCAACGACATGCAGGCGGTGGCCACGGCAAGTGGGAAGGGGGACATCGCGACTGCCATCGCGAAGGAGCGGGAGGCTGCCACCGCCACGGAGACGGCCTCTCAGGAGATCGCGCCCTTCGTGCCGCCCGCCGGCGTTCTGCTGCGGCAGGCGTCGGACGTGTTCACTCGAGCCGCCGACAGCATGGAACAAGGCGACTACGGCACGGCCGTCACTCAGATCCGGGAGGGGACGGCGTTCCTGACCGACGCGACCACAGCGATCAACAACGCCCCTCGCCCGACCTGCTGACCGCTAGTGAACCTCCATCTGAGCGATTTCCGCGGCCGAGTTGCACGAAGCGACAGCCCTCGCCCCGTGGTGCAAGTTCACGCCGCCACGTGAAACTCGCCGCTCGCGCTCCCCTTCCCCCCGGCCCGGCTCGGTAGTATCCCTGCGGGCGGCGCCAGGCCAGATCAGCCGAAGAGAGGGGTCGCCGGGGGGCTTTCTCACCCGCAATGCCGAAACCTTCGCGGCTTGAAAATGGGCCCGGCTGAGCACGCTCCAGCCCGCCGTTAGACCAGGAAGGTCAACCCCAGGAAGAGCGTCCAGAAGAGCGGGCTATGAGGGGGTTGCACATCCAGCCCCCCCGTTTCAGGCCGAACGCCCGGCTCCCGGAGGCGGCAGGAAGCCTAGTTGCTGGAGCATCCCGAGCTGATCTTGCACGTCCCAGTGCTCAACGATCTTGCCGCCCACGATCCGGGCAATGTGGACCGCTTCCCATGTCGCGTGCTTGCCGCTCGCCGGCATCCCGGCGAAATCGCCCTTCATCGTGCCGGAATTGATGACATGCTGCACCACGAAGTCTCCTTCGGCGATCGCATGATCGATGGTGATGGTGAGGTCGGGAAAAGCGCTGCGCGTCGCCTCGACCAAGAGCTTCAGCCCCTCATGCCCTGGAGGGATGCCCGGCGGAAGGTCGCCGTGGTCAACGAAGTCAGGCGCGACGACCTCGTCGATGACTTCTGTTCGGCCCTGGCCGAAGACCTCAAGCGGCATGCGTGCGGCGAGGGCTTTGTTTGACTCGGACATGGCATGTTCTCCCTTCTCGCTGGCCGAGCTCCAGGGTGGCGCTCGCCCTCGGAATATTAGTCGCTTTAGCTCGACATGGGACTGCCCCAGGTTTGGTTGACTCCTGATCTGTGAGGATGGACCTCACGAGCTCCCCTCCGGGACCCGTCGCCTTCCCCGTGGTGCTCTTCGCCACCGGACTTACTTTGGCCTGGCCCCAACGAAGAGAGCTCGACGGAGGAGTCCTTCCTCGACCGCGGTGATCATCTCCTTGCGGTCCGCCTGTTGTTCATCGAACAGCGCATCGCCGAGGGTGCTCCGCAATTCAGCTTCCAGCTCCCAGGCGCGGGTGAACCATCGGCGAGCGGTCTCGAGGAAGTCTCGCGTCACATCGGTCACCACGATCGGGACGAACCCAGCTGCTTCGAGGAGCTCCGCTTGCTCCCTGCCGGAGCCCACAGCCCTGGGTCCAAGACGTACCGCCCTGCGATGATCCCGGTTCGACAGTCCCGGTGCAGTAAAGATCGTGAAGTAGGCGGTCCGACCTCCCGGCCGGAGAAGCCGTCTGATCGCTCTCAGCACGGAGAGCTTGGCTGCCAGTCAACACAGGACATCTGTATGAACGACGGCATCGAAACTCTCGACCCCGAAGGGCAGCCGCCGGGCGCTCGCCACGACCGCCGCCGAGCGCTCGGCGATGCCCTCCACAGCGGCTCGCTCCTGGGCGGTCCTCAGCCCCAGTTCAGGGACGTCCGTCAGGACGACAGTGCACTCGGCAACCTTGGCCAGGTACAGCCCCGGCCAGCCTCGACCCGAACCAACGTCGAGCAGTCGGTGGCCCCCTCGCAGACCCAGCCGCTTCGCGATCAGATCAGCCTGCGCCATGGTCGTGTAGCCGTTCGCCCCGAAGTCACCGCCGATGACGAGCCGCTCCAGCTCTCGCGTGGCATCGGAGGCCGGCCGACCGTATCGTTCGCTAAAGGTGGCAGCCGCATCCTGCTCGTCCCTGCTCCGCATCACTTCGCGTGCCTCCGTCTCTTCTTCTCTTCCTCCCTCTTGTAGCTGAGCCGGGACCTCAGGACAAGAGGAGTGGCCGACGAGGATGTCGCTGGCCCGCCCTCCGCCCACCCGGCGGCCATGAGGCCTCGGGTCTCGACCGTCCGCTCACGCTCGACGTCGTTTGGCCTCGTGACCGAGCGGCCTCAGACGGCAACGGGGGCGTCCCCGCTTCGGCGTATCCTACAAAGGCGGCGGTCTTCGAGGAGGGAAAACATGGGCGACGTGACGGTGGACGTGGAGCGGCTTCGGGAGGAGGTCCAGCGCAAGTACGTCGAGGTAGTGGAGCACCCCGAACACGAGTTCCACTTCCACACCGGCCGCCGGGCGGCGCGAAACAACGGCTACCTGGATCAGTGGCTTGAAGGGCTCCCCGAGGAAGCCGTAGCCTCCTACGCCGGCGTGGCCAACCCCTTCCACTGGGGCCTCCCGAAGCCGGGCGAGCACGTCGTGGACGTGGGCTCGGGCGCGGGCCTCGACGCGCTGATCGCGGCGCGGGCGGTTGGTCCCGACGGCCATGTGATCGGCGTGGACATGACCCCGGAGATGCTCGAGCAGGCCAGTGCCGCAGCCACCGCGGGCGGAATCGCGAACGTCGAGTTCCGGCAGGGCCTGGCCGAGCGACTGCCGGTGGCGAAGGGTTGGGCGGACCTGGTGATCTCGAACGGCGTGATCAACCTGGTCCCGAACAAGCTTGGGGCCTACCGGCAGGTCGCCAGAGCCCTCCGGCCGGGCGGGCGGGTGCAGGTCGCCGACATCTGCGTGGAGCGGCCCGTCCCTGAGTCGGCCCTCCGCGACATCGACCTCTGGACGGGTTGAATCGCTGGAGCCCTGCCGTGCGCAGGGTGGACGACGATCATCGAGGGCGCCGGCTTGCGCAACGTCGAGTACGGCCCGATCGTCGACACGTTCGGCGGGGCGGGCGGTGAGGCGAAGGCACGTCAGTTCGGGACGTACGGGTATCCGATCCGAGCACGGAAGCCGTAACTGAGGATGTCCGGGACGAGGATGTCGAATGAGTGGGGTGATGCTTCTTCGTGGCCTTGCGCCCCGAGTTCCGCAACAGACGGGTAGCTGCGCTCAACGAAACGCTCCGCTCGTTTGGATCGCGGCGGACCGGGACGGTGTGACCAAGCTTGACCGATCAGCGTCGCCTCGGGCACAGTGACTTCGACTGCGTCCAAGATCGAGAGGAGGAACCGATGGCGTTCGTGCAAACGATCTCGTTCACCACGTCGCGGATCGACGAGATCGCGGCGATGGGAAAGGAGTACGAGCGGGAGCAGGGAGGTCAGGCTCCAGGCTACCGGAGCAACAGGATTCTCAAGGACCGGGATCGGGAGAACGCGTACATGGTGGTGGCCGAGTTCGACTCCTACGAGCTCGCGATGGAGAACTCCGGACGGCCGGAGACGGATGCGTTCGCTCGGAAGATGGCCGAACTGGTCGACGGCCCTCCCACATATGGCAACTACGACGTGATCGACGAGTAGAAGCCGGTCCGGGCTTGGGGGCCCACGTCGCTCTGGAGCTGGCCCGGGTCGGCCATGCTGCTACATGCTCGCTGCGGCACCCAGTAGTCCGGTGCCATTGCTCCCGGAGAGGTCGCCTAATGGCTT
>DHWS01000111.1:920-12305 GCA_002413305.1 Actinobacteria bacterium UBA5176 | reverse complement strand
GGGGTGAAGATCTTCAACTGGCTGGCCACGCTGTGGGGCGGGGACATCCACTTCGGCACGCCGCTGCTGTTCTCGCTGGGGTTCATCGCGATGTTCACGATCGGCGGGCTGTCCGGCGTGACGCACGCCGTAGTGCCGGCCGACTACCAGCAGACCGACACGTACTACATCGTCGCGCACTTCCATTACGTGCTGTTCGGCGGGAGCGTGTTCGGGCTGTTCTCCGGCATCTACTACTGGTGGCCGAAGATCTTCGGCCACATGCTTTCCGAGAAGATCGGCAAGGTCCACTTCTGGCTGATGCTGATCGGGTTCAACGTGACGTTCGGCCCGTTCCACATCCTGGGGCTCCAGGGGATGCCGCGGCGGATCTACCGGTACCCGGCCACCGCCGGGTGGACGTTCTGGAACACGTTCTCGACCGTGGGCGCGTTCCTGATCGCCGCCTCGGTCCTGCTGTTCCTGGCCAACGTGGTGCTGAGCAAACGACGTGCCGAACCGGCCCCCGCCGATCCGTGGGACGCGAGGACGCTCGAGTGGACGACGTCGTCGCCGCCGCCCGACTGGAACTTCGACGAGATCCCGGTGGTGCACTCGCTGGACGACTTCTGGCACCGGAAGTACGCCGAGGACCGTGAAGGGCAGCTGGTCGCCGTGATGGCGGGTGGGGCGAACGGGGACGCGCCGAGGGGCGCCGATGACGTGTCGCCCTCCGAGCTTCCCTCGGCGCCCGGCGGCGCGGCGGGGCCCGCGGAGAGCGAGCGGGCGATGCATGGCGATGGAGGGAACGAGGCCGCCCACGGCGCGAGCCACGAGGCCGGCCACGCCATCCACATGCCGTCGCCGTCGTACTACCCGATCCTGGCCGCGGTGTCGCTGCCGATCCTGGGCTACGGGCTGCTGTACTCACCGATCCTGTGCATCGACGGCGGGTTGCTGCTGCTGGCGTCACTGTTCGGCTGGGCGAACGAGCCGTCGGCCGAACCCGTCGAGGACGAGGCCTGAGGGCCATGGCGCAGCACGCGACCGCCGTCGAAGCCCACCGCACCAGCACGGGTCTGTCCAACGCGAAGATCGGGGTGTGGGCGTTCCTGGCGTCCGAATGCCTACTGTTCGGCGCGCTGATCTCGACGTTCCTCCTGTACCGGGACCGGACGCTTCCCGGTACGCCGACCCCGCTGAAGGTCTACGACATCCCGTACACGTCGGTGAGCTCGTTCGTGCTGCTGATGTCCTCGCTGACGATGGTGCTGGCGCTGGCGGCCATCCAGCGCGGCGACCACGCGAAGCTCCGGGCGTGGCTGATGGCCACCGCCCTGTTGGGGATGACCTTCATCGCCGGGCAGGTCTACGAGTTCACCCGGTTCGTCCAGGAGGGGTTGACGCTGAAGACGAATCTGTTCGGTTCGACCTTCTTCGTGCTGACCGGCTTTCACGGGGCGCACGTGACGATCGGCATCCTGATGCTGCTGTCGCTGTTCGGCATGTCGCTGGACGGCCGGCTGGGGACCGACAAGGCCGAGGTGGTCGAACTGGTCGGGCTGTACTGGCACTTCGTCGACATCGTGTGGATCGTGATCTTCACGGTGGTCTACCTGATCCCGACCGGGGGGAAGTAGGGGTACGTGGACGTCGGTACGGACCTGCAGAGCCGCGAGGGCGAACTCCCCCCCACCCAGCCGGAGGCGGTGGTCGAGGAGCCGGAGCTCGCCCTCCACCCCGGCCCGCGCGAGTACATCCGGGTCGCGGTCATCCTGGCCATCGCCACCGGGTTCGAGGTCGGGCTGTACTACCTCAAGATCCCGCATACGGCGTTCGTCGCGCTGCTGCTGCTGTTCGCGTTCATCAAATTCAGCCTGGTGGTGCTGTGGTTCATGCACCTGCGGTTCGACAGCGTGATCTTCCGCCGGCTGTTCCTGATCGGGATCGTGCTGGCGCTGACCGTGTACCTGATCGTGCTGTTCATCTTCGGAGCGCTGAAGCTGTAGGCCGATGCTCGCCCGAGCGCTGCCTCCGTTCTCGCCCCACCTCGACGTGCTGGCGCTCGTGCTTGTGCTGGAGGGCGGCTACCTGTGGGCACTCCGCCGCCTGGGGCCGAAGTCGGTCCGGCCCGGCGAGCAGCAGTCCAGCGGGCACCAGGTGGCGTGGTTCACGGCCGGGGTGGTGGTCATCTGGATCGCGGCCGCGTGGCCCGTGGACGACATCGGCGAGCACTTCCTGTTCAGCGTGCACATGTTCCAGCACATGCTGCTGGGGCTGGTCGCCCCGCCCATGCTCCTTCGCGGCTCACCGGCGTGGCTGCTCCGCAAGCTCCTCCGACCGGCGTGGCTGAAGGCGACGTTCCGCCAGCTCTGCCGGCCGTTCGTCGCGCTGATCATCTTCAACGCGATGATCGTGCTGATCCACTGGCCCGCGGTGGAGGACCTGGCCCTCCGCAACGAGTCGTTCCACTTCTTCACCCACTATGTGATCTTCGGCGCGGGGATCCTGTTCTGGTGGCCGGTGATCAGCCCGCTGCCGGAGATGCCCGGGCTGTCCTACCCGGGGCGGATGGTCTACTTGTTCCTCGCCTCGATCGTCCCCACAGTGCCGGCGTCGTTCCTGACGTTCGGCAGCACGCCGCTGTATCCCTTCTACACACATGTGCCCCGGATCTGGGGGATGTCGGTGCTGACCGACCAGCGGATCTCGGGGCTCCTGTTGAAGCTGGGAGGCGGAGCCCTGCTGTGGACGGTCCTGGCGGTCACGTTCTTCAAGTGGTACTCCCTCGAGAACAACTCAGAGGGGTGGGACGCGTTGGAATGGCGGGACGTCGAACGGGACGTCCGATCCGGGCTGTCCCGGAACGATGAGGTCCGCGGGCCGGCGCGGTAGGGTTCTGGTCGCGGCGGGGCCGGCACGGGCCGCTCGCCGGGGAGTTCGCGGGAGCGAGACGAGTGTCGGACGAGACGATCGAACAGACGGAGGAGGCCTCCGCCTCGGGCACTCCGGGCCCGGCGGGCGGCCTCCAACCCGCCCATCCGGCGGCCGGAGCGCGCTCCTCCTCTGCCCCGGACCGGCGTCCGCTGCTGCCGCCTGTCGCCTATCCGCTGGTGGCCGTCCTGTTCGGCGGGGCCTTCGTCTGGTCCTTCTCCCGTATCCTGCTGACCGTCAGCAAGAAGGCAGCTCCGGCCATCGCGCTGCTGATGGCCATGAACATCCTGGTCGGGGCGGCCCTGGTCGCCTACGGGACGCGCGTGCGGCGACGGCCGACGGGGTCGCCCCTCATCCTGGGCGCGGGCCTTGCCGTCATCGTCGCCGGCCTGGTGGCGTTCAACCTCGGCGACAAGCCACCGGGAGAGAAGCCGGCCGGTCAGAAGCCGGTGGCCGCCCAGCTCGGGGCCCAGAACCTGAGATTCGTCCAGACGACGCTGAGCGTCCCGGCGGGAGCGAAGATCTCGCTCCACTTCACGAACGACGACGCGTCGACCCCCCACAACTTCGTGCTGTTCAAGGGCGCGAACGCCAGCTCGCCGATCTTCTTCCGGGGGGCCCCGGTCAACGGGCCGGGCGCGACCACGTACTCGTTCACGGCGCCGTCGGCCGGGACCTACTTCTTCCACTGCGAGTTCCACCCCACCACCATGACGGGCACGGTGACGGTCACGCCCGGGCCGGCCGCCGGTGGCGGTGGTGGCGGACCGGCGGTGACCGTCACGGCCAAGAACCTGGCCTTCGACCCGACGCAGGTCGGCGCGACTGGAAGCTCGGTCGCCATCCACTTCGTCAACGACGACACGCAGGTCCCGCACAACATCGTGGTGTTCAACGGCTCGAGCGATTCGGCACCCGTGCTCGTGACGGGTCCGACCGTGACCGGCCCGGGCAGCGCGAACTTCACCGTGAGCGGTCTGAAACCGGGAACGTACTTCTTCCACTGTCAGTACCACCCCACGCAGATGAAAGGCACCATCGTCGTCCGCTGAGCCGGGGGCGCGCGCGTTCGCTCACCCCGCACCCACCATCGCCCTCCCGGGTCGAAGCGGATCGCGCCGGCGAGGAGGTCCAGGACGTCTTCGTTCCCCCACAGATCGGAGGGCATGAGCGTGATCCGACGCGCCCCGGCCCGAACGGTCCACCCCCCCAGGGGGGTGCGGGGTGGTTCCAAGGCGGTGACGGCCTCCAGTGCGACGACGAACGGAGGCCGACCGGCTCGCAGCACGACGAGGTCGGGGCCTCGCAGGCCGAGTGCTCGAACGCGCGACCGGAACCCCGAAACTGCGATCAGGCAGCCGGCGCCGCCGACCGCCAGGCGGGCCACGTCACCTCCGGCGATCCAGGCGATCGCGCAGCCCGCCGCGGCAAGCCCGGACGCCCCGGCCACGTAGGTCCAGCCCGAAGCCGGCCGGAGCTCCGCGGCCGGTCCGGGGCGGGCGGAGCCCGGCTCGCGGATCGGTCGCCCCATCCGGAGGCCGTGGCTCCGGCGCCACGAGAGCGAGCCGAGAGTGACCAGGATGCCGACGCAGCAGACGAACGAGCCGGGGAAGGCCCACAACAACCACCGGGCCAAGGCAACCCTCCTCGAGCGGGGGAGGAGGTCTCAGGTCCGAACCGTAGCACCCAGCAGTGACATCGCCGCTCGAGAGCGGTTCACCGCTACGCGGAGCCCGCCCGGGCCTCCTGCCGCTTGGCCTCCCGTTCCTCCCGGTCCAGCCAGTCCATCAGGACGAACCCGAGCGCCGGCACGATGAGGAACATGCCGGTGGCCCACATGAGTGCGCCGGCCAGATGCTGGTCGCCGATCGCCGAGATCCCCAGTGCTGCGGCCCCACTCAGGTACGACCGGTACAGCACCTGGTCCGACCCGTAGATGGCGAGTCCCAGGAACGTCATCTGTGGCATCGCCAGGAACAGGTACAGGATCCGGGCCGGGTGGGAGATGCGGACGGGCGACGGATCCCGGGCGATGACGGGAGACCAGAAGAGGAGCGCGCTCCCCAGGTAGGCGGCGTGCTCGAGCGAGTGGATCCACTCGTGTTCCAGCGAGAGCTCGTAGACCTGCGTGAAATGCGTTCCCCATAGGACGGCGGCGAAGATCCCCCAGGACACCACGGGCTTGGTCAGGACCCTGACCACCCTGCTGTGCAGCACCCGAAGGAACCACCGACGGGCCTCGGCAGAGGTGTGGGTTCGCAGGGCCAGCGTCACCGGCGCGCCGAGCAGCAGAAGCGGTGCCGCCACCAGCGTCAGGAGGATGTGCTGGCCCATGTGGACGGAGAGCAGCAGCCCTGAATACCGGTGGACGGGTGAGACCAGCGCCAGCGTCACCGTACCCAGGCCGAGCACGAACGGTTTCGTCCCCCGGTACGGCGTGCCCGTCCGCAGCCGGAAGCGGCCCGCCGCCCACACGTACCAGACGAGCGAGCCGACCAGCAGCGCGGCCGTGACCGGATCGAAGGTCCACGAGCCGAGGATGGTCGACGGGGATCGAAGCGACCCGAGGAACATCGTCACGAACCTGGTTGGACCGGTTCGGCACTCCTGGCCGGATCGTGGGTCGCCCGATGATCCTCGTGGTCCGCCGGGGCTGAGCCTGGCGGGGAGGCTGATCCCGGGAGCGATGGGCCGCCGTCGGCCAGAGGCAGGATCAGCTCGAAGGTGCTCCCGCGGCCGAGCCGGCTGGTGGCCCTGACCGTCCCCCCGTGTGCCTCGGCCACCGCCCGGACGATGGCCAGCCCGAGGCCGACCCCCCCGCTCCCGCGCGCCCGGCCGGCGTCGGAACGGGCGAACCGATCGAAGATCCCTTCAAGCTGCTGGGGATCGATCCCGGAGCCCTCGTCCACGACCCGGATCCCGGCGATGCCCCCGCTTCGCCACGTCGACAACTCGATGCGGTCGCCCGGCCGGGTGTGCTTCACGGCGTTGTCCACCAGGGCGTCGAGGGCCAGTCCGACGCGTTCGGGATCAACGCGCACGGTCCCGCGGGCCAGCGGTCCGCGCGTCCAGTTGCGCGACGTCGCGGACCACCGGCGGATCACGTCGGTGGCGAGTCCGTCGATCTCCGTGGGAAACGTGGTTGCCGGCGCCTCCTCGAAGGAGGCGAGCAGCAGGAGCCGGTCCGACAACCGCCGGAGCCGCATCAGCTCCTCGACCGCGATCCCCGCGTCCTCTCGAAGCTGCGGGTCCTCCGTCGTCCGGAAGATCAGCTCGACCTGGCCGAGAGCCACCGTGATGGGCGTCCGGAGCTCATGCGACGCGTCCTGCACGAACCGGCGCTCCCGGTCGAGCAGCTGCAGGTTCGCCTCGGACACCTTCTCGAGCTCGTCGATCACGGCGAGACGGCGCCGGGCGTGCCACACCATGGCCAGGAACATGGCCGCCATGAGCGGGACCTCGGTCAGCTCGTCGGGCTGCTGCTGGCCGCGCACGAAGTCGATGGTGAGGACGACGCCGGTCGCCACGATGACGAAGGCCAGAGCGGCGGCGGTGCGCCCGTTACTCCACACCCGGAACCCGTACAGGATCGTCAGGCTCACCCAGATGAAGTGGAAGGGGACCGTCTCCCAGGTCGCGAAGACGATCATCCCAGCCAGGTTCAGCACCGCGAAGAGGGCCCACGCGATGTCGGGCCAGTGCCGTCGCAGCGGCCACTCCCGGTCAATGGTCGCCAACGCGATACCCCTCTCCCCGGATCGTGGCCACGACGTCGGCGCCGAGCTTCGCCCGGATCCTCCGCACGCACACGTCGACCACATTCGACACCGGGTCGAACGTGTAGCCCCACACGGCGGACAGCAGGTGTTCCTTGCTGACGGTTCGGCCGGCGTTCCGCAGGAGTTCCTGAAGGACCAGGAACTCACGCTCCGCGAGCGGGACCGGACCGCCGCCGATGTCGGCCTCCCGCCGGATGACGTCGAGAGAGACCCGCCCGGCGCTGAGCCGCGAAGGCCGCGCGCGGTCCGCCGACCGGAGCCTGGCATGCACCCGGGCCAGGAGCTCGTTGAAGGAGAACGGCTTGCCCAGGTAGTCTTCGGCGCCCAGCTCGAGGCAGTCGACCTTCGAGCGGGTGTCGGAGAGTGTCGAGAGCACCATCACGGATTGCTGCGGCTTGCGGGACAGGATGCCGCGCAGGACCGACACGCCGTCCAGTCCCGGCATCAGCAGATCCAGGATGACCAGGTCGTAGCGCTCGTGCAGCGCTCGCTCCAACCCTTCGTTCCCGTCGTGCGCGACCTCGACCACGAACCCCTCGGCGCGCAGACCCCGCGAGACGAAGTTCAGGATGCGTGGTTCGTCGTCGACGAGCAGGATCCGCCAGGCGGAAGCACCTCTGTGCGCTGCCATCCCCTGGCCGAACGACCGCATCGGAGCCCTCCCGGCCGAAGCTTAGCGGCGACCCGGTCGTCCGAACAAGGCCCGGAGACGCCCGGCCGACGGCGCTTTCATTACAGTTCTGTCATCAACGGGAGCCCGATGCCCACAACCGGGCTGGTCAGGCGAGGCGCGGCCGGAGCCCGGCACATGACGACGTTGTCATGTCCTTGAAAGCGAAGCCGTTCCGTCCTATGTTCCGCCCGGCCCAGCTTCGTCGGAAAGGGGATGGGATGAACTCGAGGTCGTTGGGTTGGATCGGATCCCGCCGCTCGCTCAGCGTTGCCCTGGTGCTGATACTCGGCACGGTGAGCGCCGGTTGTGCGAAGGGTCGCGGAGGGGGGCTCGGTACGAACTACGACGTCTTCGCCCAGAACTTCCGTTACCACGGCGTGCCTTCGACCATCAAGTCCGGAAGCTTCACGGTGAGCTTCTCCAATCACGAGACGTTCCCCATCACGCACGAGATGATCCTGGCCCAGCTCCCGTCGGGGAAGAGCGCCACCGACGTGGTCACCTCGGCCAAGGTCAAGGGCTGTGTCGGCGGAGGCGACTGTGAGAGCCAGTACCTCCACTTCGGCGAGGTCGACGACGTCTTCACGGGCGCGACCATCGTCGGGGTGTTCAACCTGCCCCCCGGTCACTACTTCTTCGCCTGCTGGCAACAGGGAACCGCCAACGGGGGCGACGAGGAGACGGGCCCGCCGCATGCCTCGATCGGCATGGTCTACACGTTCAGCGTGACGTCGTAACCGCATGCGAGCAGCCCGTCGACCTCGCATGGCGGGATGGGCCCGCCGTCGCCTGCTCCTGACGGCGCCGTTCCTGATCCTGCTGTCGGGCTGCGCGGCCGTGCCCGCCACCCAGCAGGGCGGGGACGTCCATTCGCTGTACCGGACGATCTTCCTGCTCGCCGCCCCGGTGGTGGTGATCGTCGAGGGCTTCCTGCTCTGGATGCTGTGGCGCTACCGGCGGCACACCGACGAGGAGCCCCCGCAGTCGTTCGGCACGAAGCGGGCCCTGGTGATCTTCTTCCTGATCCCGACCGTCATCGTGGGCGTCGACTACGGGTTCGGCGAAGCCACCCTCGCGTCCGTGGACAGGATCGACCCGAACCCGCAGGTGGTCATCCGGGCGGAGGGGTTCCAGTGGGAGTGGACCTTCTACTACCTGAACGAGGGTTTCTTCACCACGGGCAAGACGCTCACGCAGCCGGCTCAGATGGAGATCCCGGTCGATGAGCCGGTGAAGATCCTCCTGCACTCCCGGGACGTGATCCATTCGTTCTTCGTCCCGTCCTTCCTCTTCAAGCGGGACGTCATCCCGGGCCGGACGAACCAGTTCACGTTCACCGCGACGCGGCTCGGAGTGTACAAGGGCCAGTGCGCCGAGTTCTGCGGTCTGTACCACTCGAGGATGACCTTCTACGTCCACGTGGTGACGGCGTCCGACTACTCGGCATGGGTGCGCCGGGCCCGGAACGCGGCGCTCCACGTCACGTGTCCCTCCTTGGGGACGCACGTCCGCGTGACGGCGAAGAACACCCAGTGGAACACCAACTGCATCGCGGTGGCCGCGAACCAGCAGATCGCCCTGAGCGTGTCGAACCAGGACCCCGCCATCGACCACAACTTCGCGGTCTACGACTCGTCGAAGCGAACGAAAGAGTTCTTCCAGACCGGGCGGTTCCCGGGGGTCGCCACGAAGGACTTCGCCATCAGCCCGCTGCCGCCAGGCAGGTACTACTTCCAGTGCGACGTCCACGGCCCGGCCATGTCCGGCGTGTACGTCGTGACGCCATGATGCCGAACGCCAGTCCATTCCGACGCGCCCCCGATGGAGGTGATCGCGCGTGGCCGTGACCGAGGTCCGTCCGGCGGCCGTGGCCCCGGGTCCTTCCCGCCGGTCGTGGCTCCTGGAGTGGCTGACCACCACCGACCACAAGCGGATCGGGATCCTGTACCTGATCAACAGCTTCGCGTTCTTCTTCATCGGGGGGGTGTTCGCGCTGATCATGCGGCTCGAACTGGCCCGGCCGGGCGCGAAGCTCATCAGCATCCACCTGTACAACGAGATCTTCACGCTCCATGGGACGCTGATGATCTTCCTGTTCATCTTCCCGGTGCTGAACGGGTTCGGGAACTTCTTCGTGCCGCTCCAGATCGGGGCGCTGGACATGGCGTTCCCCCGGATCAACGCACTGTCGTTCTGGCTGCTCCCGGTGGGCGGGCTGACGATCCTGTCGGGGTTCGTCACCAAGGGTGGGGCGGCGGCGTTCGGCTGGACGAACTACGTCCCGGTGTCCCTTCAGGGAGGGACCGGCGAGGATCTCTGGACGCTGGGACTGCTCATCGTGGGCGTGTCATCGCTGCTCGGTGCCATCAACTTCATCGTCACGATCCTTCGGATGCGCGCCCCCGGGATGACCATGCTCCGCATCCCGATCTTCGTCTGGGCGGTGCTGGCCACCTCGCTGCTGGCCGTCCTGGCCATCCCGGTCTTCACCTCCGGGTTGTTGATGCTGTTCGCCGACCACCGCCTCGGCACCGTGTTCTTCAACCCGGCCCACGGCGGCAACGTGCTGCTGTGGCAGAACGTGTTCTGGTTCTTCGGGCATCCCGAGGTCTACATGCTGATCCTGGCCGCGTGGGGGATCGTGAGCGAGATCCTGCCCGTGTTCTCGGGCAAGCCGCTGTTCGGCTACCGCGGGGTGGTGCTGGCCTTCCTGCTCATCACGGCCCTGTCCTTCACGGTGTGGGCCCACCACATGTACGCCACCGGAGCGGTCGAGCTGCCCTTCTTCTCGGCGACCACCGAGATGATCTCCATCCCGACCGGTGTCCTGTTCTTCAACTGGCTGGCCACGATCTACAAAGGGAAGCTGCGGTTCGAACCGCCCATGCTGTTCGCGCTGGGCTTCATCGCCATGTTCCTGATCGGGGGCATCGACGGCGTGTGGACCGCCGCGCCGGCGGTCGACTTCGCGCTGACGGACACGTACTGGGTGGTGTCCCACATCCACTACGTGCTGTTCGGAGGCACGATGTTCGGGGTGGTGGCCGGCGTCTACTACTGGTTCCCGAAGATGTTCGGGCGGATGCTGAACCGCAAGCTGGGCATCTGGCATTTCTGGGTCCAGCTCGTGGGGTTCAACCTCACGTTCTTTCCGATGCACCTCCTGGGAGTCCGCGGGATGCCGCGGCGCATCGCCTACTACGCGCCCGACCGGGGCTGGACATTCCTGAACCAGCTGTCCACGGTGGGGTCCTGGCTCATCGCGGTGTCCATGCTCATCTTCCTGTGGAACGTGCTGGCCGCATTCCGGCGACCGAAGGATGCCCCGGACGACCCGTGGGGTGCCAACACCCTCGAGTGGGCCACGACCTCCCCGCCGCCGGTCCACAACTTCGACCACCTGCCGCCGGTTCGCTCCGAGCGACCGGTGCGTGACCTCCGTCTGGCCGCGGCCGCGAGGGAGGGGTCGTCGTGAGCGTCTCGGAGACCCTGTACGACGAACGCGCCGTCCGGGGCACCAGCGGCCCGATCCTCGGGATGGTCCTGTTCGTCGCCTCCGAAGCGATGTTCTTCTCCGCCCTCTTCGGGGCATATTTCTCGATCGAGGCGAAGGCGAAGATCTGGCCTCCGATCACCGTGCCCCTGTTCGACCTGGCGCGTCCGATCGCGGCCACCGTCGTCCTCGTCTCCAGCAGCGTCGTGCTCCAAACGGCCGTCCGGGCGGCCCGGCGGGGGAACACGAAGGTCGTCGGCACGCGGATCCTGATCACCATGCTGCTGGGCCTCGCCTTCCTGGGCCTGCAGGGCTACGAGTACGCCACCCTCCCGTTCCGGATCCGCGGCGGGATCTTCCCGAGCCTGTTCTACGTGATGACGGGCCTCCACATGGCGCACGTGATCGGTGGGGTGGTGTTCCTGCTGGTCGTGTACCGGCAGTCCCGGACCGGCCAGCTCTCGCTCCGGAGGCATGAGCCGGTCGAGGCCGCCGCGATCTACTGGCACTTCGTGGACATCGTGTGG
>DHWS01000111.1:388-662 GCA_002413305.1 Actinobacteria bacterium UBA5176 | reverse complement strand
GGCACTTCGTGGACATCGTGTGGCTGGCGCTGTTCACGGTCCTGTACCTGCTGACCCAGCCGCCGCTCTAGACGGAGGTTCGACGCGGTGAAGATCACGGCGAGGGTCGCGCTGGGGCTGTCGGCCTTCCTGCTGGCTGCCGGGCTCGTGTATGCCTTCACCTCCTACGAGAGACAGGGCACCCTGCAGCTGCTCGTCACGACGGCCGCGTTCGGCTACGTCGGGTTCATCCTCTGGGGCGCCGCCCGCAAGGCCGAACGGGTGCCGGCCGAGG
>DHWS01000111.1:0-174 GCA_002413305.1 Actinobacteria bacterium UBA5176 | reverse complement strand
GGCCGAACGGGTGCCGGCCGAGGAGACACCTTCGGCGCTCCACGAGCAGGGGATCGAAGAGGATGTGGTGGCGGCGACGATCTGGCCGTTCGGGTTCTCTCTGGCCGCCATCGGGATCGTCCTTGGCGTCGTGGTCGCGCACTGGCTGCTCATCGTGGGCGGGGTGCTGTTCGC
>DHWS01000012.1:12595-19619 GCA_002413305.1 Actinobacteria bacterium UBA5176 | reverse complement strand
TGGTGGGCCTTCTTCGCGATCTCTGCCGCCTTGTCGTAGCCGATCCTCGGGCTGAGTGAGGTGACCAGCATCAGCGAGTTCGAAACGAGCTCGGCGATCCGCGCGGTGTTGGGGCGGATGCCGTCGACCATGAACTCGCGGAAGGTCCGGCACGCGTCGGCCAGGATGCGCACCGAGTGCAGGAAGTTGCTGATCATCACCGGCTTGAACACGTTCAGCTCGAAGTTGCCCTGGCTGCCGGCCACGGTGACGGCCACGTCGTTGCCGAACACCTGCACGCAGACCATGGTCATGGCCTCGGACTGGGTGGGGTTGACCTTCCCCGGCATGATCGAGGAGCCGGGTTCGTTCTCCGGGAGCTCGAGCTCTCCGAGGCCGGACCGCGGGCCGCTGCCCAGCCACCGGATGTCGTTGGCGATCTTCATGAGCGACGCGGCCAGCGTCCGGATGGCGCCGTGGGCGAACACCAACCCGTCGTGGCTGGCCAGCGCGGCGAACTTGTTCGGCGCTGAGGTGAACGGCAGGCCGGTCAGCTCCGCGATCTGCGCCGCAGCCTTCTCACCGAACTCGGCGGGAGCATTCAGGCCCGTGCCTACGGCGGTCCCGCCGATGGCCAGCTGGTACAGGCCCGGCAGGGTGACTTCGATCCGCTCGAGGTCGTCGTCCAGCTGGGCGACGTAGCCGGAGAACTCCTGTCCGAGGGTGAGCGGGACCGCATCCTGGAGATGCGTCCGTCCGATCTTCACGATCGACGCGAACTCCTCGGCCTTCACGTGGAGCGCGTCACGGAGCTCCCGGACCAAGGGTTGGAGCCGCCGGACGACGGCGGTGGCGGCGGCGATGTGCATGGCTGTGGGGAAGGTGTCGTTCGAACTCTGGCTCATGTTCACGTCGTCGTTCGGGTGGATGGGCTTCTTGCTTCCCATCTCGCCGCCGGCCAATTCGATGGCGCGGTTCGAGATGACCTCGTTCGCGTTCATGTTCGATTGGGTGCCCGAGCCCGTCTGCCAGACGTAGAGGGGGAAGTGGTCGTCGAGCTTGCCGTCGATCACCTCGTCCGCGGCCCGCACGATGAGGTCGGCCTTCTCCTTGGGGAGCTTCCCGAGTTGCTGGTTGACCGGTGCGCACGCCTTCTTGAGGATGCCGAACGCGCGCACCACTTCGGTCGGCATGCGTTCGGTCGGCCCGCCGATCGAGAAATGGTGCAGCGACCGCTGGGTCTGCGCGCCCCAGTACCGGTCGGCCGGCACCTCGACCGTCCCCATGCTGTCGGACTCGATCCTCACATCGCCCATGTCGGTCCTCCCGGGTCTTCAGGACGAACACGAGCTTACGGCCGAACAGGACGGGTCGATCTGCTTGGGTCAGGAAGCCGCGTCAGCGGTTAGATCTTCGTCCCAAGCGTCAGCCCGCTGGCGTGGAGGGGGGCCCGACTCACTCCTCCAGGTTCGTTGTCCACTCTGGATCGGCCCTGTACAACGCGCCGCCGATGTCGGTCTGGTGGCATCCAAGGGCACGGAGTTGGTCGATCAGTGGCCGCAGAGCTATCGGCTCGACCGTGGACCAGGTCGTGCCCCGTCCGTGAGGTGGAGTAACCTGCGCCAGGTACCCATCATTCGTCTTCTCCACCACAATGGCCAAACCGAGACCTCCGCAGGTCGAGCGACGCAAGCTTAGGTGAACCGTCCGGCCCCTCACCGCGAGGCGGGTGTCACCGCGGGAAGCGGGGGGCACTGGACCGCTGATGACATTCTGGAACCCTGGCATGCCAGAGAGAGCCGTCACCTCCGAGAATGTCGTCTCCCGCCGGAAGCGACATCCTAAGGGACGTATCCTGGTGGCCCTTCTAGGCTGAGAGCGCTGATGGATCGCGCGGAAGAGGTCATCAGAACCCGTAGGCTCCCGCCCGCTGTGCAACAGTGGGCAGACTCGATTCGCCTCTCCGAGGCTCCGACCAGCGAGCCGGGGTTCCGGTCCTACAAGCTCCGCCGCCACCGCGCTCTGTACGAGCGGGTAGCCGCTCAACTCCTGCGCGACGGGTTCTTCGAGCTTGCGACAAAGGGTGGGCCAATGGGGCTGTGGGTCGAGCGGTTCGATGACGGCACTGGCGTCTTCGGGTACCTCTACTTCACAAGCTCGGGCATGAGCAGCCTCGCCGGTGCAAATTTCGAGCCCGCCCATATCGCCCGCTACATTGAGTTCGCGCTGCTCGACAGCCGCCTTCATCCGCTTCCGCAGCAGCCGTCACTGCGCGATTCCGCCGGGTGAGGGATAGGGACTCCGCGTCGGGAGGGATGGTCGCTTCGTGACGGAAGCGACTGCTGGCGTCAGTCGTCGGGTGTTGACTCCTCATCACCATCCTCCATGCAATCGCCTCTGACGTAATCCCGGCACCATGGCCAAAGGGGGAGCCTCGAATCGGTCCTCCTCGGATGACATTGGTAAACCCTGGCGTGGGGGAGCGAACCGGGTTCAGGTCGCCCCGTCCGGTACGCCTTCACCAACCGGTAGGCCCACCGCGCCTCGCCTCAGGGACCTCCCTGCGAGGCCAAGCGTGAAGGCCACCACGACCGCCCCGACAGTCGCCAGCAGCAGCGGGGGGAGGCCCGTAGGGGGGCAACCCGGAGGAGGACTCGAACCCCCCAAGCACTGGACGGGACTCCGGACGATTAGCGCCACGGCTGTCCCGCCGAGGGCCAGCGCGAGCACGCTTGTGGCGTACACGAGCATGGTCAGGACCAGTCGGCCCCTCGACGCACCAGGGCGCCTCTTAGCCAGGCTCTCGCTCTGCGGACGCGCCGACCTCGTCGCGAACAGGATGCCTACAGTCAGCAACAAGACAACCGCTCCCAGGCCGATGAGCGCGAACCCCTGCCCTCGGTGCGGCGTGACCCGAAGAGGATCACACGGGCTGGAAGGAGGACAGCCGGAAGAATCGAGGGCCGGGACACGCGCCACGTAGATACCCATGACGCCGAAGTAGACGGACAGCAGCATCCCAGCTTCGGCCAAGACCCAACGCTTTACGCCTCCCTCGCTCCTCATCTCTCGACCTTCTCGTCAGGTTGTACGTCGAACCGTGGGCTCGCGGGTGGCGCGGATGGGCAGTCAGGGGTCATTGCCGAACGCTGGCATGGGGCAGCGGGCCGGCCCTGCAACTACAGTTGCACCGATGGTGCGGGCTCTTGCCGTCGTATCCGTGCTGCTCTGCCTGCTCGGGACCTCGTGTACCAGCCGGGGCGCGTCAGGCATCGAGGGAGACCTCACCTATGTGGGTGGGCCGCCGCCGCCTCCATCTTTCTCGCCGATCCGGCGCCCCGGCACGGTCCGCGTCTACACGATGGCCGGGAAGTTGAAGGCTACGGTTGCTTTTCAAGAGGGCGAGGGATTCCGCGTGGTGCTTCCGCCAGGGACGTATCGAGTTGTGGGCCGAAGCGGCGCTGGGAGCTGTCCCCGCGTCACTGCGCACGTCGAGCCAAGCTCCTTTGCACACGTCCCTTTGCGGTGCAGTGTGATCTAGAGGGTCAGTCAGCGGTCCGACCCCCGCCCGCTAGTGTCATTGCCGAACGCTCGCATGCGCAAGGGGGAACTCCCTGGCCCCGGACCAAGGGCCCGTGTTTGCTCGTGGAGCGAGGTTCGGCTATCTCGCCGAGGCAACGACTCCAGCAGTCAACGGAGCCTGTCGTCCCTGCGGTCCCTCGGGATTGCACCACTTTCCTTTGAGTCACGGCGATGCCCGCGTTCGACCTGATCTCGGTTCCCTAACCGGCTCTCGCCCGCCGGATCCCCCAAGAAGCCGCGTGCTTACGGAGACGCGCCCAACCGAACGGGATGGCCGTCCTTGGTATCGATCGTGACGAGAGAGCCGTACTGAGCAGTCAGCGCGCGGATGTCCGAGGGCATGAGGAGGTCAGAGGTCAGCCGGACGCTACAGATGGCGGGGTCGACTTCGAGACCGAACGCGATGGAGTGCGCCCGTGGGCTCCACGTTCGAGAAGCGAGCTCCGTTGCCACGCCCTCCAGCTCTGTCTGGGAGTGCGCACAGGTCCGGGTCCGGTAGGCCAGTCGTCCCGCCGCCGCCTTCAATTGACCATCCCACACCTTGGTATCGATACCGGGGCCGAAGGAGATCACGGGTGTTCCGTCCTTCTCCCAACCCAATCCCACGAATGTCTCCGGGTGCGTCGCCACGAGTGCGCTGAGACGGCTCGGGATCCGGGCTAGCCTCGGGGGACCGCTCGGTTCGCACGCGGGGGCGGCACCGATGAGAAGCGCCGCTACCAGGACAGCCCCCGCAGCGGTGAGGTCCCGCCGCCATGAACATCGCGCGAGCGCTCCCACGTCATGAGGGTGGCCCTGTTCGCCCCGAAGTTCAAGCCGGCTTATGGACCGGGTCGCGCGGCGGGGTTGGGCAGCCGGCCAGTCAGCAGCAGCAACGCCGCGCCCATCAGCACCGCCAGGCCGAACGCGCCCGACAGGCCCACCGCCAGCGACGCCCCCGCCCCGGCGGCGATGGCGATCGCGCTCCCTCCCAGGCCCGGCCCCAAGGCGGCACCGAAGGTCTCGGTGAGCGTGATCGCCGCCACCGCCTGCGTCTCGCCGCCCCGTTCGGCCTGCTCCATCGCCACGAGCGAGAGTGTGGGGTAGGCGATGCCCATCCCGAGCCCGCCGACCGTCCACGCCACGTACACCACGGCGAGCGGCACGGCGTGCAGCAACCCCGCCCACACGCCGGCCGATCCTGCCAGGACCAGCGCGGTCCCCACCGACACGAGCGTTCCCCGCGAACGCTTCGCCACCGCGCGCGACTGCCACCAGGTCCCGGCGGCCCAGGCGACCGCGGCCAGCGTCACCACCAGCCCGCCCATGGCCACCGACTGGTGCCGGACCCCGGTCAGGAGCAGCGGGACGAACCCGTCCACGCCGATGTAGGCGAAGCTGAGCAGGAACATCGCGGGGACCGCCGACGGCAAGCCCGGCCGAGCCCGGAGCGTTCCCTCGGGGAGGATGCGGCGCAAGGCGGGGATCAGCACGCCGATCGCAGCCAGAGCCATCGGGACGCTCCACCAGTGGAAGCCGGTCAGCGCGGCCAGCAACGCCGCCGCGCTGACGCCGAGCTGCAGCACCCACCGGAGCGGGACCGGAGCGGTGTTCGACCGGATCCTCGGCAGCCTTCCGAGCTCGGGAACCGCCATCCACGTCGCCACGACCAGCACCGGCAGCGAGGCCAGGAACGCCCAGCGCCACCCCACCGTTCGGGCGAAGATGGCGCCGATGGTTGGCCCGACCAGGCCCGGAACGACCCACGCCGCCGACATGAGCGCCAGGACCCGAGGCCGGTGGGTCTGGGGATACGTCTTGGCCACCGCACCCAGCGACACCGCCCAGCTCGCGCCCAGGCCCCACCCTTGCAGGAACCGTCCCGCCACCAGCACGAGCATGGTCGGGGCGGCCGCGGCCAGTATCGTCCCGGCCACGAAGATCGAGAGTGTGGCGACCAGCGCCGGCGCCGGTCCCCACCGGTCCCCCCAGTGCGCCGTGGCCGGCAGGGAGACCATCGCCGCGAGCGCCGAAGCGCTGAACGCCCACCCGTACAGGCTCAGGCCCCCAAGGTCGTGAGCGATGACGGGCATGATCGTGATCACGATCAGGACTTGGACGGCGGTCACCGACTCCAGCAGGACCAGCCCGACTGTCAGGCGGCCGCGATCGCGAAGGACCTCGCGCCACGAAGCCGGCCGGTCGGCCGGCCCGGTCGATGCAGGGATCGGCGAGGGCTTTGGCGCGTCGCTCACCGTCCGATTCTCCACCCAGGAGCGCGCAGGTTGGCGGTGCTCTGGCCTGCACGACTTGCGCCGGCTCGAGATCC
Organism: Actinobacteria bacterium UBA5176; assembly: GCA_002413305.1. Classification (GTDB taxonomy): domain Bacteria; phylum Actinomycetota; class UBA4738; order UBA4738; family UBA4738; genus UBA4738. The sequence goes on along the minus strand of DHWS01000012.1, from coordinate 13,750 downwards.
GTCATAAGATGTTGGGTTGAAGCCGCTGGGACCCTCGGGTTCCGGCGGCTTTGTCATTCCCGCGTCGGTCGAGCGGCGCGAGCGAAGGCCGAGCGGGGCTTGGGAGTCCTTGCGATCAGGGCTTGAACGAAACGCGGACCCACGTTCGGCGGCCGCACGCCGGGCACTTCATGAACGAGGGGTACCTCCGGAGCAGCGGCACGTGCACCGAGAAGGGAAGCGCCGCCTTCGCCAGCGCGACCGGCGACACCGGGGTGGCTTTCAGGCAGGACGAACACTCCACGACCAGGGGCGAGCGGGCCGGCGGGGCGGGTTCGATCTCCGAGAACAGCGCCATGCGGCCCATCGGGTCGCGCTCTTCGATCTCGGTCGAAGCGGGCATCCGCGGCGCGCGGGATGGACGGCGCGCTGGCCGGCGCCGGGGCTCGGCGTCGGTCACGGGATCAGCGCCTCGGACAACGCCCGGTAGGCCGTGGCCCCGGGATGGGCCGGGCTGAACCCCAGGATCGACACCCCCGAGGCGGGCGCCTCCGCGAACCGGATCGACTTCGGCACCGGGTCGAGCACCGGGACGCCGAACTCCTCGCCCACCCGGTGCAGGGTCTCCCGGGCGTGGCGGGTCCGGCCGTCGTACATGGTGGGCAGCAGGCCGACCACCCGCAGGGTCCGGTTCGTCAGGCGCCGGATGTCCTCGATCGTCGCCAGCAACTGCCCGACGCCCCGGTGGGACAGCGTCTCGCACTGGAGGGGGATCAGGACCTGGTCGGCCGCGGTGAGCGCGTTGATCGTCAGCACGCCCAGCGAGGGCGGGCAGTCCAGGACCAGCACTTCGTAGCGCTCGACCAGCTCCTCCAGCGCCTCCTTCAGGGCGTACTCCCGCGCCGTCCGCCCCAGCAGGTACGCCTCGGCGCCGGCCAGGTCGATGTTCGCCGGCAGCAGGTCGAATCCCTCCTCCACAGAGAGCACGGCGTCGGTGGCGGGCGTCCTGCCTGCCAGCACATCGTGGATGGTCGGTTCGACATCATCCGGCTCGAACCCGAGGCTGTAGGTCAGCGCGGCCTGGGGGTCGAGGTCGACGGCCAGCACCTTGCGGCCCCGCTCGGCCCACGCCGCGGCCAGCGCCGCGGCGGTGGTCGTCTTGGCGACGCCGCCCTT
>DHWS01000012.1:5170-12401 GCA_002413305.1 Actinobacteria bacterium UBA5176 | reverse complement strand
TTGGCGACGCCGCCCTTCTGGTTCGCGATGGCGATGACCCGGCCCATGTCGGGCTCGTTGTATCAGCGGGAAGGCCGAAGCGGCAACCCTGCCGGTCCCGAGGCCTCCGGGTGGATCGCTACCAGGAGCCCCCGCCGCCCCCACCGCCTCCGCCACCCGACCCGCCGCCGCTGAACCCGCTGTGCCCGGAGGAGGACGAGGGCGCCGCGGCGGCGATCGTCCCGGCGGACACGGTCGTGAAGCTCGACAGCGACGAGGTGAACGCGGCCATCGTGAACGCCCGGGATCCCACGTACCAGCCGCCGCTCGCCACGGCGGCCTCCTCGTCCCCGAGGTGCTGGAATGCCCGGGCCCACTTCTCGGTCAGGCCGAACACGACCGCGTAGGGAAGGTACTTCGAGAAGATGTTCTCCTTCTCCTGGAAGCGGGCCTCCTGTTTCTCCGCGGTGTCGATGTAGGTCCGGAAGCCGTAGACCCGCCGGACCATCCCCGTGCCCTTCGCGGTTCGCCGCGGCATCAGATGCGCTCCCCGCATGAGGAACAGGCCGCCGAGGACGAGCGGGATGCCGAGCAGCCCGGCGTGGGTCCAGGCCGCCAGGGCGACGGTCGCCGCGATGCCGCCGTCCAGCAGGAGGAACCCCCACACATGCCACCGCATCCGGATCTTGTCCGGGCGGGCCAGGAACCACCCCTCCTTGGTCATGTCGTCGTACAACGAATCCTGGACGGCCTGGAGCTTGGGGGCGAAGTGCGTCCGGAGCTGCGACAGCCGGACCTGGTCCAGCCCCGGCGGGAGGACCGTGGCCTTCGTGCCCGGGGCATCCGGGCGGGGAGGCGCCGCCGGCTCGTCGTCGTCCTCGACGACCGGCTCGGCGCCGAACAACCCGTCGAAGAGCTTCTGTTCGTACTCCAACAAACCCTGGTCGGACTCCTTGAGCTTCACCAGCCGCCAGTCCGGCCTGGCGCGCCAGCCCTTCTTCGGGATCTCCTCGATCCGCAAGTAGCCGCGGACGGCCAGGTCGACCACGGTGGCCGTCACGTCCAGCGGGTTGGCCACCTCGTCGATCAGCGTCCCGACCTGGCCGGGCCGGATGTTCTCCGGCGGTGCGTACTCGACCGGCGTGGCCCCGTGCTCGAACAGCGGGACGCGCTCCTCGGCCTGGCCGGGCGTGGCGAAGGCGGCGTCGATCGCCGAGCCCACCGCCCGCACGTCCCGGCCCCGGCTCCAGAGCAGCCACGCGATGACCCCGGCGACGAGCAGCAGGAGGCCGCCGGCGAGTCCACCCGTGGCCGGCGTGAGGGCGAAGGCCCGGTGCAGCGCCCACCGCTCGTCGAGGATCGGCTTCGGCGCGGGAGATACCGCCCCTTTCGGGAAGCCGACCACGATCGTCACCCCTTGGTACAGGCGAAGGTCGGCCTGTCCGAAGGTCGCCGTGTTTCCGGAGGAGATCGCCGTCTCACACGGCAGGCTGGAACCGAGGTCCCCCTCGAAGCAGGCCACCCGCTGTACATCGGCGGGCAGGTTCACGTGGATCGAGGCCCGGTCGATGGCCACCGACCAGTAGGAGCCGATCGCGTTCCAGTACAGCTCGTCGTGGTCCGGGAACGCGTTCAGCGACCCCTGCACCGAGTAGGTGATCGTGTAGACATGGAGGCCGGTCACGGTCTTCTTCGGGTCACCGATCTGGATGTGCAGCAGGTCCCCTTCGTTGCTCGTCTTCGTCTTCGCGGAGGCGCCGCCCGTTGCGGCCACCGAGTCCACGTGGACCTTGTAGATGCGCTCGTAGCGGTTGTCCTGGGGGTAGGGGTAGCGGACCGGGATGTCGCGGAAGATGCCGTGGTGTTCGAAATCGCCGAAGTCGTAGGCGATCTGTTCGACCACGCTCAGCGTGCCGTCGGGTTGGACGGTGAGAGAGACGTTGTAGGAGTGGATGGCTTCGAACAACTGCGCCGACGCCGGGGTCCCCGCCCGGATGATGCCCAGGAGGGGGAGGGTCAGCGCGATGAGCAGGCGCGCGCCGGATCTGCTGAGCCTGCCCATGGCACCGGTCAGGTCACGTTCACCCTGGTGACCAGGATGTCCAGCTTGTGCAGCGCACCATTCGGGTTGTTGGCGGTGCTGTTCGAGTTGTCCGACCATACCGGCTCGAACAGGTGGGACTGGAACGCGGCGTGTGTGTAGTCGCCGTAGTCCAGGACGCTTCCTGCATCGGCCGAGTTCGACGTCCCGGCGCTGAGCTGGCGGTTGGCGGTGAACGTCGAACCGTTCCTGCTGAACGCGCCCCAGATCTGGGCATCGTCGTTGGCGACGCCGTTGGTGTCGCCGGAGCCGCCCGTCCCGAGGTCGTTTCGGCAGTCGTACCAGGAGAGGCCGACGTAGCCGGTGGCCTGGTCGACGGCGATCGACTGCATGAACTGGCTGTTCGTCCCGGTGTCGGTGTTCACCTTCACCGCGGTCGTCCAGGTCGCCCCGTTGTCGTCCGAGCTCTGGAACATGATGTCGGTGTTGTTGCTCTCGTTCGGCGTCTCCTGGGTCCACACCGCGTACACGCGGCCGTTGTGCGCTCCGCCGGACCGGTCCCAAGCCAGGTTGGCTTCGGCGTCGATCGAGCGGCCGGCCTGTGCCGGGATGAAGTCGAACCCGCCGACCTTGCTGCTGGCCAGGAGCCGCGGCGTGGCGAACCCGCCCGCACCCAGGCCGTCCGCGTCCAGCGAGGTGTAGACCTTCGAGCCGGTCTCGCCGCCGGTCGGGAACTGATAGATCACCAAGACCTGGCCCGAGGGACCGATGGCGATGTCGCCGTAGTCGCCCTTCCCGGTGGTGGTAGGAACGCTCTGCGGGGCGCCGAAGCTCCCGTATACGCCCAGGCCGGTCACGGGGGCGCCCGCGGCCTGGACCACCACGGAGGGCTCGCTGGTGTAGGTGATCCACACGCTTCCGGCCCCGGTGGCGATCGACGGCTGGTCCGACGAGGCCGCCCGGCTCCAGAACCGTGTGCCCTTGGTCGCCGGACGCGGCCCTCGAGTCCGGCCCTGGAGCGTCGGCTGGACGTTGGTGACCAGCGTGAAGGTCTTGCCGCCGTCCGTCGAGACGGCCACCGGGACGGTCCCGCTGGTGGTGTAGAGGTAGGTCAACCACAGGTTGCCGAAGCTGTCCCAGGACAGAGCTTCGTCGCAGCAGGCCGTGCCGAGCGGGCCGCCGTTGGCGATGACCTGCTTCGTCCAGGTCTTCCCGCCGTCGAAGCTGTAGCCCTCGAACAGCCCGGAGACGACGTCCGGCAGAGTGGACATGACCACCACGTTCCTCGGGTTGGTCGGGTTGATGGCGATGGTCTGTTCGGCCTCGTTGCCCGCCCTCACGCTGGTGTCCACGTTGGTGGGGATGGCCCGGGTCCCGCCCCGGCTCGAAGCCGCGGCCACCGTGGGCACCGTGGCGCCCAGGAGCCAGACGGCGGCCAGCGCCGACAGCGCCACGCGGACGGCAACGAGCTTCGAACTCCTTCGCATGAGAGCCCCCTTGTGGAGAGTCGGTCCCTGGGATCCGTGTCGGGCCGGAATCCTACTCGCCCATTGAGACTTCGGCGCTCGGACCGGAGCGCTCCGGCGCCGGTGGCCTCCACTGGTCCCGGGGACGGCGGGACGCAGGTCCCCGGCGCCGAGGCCGGCCGCTCACTAACGTGGAAGCCGAGACGCCCGCCCGTTCGAGACGAGGAGGTGGATCCGATGCCGACACCGGTGGTGAGGAAGATGGCGCCGACCGTCGCCAAGCCGGAGCCGAAGGAGATGAAGAAGGAGCCCGAGCCCTACCGGGCGCTCCTGAAGGACGCCGGCGCGTTCGTCCTGGTGTTCGACTTCCATCCCACGCTGGGGCCGCTGATGAACTTCGGTCCGCTGATGCGGTTCGCCCACGAGGGGCAGGGGATCCTGAAGCGGATGTTCGGCGAGCCGGAGATGACCAAGCCGGCCGAGAAGGTCGAACCGAAGCCGGTGACCATGCGCCGGGTCGTCGCCAAGCGGCCCGCCAGGAGGGCGCCGATCCGCAAGGCCGCCTGAGGGCGCATCATGGAGGGGTGGACGGCGAGAGCCTGCGCGGGAAGCTCCTGATCGCCGGGCCGAGCCTGTTCGATCCCAACTTCCGGCGCACCATCGTCCTCGTCGGTGAGCACAACGACGAGGGCGCGCTGGGCGTCGTCCTCAACCGGCCGTCGACCCTGGAGGTCGAACGGGCCGTGCCGTTGCTGGCCGGGGTCGTGGGCGCTGGCGACCTGGTGTTCCTGGGCGGGCCGGTGCAGCCCGAGTCGGCGGTCATCCTCGCGGAGCTCGAACGTCCCGACCTGGCCGGGCTACTGATCTTCGACTCCGTCGGGTTCTTGATGGGCGACGTGGGGACGGACGCCATCGATGCCGTCCGGCGGGCCCGGGTGTTCGCCGGTTACGCCGGCTGGGGGCCGGGCCAGCTCGAGGACGAGATGGTCGAATCGTCCTGGATCGTCGAGCCGGCCACCGCCGACGACCTGTTCGCCCCGGATCCGGACGCGCTGTGGGCGCGTGTGCTCAAGCGCAAGGGTGGGGACTTCGCCATGCTCAGCACGATGCCGTTCGACCCGTCCACCAACTGACCGGCCGGGCATCATGGCGTCGATGAAGCGCACCGAGACCGTCCAGGACGAACGCACCGACGCCCGGCTCGATGAGGGCGACCACGACCGGTTCGCCCACTACGTCGAGAAGTCGAAGCTCACCGAGGCGCTGATCAACGGCTCCCCGGTCATCGCGCTGTGTGGAAAGGTGTGGGTCCCCTCTCGCGACCCTGAACGCTTCCCGATCTGTCCCGAATGCAAGCGGTTGTTCGACCTGGGTCCCGAGGGGCGGCGCCGCGAATGGGAGGAGCGCCTGCGGGACGCCAGATCCGGTGGCGGGAGCCCGTAGCGGTTCGAACCGTCAGTCCAGGGTCTGGCGCAGCACGTACTGGAGGATCCCCCCGTGCCGGAAGTAGTCGGCCTCCTTCGGCGTGTCGATGCGGACCGTGACGGCGAACTCCTTCCCGTCGTCGGTCTTCACGGTCACCTGGCGAGGCATGTCGTGCGCGGCGGCCAACCCGGTGACGCCGAACACCTCGTGGCCGGTGAGCCCTAGGCGCTCGACGCTCTCGCCCTCCCCGAACTGGAGCGGGAGGATGCCCATCCCGATGAGGTTCGAACGATGGATCCGTTCGAAGCTCTCCGCGATCACCGCCTTCACGCCCTGCAGGAACGGGCCCTTGGCCGCCCAGTCGCGCGACGAACCGCTCCCATACTCCTTGCCGGCCAGCACGATCAGCGGCACCTCCTCGGACGCGTACCGGATCGCCGCGTCGTAGATGGCCATCTGCTCGCCATCCGGGAGATGTGCGGTGACCCCGCCCTCCACGCCAGGGACCAGCTTGTTGCGGATGCGGATGTTGGCGAACGTCCCCCGGACCATGACCTCGTGGTTCCCTCGCCGCGAGCCGTAGGAGTTGAAGTTCCGGCCTTCGACCCCCTGCTCGGTCAGCCACCGACCGGCCGGGGAGTCCTTCTTGATCGAACCGGCCGGCGAGATGTGGTCGGTGGTCACGCTGTCCCCGAACACCGCCAGGACCCGCGCGCCGGCGATGTCCTGAAGCGGCTCAGGCCGGCGGGGCATCCCGTCGAAGTACGGGGCCTTGTGGATGTACGTCGAGGAGTCGTCCCACGCGAACCGGTCCCCCGAGGGGATGTCCAGCCCGGTCCATCTCCGGTCGCCCTCGAAGATCGAGGCGTAGGTCTCCCGGAACATCTCCGACTCGACCGCATCCCGGATCGTCCGCTGGACCTCCTCGTTGGCCGGCCAGATGTCCTTGAGGTAGACGTTGTTGCCCTCCGGGTCGGTGCCGAGGGGGTCCTTGTACAGGTCGATATCCAGCGTCCCGACCAGGGCGTAGGCCACGACCAGGGGCGGCGAAGCGAGGAAGTTCATCCGGCAGTCCGGGTTGATACGGCCTTCGAAGTTCCGATTGCCGGACAGGACCGAGCACACCACCAGGTCGCCTTCCTGGACGGCCTCCGAGATGCGCGGCAGCAGTGGGCCCGAGTTCCCGATGCAGGTGGTGCAGCCGAACCCGACCAGGCTGAACCCGAGCTTCTCCAGGTAGGGCGTGAGGCCGGAGCGGTCGTAGTAGTCGATGACCACCTTCGAACCCGGGGCCAGCGAGCGCTTCACCCAGGGTTTGGCCTCCAGGCCGCGCTCAACGGCGTTCTTGGCCAGCAGGCCGGCCGCCAGCATCACCGACGGGTTCGACGTGTTCGTGCAGGAGGTGATGGCCGCGATGACCACCGCGCCGTGGTCGAGCCGGAAGGCCGAGCCGTCCTCCATGGTCACCGCCACGGAGGTGCCATTGGGGACCCCGAGCATCCGGCTGCCCGTGGTGGCGTGTTCGCCGTCCGGCTCACCGCGCCCGTTCATCGACTCGGCGCCGGCCGGCGGATCGCTGGCCGGGAAGGAGGCGGCCGAAGCCCGGTCGGCCTCGTTCTGCAGCCCCCCGTTCCCCTTCGACCCGGGCGCGTTGCCGGCGGTGCCGATCATCCCCGCCAGCGCCTCCCGGTAGATTGCCTTGGAGCGGTCCAGGGGGACGCGATCCTGGGGCCGGGTCGGACCGGCCAGGGAAGGCCGGACGGTGGACAGGTCGAGTTCGAGCTTCTCGCTGAACCGCGGCTCGGGGGAGTCCTCCGAGTGCCACAGGCCCTGTTCCTTCGCGTAGGCCTCCACCAGCTGGATGCGCTCCTCCGGCCGGGCGGTGAACCGCAGGTAGTCGATGGTCCGCTCGTCGACGGGGAAGATCGTGACGGTCGAACCGTACTCGGGCGACATGTTGCCGATCGTGGCCCGGTTCTCCACCGGGACCCGGGCCACGCCGGGCCCGTAGAACTCGACGAACTTGCCGACCACGCCGTGCTGGCGGAGCAGCTCGGTCACGGTGAGGACCAGGTCGGTGGCCGTGGCGCCTTCGGGCAGCTCGCCGTCCAGGCGGAACCCGACCACCCGGGGGATCAGCATCGAGATGGGCTGCCCGAGCATGGCCGCTTCGGCCTCGATACCGCCCACGCCCCACCCGAGCACGCCCAGCCCGTTGACCATGGGGGTGTGCGAGTCCGTCCCGACCAGCGTGTCCGGGAAGGCCTGGCCGTCGCGGGCGATGACGACGTGGGCGAGGTATTCGAGGTTCACCTGGTGG
>DHWS01000012.1:0-4986 GCA_002413305.1 Actinobacteria bacterium UBA5176 | reverse complement strand
GGGACCACCCGGAAGTTGTCGAAGGCTTGCTGCCCCCACCGCAGGAAGAGGTAGCGCTCGCGGTTGCGTTCGAACTCCAGCTCGGCGTTGCGAAGGAAGGCGCCCGGGACGCTCACCACGTCGGCGATGATCGAGTGGTCGATGACCAGGTCGACCGGGATGTGCGGGTTGATGCGGTTGGGGTCCCCGCCCATGTCGGACATGGCGTCGCGCATCACCGCGAGGTCGACCACGGCCGGCACCCCGGTGAAGTCCTGCATGAGGATGCGGGCGGGCGAGTAGGCGATCTCCTTGGACGGCATGTCCTCGGGGTTCCAGTTCGCCAGCGCCTCGACGTCCCCGGGCCGGACGTTCACCCCGTCCTCGTTCCGCAGGAGGTTCTCCAGGAGCACCTTCAGCGAATAGGGCAGGGTCTCGATCCCGGGCCCGCGGGAGGTGGAGACCGCGTCCAGGCGGAAGATCTCGTGGTCGGCGCCTCCGGCGGAGAGCCGGGAACGCGCGCCGAAGCTGTCACCGGTGGCCATGTCCGTTCACTCCTCCAGGGACGCGCTGGGGTTGCCCAGCAACCTTAGTCCTTCGGCGAAACCTCGCCTTCCACCTGGCGGGCCAGCGTTACACTCCGTGGATCGGAGGCCAGAGCCGTCCCCATGCATCATGCGAGGCGAGGGATGGGCCGGCGCTCGACGTGGCACACTCGCTCGAGCGGATCCGCAGGAGGTGGGCAGGACGAAGGCAGGCCTGGCGGGGATCGCAGCGGCCATCGCGCTCGGGACCGTCGCGTGCACTTCCGGCAACGAGCCGACGGCGACCCCGACCACCTCGTTGCCCACGAAGAGCGCGGTGTCACCGTCGGGATACCACCCGGCCATCGATCCGGCCAATTTCCAGGCCGTGGTCGACAACGGCTGGTTCCCCCTCAAGCCGGGCGCGAAGTGGATCTACCAGGGCAGCAAGGACGGCGAGCCGGTCAAGGAGGTCTACGTGGTGACGCGGGGGACGCAGAAGGTCGACGGTGTGCCCTGCGTCGTGGTCCACGATCAGCTGTTCCAGGCTAACGGCTCGCTGGTCGAGGACACCTTCGACTTCTACACACAAGACCGCGACGGCAACGTCTGGTACTTCGGGGAAATGACCGTCGCCCTGGACGACAAGGGGATCATGACGGACACATCGGGGAGCTGGCTGGCCGGACAGGATGGGGCACTACCGGGCATCTTCATGGAGGCGAACCCGACGGTGGGGCACTCGTTCCGGCAGGAGTACTACCCGGGTCAGGCGGAGGATCAGTTCCAGGTGCTCGACCTGTCGGCGCCTGTGTCGGCACCGTTCGGGTCCTTCAACGACACACTCCTCACGCAGGAGACGACGCCGCTCGAGCCGGGCATCGTCGACCACAAGAACTACGTGAAAGGCGTGGGCGAGGTTGCGGAGCTGCAGGTGAAGGGCCCGCAGCCACCGGAGGAGCTCAAGCTCGTGAGCTACACGCCGGACTAGAGCACGAATCGGGGACGACCAGCCCCCGAGCACGGCGGATCCGGGCGGGTAAGCTCGCAAGATGACGAACCCCAGGGACGTGCTGGAGCGGTACTCGCTGATCGCCGTGGTCGGGGCCTCGCGGTCGCCGGTCAAGGAGGCCAACCGCATCCCCCGCCAGATGCAGGAGGCCGGCTACCGGGTCATCCCGGTGAACCCGGTCGCCGATGAGCTGTTCGGCGAGAAGGTCTACCGGAACCTGGCGGAGATCCCCGAGGCCATCGAGATCGTGGACGTCTTCCGGCCCGCCCGCGAAGCCCCGGACGTGGTTCGGGAGGCGATCGCCGCGGGCGCGAAGGCGGTGTGGCTGCAGCTCGGGATCTCGTCGCCGGAGGCGCGGCGGCTTGCCCAGGAGGCTGGGTTGGACTACGTCGAGAACCGGTGCATCGCTGTGGAGATGGTTCGCTACGGCCTGTGGAAGGCCGCCTGAGCGTCGCCTACTTCTTCTTCGGCGGGAGCGCTGCAGCGAACGCCAGTGAGCGATCCACCCATGACTTCGCCTTGGCGGACTGCTTCCGCCACGCATGGGGCAGCACGACGTACTCTTTCATGGCTCGGCCCGGCATGGGTTCGAACACCGCGGAGCCCTTCTGCTTCATGAGCTCTGCTTGATCCTCGGCCGAGAGGCGCACGGCGACCGAGGGGCCGAACAGCGCCAGGAACATGTTGCCGTTCACGAAGGCGGCCTTGTTGCCGAACATCGGGCGGACCGTGACCCCGAGCGCGTCCGGCACCAGCGATCCGAACCACGCCAGGGAATCCTCCGTCGGCTTCGGCATGAGCCCCATCGACGGCATGCCTCGGATGATAGGACCGGGCGCGCGTACGGTACAGTCCGGCCGTTCCCCAGATGCACGCGAGGAGGGAGTCCGATGCCGCTCAAGCACCCCCGCCACCACACGCCGCAGCACCCCGACATCGAGATCAACCCGCTCTACACGCGGGGCGGCGAGACCGGGACGGTTCCGAAGTACGAGATGCCCGCCGGGGAGATGCTGCCTTCGACCGCCTACCAGGTGATCCACGACGAGCTGATGCTCGACGGCAACGCCCGGATGAACCTGGCCACCTTCGTCACCACCTGGATGGAGCCGGAAGCTAGAGCGCTGATGGCCGAGTGCTTCGACAAGAACATGATCGACAAGGACGAATACCCGGCCACGGCAGAGCTCGAGATGCGGTGTGTGGCGATGCTCTCGTCCCTGTGGAACGCGCCGGAGCCGCACCGCGCGGTGGGCTGCTCGACGACCGGATCGTCCGAGGCGGCCATGCTCGGCGGGCTCGCCCTGAAGCGCCGATGGGAGCACGCCACGCGACAGACGGCAGAGCCGGCTCGGAAGCCGAACCTGGTGATGGGGAACAACGTGCAGGTCTGCTGGGAGAAGTTCGCGAACTACTGGGACGTCGAACCGCGCTACGCGCCGGTGGAGGGCGAGCGGTTCCACTTGGGGGCCGAACAGGTCGTGGGGCTCTGCGACGAGAACACGATCGGCGTGGTGGCCGTGCTGGGTTCGACCTACGACGGCAGCTACGAACCGGTCGCCGAGATCGCCGAGGCGCTCGACGAGCTCCAGGCCGGCGGCGGGCCGAACGTCCCGCTCCACGTCGACGGGGCGTCGGGCGGGATGGTCGCGCCGTTCCTCGACCCCGACCTGTCGTGGGACTTCCGGCTCGAGCGGGTCGCCTCGATCAACACTTCAGGCCACAAATACGGCCTGGTGTTCCCCGGCGTCGGATGGGTGGTCTGGCGCGACGTCCACGCCCTTCCGGAGGACCTCATCTTCCACGTGAACTACCTCGGCGGTTCGATGCCCACCTTCGCCTTGAACTTCTCCCGGCCCGGCGCCCAGGTGGTCGGGCAGTACTACAACTTCCTCCGGCTCGGCTTCGAGGGGTACCGCCGGGTCCAGCACGCCTGCCGGGAGACGGCGATGTGGCTGGCCGCCCGCATCGAGCACGTCGAACCGTTCGAGCTGGTCACCGACGGGAGCGAGCTCCCGGTGTTCGCATTCCGGATCCGGGACGGATTCGTCGCGTACACGGTGTTCGACGTGAGCGACGGGCTCCGCCAGCGCGGGTGGCAGGTCCCGGCCTACACGATGCCGCCGAACCGCCAGGACCTCGCCGTGCTGAGGATCGTGGTCCGCAACGGGTTCAGCCACGACATGGCGGCCATGCTGCTGGAGGACCTGAAGCGGGTGGTCGAGAAGCTGGACGAACAGGCCCCCATCCACGCCGAGCAGCGCGCGGCGTTCAGCCACTGAGGGGCGGGAGAGTTACAGGCGGCGGGCGGTCTTCACGGTCATCCGCTCGTGGGCGCAGCAGTCGGGCGAGGCGTTGTAGATCGACAGGACCGTCTCGCATCCGAAGGTGCTGCAGACGCGTCCTCGTTCGGATCGCTTCGGACTGCGATGCTTGTCCGACGGGGCGAACTCGATGCGTCTGCTGCTGCCGACCATGGGGCTCCCTTCGCATAGCTCGGCTCGTGTCGCCGCCCGGTTGGATCGAAAACGACGCCAACGTCCGGCTGGCTCCCGAGTACAGACACTGTACGCGTTTTCGCCGGCCGGCAGACGGCATCTGTTGCCCGGGGTCGCCCGAAGCCTGTAGAATACGCAACGAGGGTTCAGCACCAGTCGCCAATGTGCCGCTTCGAGCAGTTCCCTCTGGTCTACGGACCGGGTCCCACCGGGCAGCAATCAGGCTCGGCAAGGGCCAAGGAAGGAGGGGATTGTTCGTGGCAACAGGCACCGTGAAATGGTTCAACGGCGAAAAGGGCTTCGGCTTCATCACCCAGGACGACGGCGGCCCCGACGTGTTCGTGCACTTCAGCGCGATCGCTGGCACGGGGTACCGGAACCTGGAGGAGAACCAGAAGGTCGAGTTCGACGTTACCCAGGGCCAGAAGGGCCCGCAAGCCGCCAACGTTCGGCCGGTCGCTTAGATCGGACGAGCCTCAGGGCTTGAGGGGAGGGCCGCCGCACGTGAAGTGCGGCGGCCCTTTCCGTTCATGCGGCGGTCGAACCCTTGCTAGCGCGCCCGCAGGACGCAGAACTCGTTGCCCTCGGGATCGGCCAGGACCACGAAGGTGGCCACGTCAACGTCCTGCCCGACGTCGACCCGTTTCGCCCCAACGGCAATGAGCGACTCGACCATGGCGTCCTGGTCATCGTCCAGCTGCGGTGCGAGGTCCATGTGCAGCCGGTTCTTGACCGTCTTGTCCTCCGGGACAGGGACGAAGACCAAGCCTGGTCCGATCTGCTCCCACGGCGTGGTGCGCAGCGACTCCTGGGTGATGTGCCTGGGCACGACAACGACCTCGTCAACAGCCTCGTAGATGATCTGCCAGTCAAGGACACGGGCCCACCAGCGGGCCTGGGCGGCAATGTTGTGGCAGTCGACGACGACGGAGTACCAACGCAGGGACATGGGCCTATCCTCGCTCACGTGAGC
>DHWS01000038.1 GCA_002413305.1 Actinobacteria bacterium UBA5176 | reverse complement strand
CTACTGGCAGGCGGTGTACTCAGGAGACAGCAACAACCTGGGCTCGACGAGCGACTGCACCTCCGAAACGCTCGTGATCGGGATGAACCCGACCACCATCACCACGCAACTGTCGGAGAGCACCGGTACGGTGGGCGATTCGGTGCATGACTCCGCGACGCTGCACGGCGCCACCTCTGACGCCAGCGGCACGGTCACCTATTCGGTGTACTCTGACAACACCTGCTCCACGCTGTTCGCCGATGGCGGCACGGTGACCGTTACCGATGGTTCGGTTCCCGATTCAAGCGCCGTGACGTTCAATGCCGCGGCCACCTACTACTGGCAGGCGGCCTACTCGGGCGACGACAACAACGCGGCCTCCACCAGCGACTGCACCTCCGAGGCGCTGGTGATCAAGGCGATCCCGAGCGGTACTCCTCAGACTGGAGCAGGACCGATCGGTGGCCGCCCATGGGTTCCGCTGTTCCTCGTCTTCGGGCTCCTGCTGGCCCTGGGAGGGACGTCGCTGATGCGGTGGTCGCGAGTGCGGTAGACGGATGCCGGACGGCGTACGTCATCGCCGCGGGCAACGCCCACGAGGCCATCTGGTCGCGTGGGCGTTGCTTGTCGCGAGTGTGATCGTGGTCGGCCTGGTCACGGGGGCGGTCGTCGTCCGTCCCGCCGCGATCCTCCGCGCCGCGATCCTCCGCGCCGCCGGTCACGCCCGTCGCGACGCCGGTTCCGCCTCCCCCCTCCGTTTCTCCGGTCGCCGCGACGCATGGACTGCCGGCGCGTCCCGTGCTGCTTCCCGGAAGCATCCGGGTGATGATCCCGGCCATCGGCGTCGATGCGCCGATGATGAAGCTGGGGCTCAACCGGGACGGGACGCTTCAAGTGCCGACCGTCTTCGCATACGCCGGGTGGTGGTCAGGTGGCCCGTTCCCGGGTGACCCGGGCCCGGCCGTCGTGGTCGGTCACGTCTCCTCTCGGGCAGGCCCCGGGGTCTTCTACCGGCTCAGGGAGCTCGCACCCGGCCAGCTCGTGAAGATCTCTCGTCCAGGCGGGGGCGTCGCCACCTTCCGCACCACGCGCCTCATGGAGGTCTCCAAGAGCCGGTTCCCGTCCGAGCTGGTGTAGGGGCCCGTGCAGGGGGCGCAGCTGCGGCTCGTCACGTGCGGCGGCGCCTTCGATTCCTCGACCGGCCACTTCGTCGACAACGTGATCGTCTTCGCCACGCTCGTCTCCATCACGGGTTGACGCGGCGTCCTGGCGCTCGTCCGCGCCGACGCTACTGCGCCGGCATCGGCGATGCGAGCTGGAAGTAGTTCCCGTCCGGATCTTCGAAGGTCGCCAGCCAGAGATCTTCGGTGGCCCCACCCGGCTGGTAGGGCTCGTGTTGAACGGCGACGCCCAGACCCTTGATGCGCTCGAACTCCGCCTTCACGTCGGGCGTCTCGAAATTCACCATGATGCGGCCCGGCATGTCGTTGCGGCCCTTCACTTCCGAGTGGGGGCCGATCAGCAACATCCCGTTGCCCGCTTGCCAGCCCACGTAGCTCATGTCTTGCCAGGCAGGCTCACCGAGGACCTTCGTGTAGAAGGCGCTCAACCCCTGCGGGTCCTCGGAACAGATCATGACAGTGGTGAGGTTCAGCATCGTGTCTCCTTTCGCCTGACCGCTGGGGGCCGCTCGAGGCTGTCTCCCACGATACCCGGATTCGCGTTTCCCGCGCTCAGCCAGACGCGCCTAGTGGGATCGAGGACGGCCTGTGTCGGATGTGGTGGCAGGGACGCGGCCCCGGACCTTGGTGCCGGCACCTGGGGAGGAGGTCACCACCAGATCGCCGCCGAGCGCCGCCAGGCGGTCTGCCATGCCCTGCGTCCCCGTGCCGTAGCCCGTGGCCGTCGGATCGAAGCCGACACCGTCGTCGGTGACCTCGAACTCCAGCTCGCCGTCCGTTCTGGACAGGTGGATGGTCGCCCCGCTGGCCTGGGTGTACTTGGCCACGTTCTGCAGCGCCTCCAGCGTACAGAAGTAGACGGCGGCCTCGGCGTCCTGCGGGAACCGCCCGACCCCGTCCGCCTCCACGGTCACCGGCAAGGGTGACTTGCGAGCTTGCGCGGTGAGCGCCGCCACCAGCCCCTGGTCGGCCAGGAGCGGCGGGTAGATCCCGCGGGCCAGGTCCCGGAGGTTCTCCAGGGCATCCTGCGCGTCCACCCTGAGCTGGGAGAGCATCTCCTCCGCCCTCTCGGGGTCCTTCCGCGCCATCGACTGGGCGAGGTTCGCCTTGACCGCCAGGGCCACGAGCTGCTGCTGCGCGCCGTCGTGGATGTTGCGCTCCAGCTTCCGCCGCTCCTGGTCCTGGGCGGCCACGATCCGCTGCCGGGAAGCTCGAAGCTCCTCGATCAGCCGGACGTTCCGCAGGACCAAGCCTGCCTGGGAGGCCACGTCTGAGACCAGCCGTTCACCTGCGGACGTGAGCGCTTCGCCCCTGGGCATCCGGATCGAGATGGTTCCCAGGAGCTCACCGCTGTGCGTGACGGGGACGCCCACCTCGCCCGGTGGCAAGGAAGGGGTGGCCCCGCCTTCGACGGGAAGGACCGCCACCTCGGGGGAGCCATCGGAGGCGGCTTCGGCCCGGAACTCGTTTCCCACCCGGAGCCACACGACGGCCCGCTCTGCGCCGGTCCCTGCCGCGACGATCTGGGCCATCCGGGGCAGTACATCCTCCGAGGAATAGGTGCCGGCGATCCGCCCGGCGAAGTCCGACAGCACCTCGTAGGGGGTGGCCCGCTTGC
The DNA here is from genome assembly GCA_002413305.1 of Actinobacteria bacterium UBA5176. GTDB lineage: Bacteria > Actinomycetota > UBA4738 > UBA4738 > UBA4738 > UBA4738. The sequence continues at coordinate 12,794 of DHWS01000038.1, read as the reverse complement.
CATAGACGACTCGGTTGGCGAGCCTGCCCGCCCGCTGGCGGACCGGCTGGAACGCGATCGCGACCAACGCCGCAGCGATGGCCGACAACAGCGGGTTCCGTCGGTTGCCGACCAAGGACCCGATGCCGATGACCAGGCCGGCGTAGACGAGCGTGATGAAGACCGCCAGCGATCCGTACACGACGGCCCTGCTGATCACGACATCGATCTCGTAGAGCCTGTACTTCAAGACGGCGATGCCGATCGCCGTCCACAGCAGCACAAACGCCAGGCTCTGAAGCACCGATATGAGCGGGGGAGTTGTCGAGGAGGTCGAGAAGAACGAGGCGAAAAACGTGGCGACGACCAGTACGGCGCTCGTGGCGAACCACTTCAGTTGCAGACGCTCTTCCCCGACCGACCCCCTGAATCGGACGACGATCGCGACGAGGGATGCTCCGAGCGCGGCGACCAGGGGCAGGACGAACAACAATCCGAGCAGGTTTCCCCCTGAGGACTGTCTGAAGGGATGCTGCCATGCCGCGGTCGCGAAGATGAGGATGAACGCGGTCACCAGCGCGAATGCGCCCGCCATGAACCGCGCGATGGGGCGCCACCGAGGCGTTCGGAGGTGACCGGTGGGGAACAGCAGGAACAGGAAGGCGAGGACGCCCAGCGGGATGAACCCGACCCAACTGCCCAGCCACACGAGTGCCCGGCCCGCCGGCAGGGACCCGGGGTGTACCAGCAGCCCGGTGACCCCGTAGGCCAGGCCGAATGCGCCGATGCCCAGCGTGAACCCCGCGGCCAGGAACATCAATCCGATCGGGTTCTCCTGCCGGCGTGAGGCGAGGAGGAGCCCGATGGCGGGAACGGCGATGTTGACCGCCACGTTCAGGACGTTGGAGAAGTTCCATCGAGCTCCGGCGGCACCCTCGGGCAGCGCGATATGGCGGTCGAGGAACATGAGCACGAGCGCGCTGATCATCAGGGCGATCGAGAACGTCCCGATCGACCAGGCCACTCTGGAAGCGGTCCTCGGCTTCATCGTCGAGGCAGATTCTCTCCGGCCGGGCGCGGAAAGGGAAGCGTGGGGGTCAGGAGGCCCGGAGGTCGGGTTCGGAGGCGTCGAACCTCGACGCCAGCTCCTCGCCCCACCGGCGAGCCCGTTCCAGCTCCCCGTCCAGGAGCGGACCCGTGGTTCCGGTCACGAAGAAGCTCTCTGCAGGAGCGATCCTCTGGAAGCCGAGCTCCCGCAGCTGCTTCTCAGCGCCGCGGGCAGCCGAGCCCGTGAGCCACGAGGGCTTCTTGAACCGCGTGTCGAACGCGGCCGCCGCCACGCTCTCCCGGCCTCGCTGGACCGAGCCGAGCCATTCGCGCATCCCGATCCCGGAGGACACCAGACCGCTTGTGGACTGCTTGGCAGCCCCCTGGCGCGTTCCGGGCCGGCTCATCCCGAAGCCTTGGGTCGGACCGCCCACCACGACCAGCTGCACGTCGTCCAGAACCGTTGGCGCGGTGCCGACCTCCTTCATCTCGACGCTCGCCCGAGATGAGAGCCATCGCAGATCGCCTCCGCGATCCTCTGCGTGTTGCCGAACATCGATTCGAACACCACCAGCGCGCGCATCTTCGTCCTCCTCCCTGCGCGATCAGGCGCGGTGACCTGGGGGGAAGTCTGGTCCCGGGAACGCGGCTCGACAGGGGCGATGGTCACGTCCTCCGGAGGACGGCCGTCCCGAGGAGAGCGCCGGTCAGAGTGACGGGAGCGCGCGGAGGCCGTCAGCTCAGGAGGGAGGCGGCGTGATCGGGGACGTATGTGTAGATCTCGGGCGGCGGCCGGACGTAGCCCTGGTCGGACTCGCGGCTGGGGAGCTGGATCTTCTCCAGGGTCGGCGGCACGTAGGGGATCTGGCTCAGCAGGTGAGCGGTGCAGTTGATCCGGGCCCGCCGCTTGTCGTCGGCCGGAACCACGAACCACGGCGCCTCGGGGATGTCGGTGTGAACGAACATCTCGTCCTTGGCTCGCGAGTACTCGACCCACTGCGTCCGTGATGAGAGGTCGGTCGACGACAGCTTCCACCGTCGCATCGGGTCGTCGATGCGCGCTTCGAACCGGCGGGCTTGTTCCTCGTCGCTGACCGAGAACCAGTACTTGATGAGGTGGATGCCGTCTTCGACCAGGAGCCGCTCGAAGATCGGGCACTGCTGAAGGAACAGGCGGTGCTCCTGAGGCGTGCAGAACCCGAGGACCTTCTCGATCCCGGCCCGGTTGTACCAGCTCCGGTCGAACAGCACGATCTCGCCCGCCGCGGGAAGCCATTCGACGTAGCGCTGGAAGTACCACTGGGTCTTCTGCCGCTCCGTCGGCACGGGAAGGGCGACGATGCGGGCGATGCGCGGGTTCAGGAACTCCGTGATCCGCTTGATCGTCCCGCCCTTGCCCGCGGCGTCGCGGCCTTCGAAGACGACCACGACGCGGGCTCCCGAGTCTCGGACCCACTCCGCCATCTTCACCAGCTCCTCCTGGAGGCGAAGGAGCTCCCGCTCGTAGGTCTTCCGGGGGACCCGGTCCTGTCGCCTGAGGCCGGCCATTCAGGCCCGGCGGATCCTGGCGGCGAAGAGATCCCGGATGCTCACCACGCCGCGGACCTCCTTGCCCTCGACCACGGGGAGGTGCCGGAACCCGTTCAGCAGCATGAGCTGCGCAGCGTCGTCCAGCGACATGTCCAGGCTCGCGGACTGCGGATCGGGCGTCATCCACTTCGACACTGGAGACGCGGTGAGGTCCTCGCCCGAGGCCGCGGCGCGAAGCACGTCGCGTTCGGTGAGGATCCCGTCCAGCCATGACGCCTGCATGACCACGATGGACCCGACCTTCGCCTTGACCATCGCCCGGGCCGCGTCGGCCATCGACGTCTCCGCCGTGGTCGTCAGCACGTCGGGATTCATCACGTCGCTGACGACGGCCATGGCGATCTCCCTCAGCCTCTCAGCCGCTGCTTCCGACCTCGTGGTGGTCGGAGTCCCCATGTGGTGTGGCCGGCCCAGACAGTTCCTCGCTCAACATCCGCCACAGCGAGCCCGCCCACGCCGAGAGCTCCGGCCACTTCTTCCAGAAGACCTGCAGCGTCGTCTCGTCGAACCCGCGGTGGGCCTCCTCGGGAGTCACGGAGTCCGTGACCTCCTCGAGCTGAGAGATGGTCTCGATGAACCGGTCGGAGGTGTCGTCCATGTTCGGGGAGTCTATGCCAGGCGGGCCGTCGGGCGCGAGGGCGTGCCCGCTCGGGAACGTCTCGCATCCGGCCTGCCGTCGCGCTCCGCATCGCGGGTTGAGCGGACGCCCTCCGCGCCTCTTAGAGCCGGCCGGGGCTGGGCTGGTGGGCCGACCGGAGCCCTCGCCGGTGCCGGCGGAGCTCGCGCACACCCAGCCCGCCCCAGATGCCCTCCTCCTGGCCGGTCTCGATCGCCCACCGGAGGCATTCGAGGCGCACCCCGCATTCGAAGCAGAGCTTCTTCGCCTCGGCGGCCTTCGCGCGGGTCCCGGGGGAGTCACCATTCGGGAAGAACAGGGTGGGGTCCTCGGCCGCGCAGCGGGCTCGGCCGCCCCAAGCCATGCTCGGTACCTCCAGGATCTCGACGTGCGGCTCGCGCATCCCTTCGTCCCCGTTCGCTCTTGTTCCCGTCGCGGGACAGCTCGGTCGAGGCTACGGCGAGGGTCGTCCGAAGGGACGGGCCGAACGACGCCGACGTGGCGGGACCTTCGGCGCATCCGACGACAGACGACCGCCCGAAAGGTTCAGCCGTCCTGGCCGGCCCCGATCTTCGCCAGCTCGAGCAGGGGCGCTTCCAGCCGGTGCCCGAGGAGCGGATCGGCCTGGTGCAGCTCCCTGAGGAACCCCGCCACCGCCCCCCGGAGCGCCCGCCACAGGTCGTCTTTCGCCAGGGAGCGCACGAGCGCCGCCTCGAGCCCGGCGGTCACTTCCCGTGGCACGGCGTCGGCCCCCTTCGCGTAGGCCGCGGGCAGGCCGAGCCGAAGACAGGCCAGGGTCAGCGCGTGGTCGCGAAGTCCGCTGATCCAGTACTCGGCCTGCCACGGCCGGTCCCGTTCGATGCAGACCCGGGCGTGGAGCGTGTGGTGCCACGACAGCCCGATCACGTGGCCGCCGTCGGGAGGCGGTGCCGGCGGACGATCGACCTCCTCACCGAACACCGTCCGGAAGCCCGGCCCGCGAGCGCCGAACTCGGACGCGCGCGAGAAGCCGAGGTCGACCTCCAGGCAGCTGGGAAGGATGAACGCGCGATAGGTCGCCGATCCCGCCCGCAGGTCGAAGTGATGGAGCGCGCCGAACCGGTCGTGGAGGAGCGCCGTCCGGGCATCGACGGTCTCCTCCAGATCGTCCCCGGTCGTGACGCCGAAGAACAGGTCGATGTCCGACCACCGATCCTCGCGCCCCTGCGAGGCCGACCCAGTGATCGCCGCGCCGCTCAGGCGAGGGTCCTCGCCGGCCAGTCGAAGCAGACCGGACCGGACCTCGTCCCGTTCCTCGGGGGTGAACATCGCGGTCAGGAGCCTAGATGCTCCGGAGGGAGGCGTGGACGAAGGGCAGACATAGAGAAAGGGAGCGAACCCGAGGGCCCACTCCCTTCCTCATCACTTCGCTCCTTCGGACCTTGCGGCTCGATCTCGCGTCGTGACGAGCCGAACATACCCCATGGATGTCGAGCCTGTCCACTCCGGGAGCTCTTTCGGTGCCAGAAAGAGTGACAAGAGCAGGGCGCGCCCTCAGCAGCAGCGCTCCTGGACCATGGGGAGCATGGTTCGGCGTCCTTCGTCGGCGATGACCTCCGGGCCCCTGGTGGCCTTCACGATCGCGGAGACCATGCCCGGGGCTGCCTCGTGGGTCGGGGTGATCGAGACGTCGACGAACCCCGCCACCTTGAGCCCTTCCGCGTACTCCGCGAAGGAGAGGGCACCGGCGATGCAGCCGACGTAGCTCCCGCGCTCCGCGCGCTGCTCGGGCGTCAGGTCGTCGCCGGCGACCACGTCGGCGATGCCGATCCGCCCACCGGTCTTGAGCACCCGGGCCATCTCGGCGAACACGCGCCCCTTGTCCGTGGACAGGTTGATCACGCAGTTGGAGATCACCACGTCGACGGTGCCCGCGGGGAGCGGGATGTCCTCGATGTAGCCCTTGAGGAACTCGACGTTCCTGGCCCCGGCCTCCTCCCGGTTCTTCAGGGCGAGGGCGAGCATCTCCTCCGTCATGTCCAGGCCGTACACCTTCCCGGCCGGTCCCACGCGCTTCGCGGAGAGCAGCACGTCGATCCCGCCCCCGGAGCCGAGGTCGAGCACCGTCTGGCCTTCGCGCAGTTCCGCAACCGCCGTCGGGTTGCCGCATCCCAGGCTGGCCAGGACCGCAGCGCCGGGCAGGCCCTCCCGTTCGAGCGCCTCGTAGAGCTCAGGGCCGAAGGCGTGGCCCTCCTCGGCGCAGCTCGTTCCCGCGTGGCAGCAATCATTCGCGGCACCGGAGCCCGCATCGACGGCCTTCGCCGATTCCGCGTACCGGGCGCGGACCTCTTCGCGCAGGGCTGCGTCGTTCGTCATGGCGTCCCTCCTTCGGGATCGAGGACCTGGGCCAGGCGGGCCAGGGCAGTGGGATGGAGCGAGTAGTACGCCCACGTCCCGCGCTGCTCCCGCCGGAGCAGGCCGGCGCGGTGGAGCTTGGCGAGGTGGAAGCTCACGGTGGGCTGGGCCAGCCCGAGGGGCTCCATGAACTCGCACACGCACACGGGCTCATCCGCGTTGGCCAGGAGATTGACGATGCGGACACGGTTCGGATCCGCCAGAGCCTTGAAGAGGTCCGCGAGCGCTACCGCCTGGTCCCGGCCGACTTCAGGGGCGGCAAGTGGGTAACAGCACGCGGCCGACAACCGCTGCTGCGTATCGGTGGATCGAACGGTCGAGGCTGGTGACATGGTCGCGGCTCGTCCTTTCATCGAAGCTCGTCGATACGGATCCTACCGTTGAACATCGACAATTGTCAATATACTACGAGTGGTGCCCCGGTCCGCGTACCGGGCCAACGCTTGCCTCCGGTCGCGGGCGAGCGGACGATGGCTGCGTGATCCGGTCCCGTCAGCGCCGTTCGACCGCAAGGCGGGCGATCGGGGTCGCCCTGGCGGGCTTGGTGGCGGGCTCGTGCTCGCCGGGGGCTTCGAGCCCGGTTCCGACCACACCCGTGGCCCGGGCGTCCCGGGCGCCCGGGGCTTCGAGATCGCCGGGTCCCTCGGTGCCCGCCCGTCCGCCGAACATCTTCTATATCGTCCTGGACGACTACGGGGGGCGCCGGGCGATGAAGGACCTCCTGGGGTTCGACAACGAACCGTTCCTGGACGCCCTGCGGGCCCGAGGCTTCACGGTGCCCGCGCAGCCGTCGGCGAACTACGCGCGGTCCTCGATGTCCCTGGCCTCATCGCTGAACCTCGACTATCTCCAGGACCTTCTTCAGCTGCCGCTGGACGAACAGGACACGGCGGTACCCCTCGAGGGCCTGATCCAGCACGCCGCTGCCCCGAGTTTCCTGCAGGCTCACGGCTACCGCTACATCCACATCGGGTCATGGTGGGGGGCGACGTCCAGAGTGGCGGAGGCGGACGAGAACGTCGTGCTGCAGGGGACCGTCCAGGAGGTCGCTGCCCGACTGCGCGTCGCGCTTCCCGAGCCGGGTCCGGACGAGCCCATCGGGAAGTACCTGTGGGACCGGCGCGAATGGCTCCGCATCCAGTTCCAGTTCGAGCAGGTGGCGAAGCGTGCCGGCGACGGCGGGCCGGACTTCGTGTTCGCCCACATCCTCTCGCCGCACCTGCCATCGGTCTTCGACCCGGAAGGGAACTTCCGGGGGCCGGCCGAAGCGACCAAGCGGGGCCCCGCCGGCGCCTACACGGATGACCTCCAGGCGGTGAACGCGAAGACGCTGGCCCTGATCGACACCCTCCAGGCGGTGCCGTCCAGCCGGCGGCCCGTGATCATCCTGCAGTCCGACGAGGGCTACAACGTGGGCACGCGCGACGCGCACGGGGACTCGCCGGATGCCGTCCTGGAGCAGCACTTCGGCATCCTGGAGGCCTACGACCTGCCGGGCCTGGCCTCCACCGGCGTCTATCCGACGTTCACGCCCGTGAACCTCTTCCGGGTCCTGTTTCGACGACTACTTCGCAGCCGGCCTGGCGCCGCTGCCCGACCGGAACTACGTGTTCCCGGACTTCCAGCACCTGTACGCGTTCCAGGACGTGACCGACCGGGTGGCAGGGTTGCGGTAGCGGAGGCGGTCCGGAGGGGCGCTGGCGCCGCTCCTGGGCGACGTCAGAACCGGCTAGGCTGACCCGATGCTGGGCGAGCACGAAGCGACGGTGGTGGACGTGATCCCCCTCGGGCTCCATGGAACGACCTACTACGACGTCACTGTCGCCTTCCCCGATCGAACGGTCGAGCACGCCCGTCTGGGTCCCGAGGGCGTCCCCTCCGGCCTCCAGCCGGGGGAGCGGGTCCTGGCCACCCGGGTGGCGAACATGGTCATCTCGCTCCGTCGGCCCTAGCGGTTCCCCCCCGAGGGGCCAGCCTCGCTCTCCGCCTCGCGTCGCCTACCTGCCGAAGAACCCGCCCCGCGGCCTGGCGTGGGCATGCCAGTGGTCGGGGATGCGGCGCCTAACCGCGTCGATCCAGTACCCGTCCGTCCCGTATCGCGCGGCGGCGTGCTCTCGGAGCACCTCCAGCATCGCGGTTTCGAGCTCGGCGGCCGGCAGCGCATGGGGTCGCCACACGATCATGGGTGTCGAACAGATCAGGCACTCGGCGACCCAGCACTCGTCGTCCTCGTACAGCCACGGGGTGATGCGCTCGGCGCGGCACAGCAGGCAGCCGGCGTCGAACGGCATGCCGGCGCTCACGGGTCCCTCACCAGGCTGACCGAATCGCCCACGCCGATGCCGCGGGAGGCGAACCAGCCCAGGTTCGCCTCCACGGCGCCGACGTAGCGGGCGCCGGGGGAGTACAGCGGGCACGGGTCGCGCCGGCACGGGGTCATGTCAAGGATGGCCACGATCCGGCCGCCCTTCGACCAGAAGGCGGCGGAGAGGGGAATGACCGTGTCCTTCATCCAGAAGGACCGGGTCGACGGTGCCGCGAAGACGAAGGCCATCCCGCTGCCGGCCGCCAGGCGGGTCCGGTGCATCAGGCCGGCCTCGCGGGCCGGCTCGGTGTCCGCGATCTGGACGCGCAGCGTGTGCGTCCCGGTGGCGGACGGGATCCGCACCGTCCCGGCCGGAAGCGTTGCGGTCCCCACGTGCGAGCAGGCGACGAGCGCCAACGCCACCGCCGCGCCGGCCAGGGGCGTCACCGCGCGTCGCGACCGCATGACGTCCCGGTCGGTGCTACTCCTTCGCTTCGTACCGGGAAACCACGCGCTGCTGGTCGTCGGACACCGTGGTGATGAACCCCTTGCTCGACCACGCGGACGCGATGCGCACGGCCTCCTTGCGATTGTCAACGACCCGCCGGCGATGCTCCGATGGCCGGTGCTTCATGACTCCCTCGATCGTGTAGCTCTCTGTGGCCAAGGTCCGCTCGACCCCTTCCCATATGACGAGTTGGCATGCGATCCGGGGCGGCGAGGGGACGAAGCCCGACGGACCTTCTCCCGGTCGTCACGCCGCGCGGCCGCATCGACACGGCCTTACCAGAAACCTAACAGGGCGAGGGCCCCGCTGTCTGCGCGGACCGGATGTTCGATCGAGGCTGACGGGTGCCCTGCGGGTTAGGCGGGCCGCCGGGCGGCCACGGGAAGCAACGGGAGCGGGACCTCGACCCGGACCCTGGCGTCGACCACCAGCGCCCGGTCGGTGAGGACGACCACCGGGTTGCAGTCGAGCTCGGCGATCTCCGGGTGCGCATCCACCATCGCCCCGATCCGGAGCACGACCTCCTCGAGCGCAACCACGTCGGCCGGGGGGGCGCCCCGGTACCCCGTGAGGAGCGGAAACGTCTTCAGCGACGTGACCATCTCGTGGGCGTCCAGATCCGTGAGCGGCGTGATCCGCACCGCCACGTCTTTCAGCAGTTCCACAGCCGTCCCGCCGGCACCGACGGCGACCACGGGTCCGAACGAGGGATCGTGCACCATGCCCACCAGCATCTCCACGCCGGACGGAACCATCCGCTGGACCAGGAACCGTTCAACCTCGAACCCCGCCCCGGCCACCTGGTGGCGCATCTCGGCCGCCACCCCTGCGACGTCCACCGGGTCCACGTTCAGCCGAACGCCCCGGGCCTCGGTCTTGTGCAGGAGCTTGGGAGCCACGGCCTTCACCGCGACCGGCCCGCCGATCGCCTCGGCCGCCTCACCCGCCTCCGCGGGCGACCCCGCCAGGCGCCATTCCGCCAGTGGGACGCCGTAGCAGGAGAGGAGGGTCGCGACCTCGTCCGGGTGGAGCCAGCGCGGGCCATCGACGAGCGCCGCGGAGATGACGGCTGCGGCCTCGTCGCCGCGGGCTTCGGGGAACACGGCTTCGACACCCTGCGGCCGTTCGCGCCACTGCCCGTAGCGAACCGCGTGCGCAAGGACCCGGGCCGCCTCCTCGGGGAACGCGAACGAGGGGATCCGAACCCCTTCGCCGCGCAGCTCGTCGGGCACCCCGCGCGCCGACATGAAGACCGTCAGGAGTGGGACGGGCCGGCGGAGGCTGCCGGCGCCGACGCGGATCGCCCGGGCCACGTCCTCCGCTCTGGTCACCAGGGGCGGGATGAAGATCACGATCAGCGCGTCGACGCCACCCTCCTCGACGAGCAGCTCGATCGTTCGCCGGTAGTCTTCGTCGCTGGCGGAGGCGATCATGTCGACGGGGTTCGCCAGCGACGCCTCGGCCGGGAGGAACTCGGCCAGGCGTCGCGTCACGCGCTCCGGCAGGGGGGCGACCTGGAGGCCGTCCGCCTCGCATGCGTCGGCGCACAGGATGCCCAAGCCGCCCGCGTTCGTCACGATGCCGACGCGCGGACCGGCCGGCGGTGGCTGGTTCGCCAGCAGGGATGCAACGTCGAACAGCTCGGCCAGCGTGTCGGTGCGGATCACCCCGGCCTGGCGGAACAGCGCGTCGACGGTGACGTCCGATGCGGCGAGCAGCGCGCCGGTGTGCGACGACGTGGCTCGCACCCCGGCGGCCGACCGGCCGCTCTTCACGGCCACGATCGGTTTCGAACGCCCGACCCGCCGGGTGATACGAGCGAAGCGGCGCGGGTTCCCGAAAGATTCCAGGTACAGCAGGATGAGGTCGGTGTCTTCGTCCTCCTCCCAGTAGTGGAGGAGGTCGTTGCCCGAGATGTCGGCCTTGTTCCCCACCGACACGAAGGACGAGATGCCAAGGCCCAGCGCCTGGGTCCGGTCGATGACGGCCAGCCCCAGTGCGCCGCTCTGGGACATGAACCCGACCCGTCCGTGCGGGGGGAAGGAGGGCCCGAACGTCGCATTGAGTCGAACGTCCGCGGCCGTGTTCATGATGCCCATGCAGTTCGGCCCGATCAGGCGCATGCCGAACTCGCGGCAGACCCCGACCAGCTCCCGCTGCAGCGCGCGGCCCTCATCGCCGACCTCGCCGAAGCCGGAGGAGATGACGACCAGCGCCCGGACCCCCTTCTCGCCGCATTCCCGCGCGGCCGGCACCACCAGCGCGGCCGGGACGACCACGACACCCAGGTCGATCTCGCCCGGGATGTCGCCGACCGTCGGGTAGGCCACGACGGACTGGACCACGTCGGCCTGCGGATTCACCGGGTAGACAGGCCCGTTGAACCCGCCGGCCAGGAGGTTGTGGAAGACCTCGCCGCCGATCGTTCCCCGGGTGCGGGACGCACCGATAACCGCGACCGAGCGTGGGGCCAGGAACGTCCGGAGGGCCGCCACGGCCGACGTCTGCTCGCGGCGCTCGAACCGTTCCGCGGCGTCGGGGGAGAAGGAGGTCGGGAACTCGACGACGATCGCGCCCGGCTCCGAGCGCATGGCCACGCTGAACCCACTCTCCCGGAAGACCTCGACCATCCGGTGGTTCTGCGGAAGGACCTGCGCCTCGAACACGGAGATGCCGTTCGCGCTGGCGGCTTCGGCCAGGTGGCCGAGCAGGATCGTGCCGAGCCCGTGGCCCTGGTAGTCGTCGGAGACGGTGAAGGCCACCTCCGCCCGGCCGGGCTTGGTCCGGTAGTACATCGCATGACCGACCACACGCCCTTCGGTCCCCACGGTCGCCAGCAGGCCGAACCGGTCGACGTGGTCGACCTGCGCGGAGCTCTCGGCCGCCCCCTGGAGGTTCGGGTAGCCCGAGAAGAACCGCAGGTACCGCGACTCGTCGGACAGGCCGGTCAGGAACACCAGGATCCGTTCGATGTCCTCGTCACCGCGGACCGGGCGGACGTGCACCGTGGAGCCGTCCCGAAGGGCGACGTCGGCCTCACGGTGGGCCGGATAGGCGGGGTCCATGTCGGGCAATGCTATGCGCGGGCTCGGCCCCGCGCTCCCGGTCGCGAACCGCTCCGGTTCCGTCACTTCGCCACGATCAGCGCGGTCACCATCCCGAACATGCCCTGGGGACCCTCCACGTGGGGCAGGATGTGGCAGTGGAAGGCCCACACGCCAGGGTAGACCGCGTGGACCAGGAGGTCGTAGGTCTCGCCGGGGGCCACCACGACGGTGTCGGCGGAGTACGGATGCTGGAGCGGCGCGCCGTCCTGGGCCATGACCGTGAAGTGGTACCCGTGCAGGTGGAACGGGTGCAGGAACTGGCCGACGTTCTCCATCCGGATCAGGAGGCTCTGGCCGAGCTTCGCGGTCAGGGGCTCCGTCGCCGGGAAGCTCTTCCCGTTGATCGTGTAGCCTATGGTCCCGTCGTTCAGGAACTCCGTGTACTCCTTGTCCCAGGTGGCGTGCTTCGGCACGATGACGAACGAGCCGTAGAGGCCGCTGGCCACCTGGTCGGTCGAGTTGAAGTGTGAGTGGTACATGTAAGTCCCGGGTGGGTCGACGATCGGGAACGCGTAGGCGAAGCTCTCGCCCGGCATGACCGGGTCCTGGGTGATGTACGGGACCCCGTCCATGGCGTTCGGCACCGTCACGCCGTGCCAGTGGATGACCGTTGGCTGCTTCATCTCGTTGTGCAGGACGACCCGGATCGAATCGCCCTGGTTGACGCGGATCTGCGGTCCGGGGACCGCGCCGTTGTAGGCCATGGCGTCGACGAACTGTCCCGGCGAGACCTCCCACCGGACGTCCTCCGCCCGCAGGTCGAACACCTTGACGCCGTGGTCCATGGTGTAGGAGAGCGGCTGCCCCCCGAGCCCGGCCGTCTTCGCGGGGAAGGCCAGCGTGCTCTTCTTGTGAGCCGCAGCCATCTGGTCGGCGGTCATGGTGCCCATCGAGCCTCCCGTGGAACCGGTGCTCGATCCCATATCCATCCCACCCATGGAGCTGGAGGCGCTCGGGCTGGTGGTGGATGTCGCGGCGGCCTTGTTCCGGTTCGTCAGGCCGGCGAAGACGAAGGCCGCCACCATCCCGATGGCGATCAGTGCGACCAGTGCCCGGAAGACGGGATCCCGCTCGGGGTTGACGTTCGGCGGTGCTGCGCTCATGAGTGCTCCTCCTACAAGATCGTTGATCGGGCTGAAGGACAGTCTCCGCACCGGACGCTGCGGCCTCTCCGGGAGTTCGGCCCGGTCCTTGAGGGACTTCCGGCCCGGTCATGTTCCGCGTCGCCCCCCTCCACCACCCCAACGA
>DHWS01000090.1:14093-18818 GCA_002413305.1 Actinobacteria bacterium UBA5176 | reverse complement strand
GGAACCTTCCTCGGGACGCAACCTCGGGGCGGCTGATCTTTGACGCCTCAGAAGCGTGCCAGGTAGACTGCTGTGTCGGCCGTGCTCCGGCCGCTTTTCTTGATGCCAATGAAGACTTTCTCGCCGAAGCCGCGTGACATCGAGCGTCGCTGGTACGTCATCGACGCTGATGGTGTCGTGCTGGGCCGGCTGGCCTCCGAAGTCGCCAAGATCCTTCGCGGCAAGCACAAGCCGATCTTCGCTCCGCACATGGACACCGGCGACCACGTCATCGTGATCAACGCCCGTGGGGTCCGCATCACCGGCGGCAAGGAGACGAAGAAATTCGCCTACCACCATTCGGGGTACCCGGGCGGCCTACGCGCGACGAACTACGGCGACCTCTTGAGCACGCGGCCCACGATGGCCGTCGAGAAGGCCATCAAGGGCATGCTCCCGAAGAACCGCCTCGGTCGCCAGATGGCCACCAAGCTTCAGGTCTACGAGGGCGCGGAGCATCCCCACCAGGCCCAGAAGCCGGTCGCGCTCGGGCTGGGCGAGATCCCGAAATTGGAAGGGCTGCCCGAGCCGAAGCCGAAGCCCCCCCCCAAGCACAAGACCGAGAAGGCAGGGCACGCGGCCAGGGAAAGAGGGGAGACGACCGGCTCGGCCTCGGCCCAGGCTGGGCCAACGGCCACGCGAGCCAAGGCCGGAGCGGCGCGGGCCAAGGCGGAGACGCGCGCCAAGGCAGGCGACATGCCCGCGAGCGCCGGGGTGCTACGTGGCACGAAGAAGGATGCACCGGCCGCGCCCCGTGCTCGCAAGAAGGCGACCAAGCCTGTCGAGGCGTTCGTCGTGTCCGAGGCCGGTGGCGAAAAGCCTGACAGCGAGAAGCGGACCCGCCGGTCCAGGGCGAAGAAGGAGTCGTAGGTGGCGCAGCAGGACGTGCAGGATCGATCGCTCGGGACCGGGCGCCGCAAGGAAGCCGTGGCGAGGGTTCGTCTCCAACCGGGCACCGGGCAGTTCAGTCTGAACGGGCGGTCGCTCGAGGACTACTTCCCCTCCCGCACCCATCGGATGCTGGTGGCGGCCCCGCTTCGCGTTGCAGGGCTGGAGAAGGAATTCGATGTGTTCGCCCACCTGAGCGGGGGCGGGGTGGCCGGGCAGGCCGGCGCCCTCCGGCACGGCATCGCCCGGGCGCTCATCGAACGCGATCCCGAGCTCCGCCCGCCGCTCAAGGCCGAGGGCCTGCTGACCCGGGACGCTCGCGAGAAGGAACGGCGCAAGTACGGCTTGAAGAAGGCTCGCAAGGCACCGCAGTACTCGAAGCGCTAGGGCTGCTCTTCGGCCGGCTCGTCGCCGACCTCGAGGCTGTGCGTTCGGATCTCCTCGACCAGGGCCCGGGACTGTATCTCGAACTCCTCCGGGACCCACAGCTCCATCGGGCCGGATCGGTACGGGCCCTCAGTCTCGCCCTTCGCCAGGACCGGAACCTGCTCGGACTCGAACAGGCCCTTCACCAGCAGCCCCTCGGGGATGCTGGCGGCGGTGAACACCAGGACGAGTCGCCCGGACGGGGCCGGCTGGGGGTCGGTCGGGTCGATACCCGTAAGATAGCCCATCGTGCCAAGGCTGTTCGGGACCGATGGCGTGCGCGGCGTGGCCGGACGCGACCTCACCGGCGAACTGGCCTACCGTCTAGGGAGGGCCGCGGTGGCCGCCCTGATCGAGCGCGGGGACCGGCAGCCCGCCATCGCCATCGGGCGGGACACCCGCGCGTCGGGTGAGTTCCTGGAGGCCGCCCTGGCGGCCGGTGTCTGTTCGGCCGGAGGGGACGCGATCCTGTTCGGGGTGGTCACCACCCCCGCCGTCGCCTTCCTGACGCCGGACCTGCGGGCCCAGGCCGGTGCCGTGATCTCGGCCTCGCACAATCCGGCCGAGGACAATGGGATCAAGTTCTTCAGTGGCAGTGGCTACAAGCTTCCCGACGAGGTCGAGGACGAGATCGAAGCCGTCGCCCTGGCCGACGGGGGTCCCCGGCCGGCCGGGCGAGGGATCGGGCGCATCGTGCAGGTCCCCGACGCGGGCGAGCGGTACCTGCGCCACTTGGTGGACAACGCGGCCGGACGTCTGGACGGCCTGCGGGTCGTGGTCGACTGCGCCAACGGTTCGGCCTCGGGGGTCGCGCCGGAGCTGCTCACGCGCCTGGGGGCCGACGTGATCGCGATCAACGACCAGCCCGACGGCTGGAACATCAACGACGGCTCTGGCGCGACCCACCCCGAGGTGGTGGCCATGGCCGTCGTGGAGCACGACGCAGACGCCGGCGTGGCCCACGACGGGGACGCCGACCGGGCGATCTTCGCCGATGCGGAGGGCAGGATCGTTGACGGCGACCACGTCCTTGCGGCCTGCGCGCTGGACCTGGAGGAACAGGGCGAGCTGGTCGGCAGCACGGTCGTGTCGACCGTCATGGCGAACCTCGGCTTCCGCCGGTGCATGGAGGAGGCCGGGATCAAGGTGGTGGAGACGAAGGTCGGCGACCGCTATGTGCTCGAGGAGATGGTCCGGTGCGGGGCGGTCCTGGGCGGCGAGCAATCCGGGCATGTGATCTTCCTCTCGCACGCGACCACTGGCGACGGGCTGCTCACAGCGGTGCAGTTCCTGGGCCTGGCCCGCCGGAAGGGGTGGACCGTCGCGGAGCTGGCCGGTGCCATGCGGAAGTTCCCGCAGATCCTGGAGAACGTCCGCGTGGGCGACCGAGCCGGCCTGGAGAGCGCGGATCCCGTGTGGCGGGTGGTCCGGGAGGCCGAAGGCCGCCTCGGGGAGCGGGGCCGGGTCCTGGTGCGAGCGTCCGGTACCGAGCCCCTGATCCGTGTGATGGTGGAGGCTCCCACCGAGGACGAGGCTCGCCTCCACACGACGGCCATCGTGGAGGCCGTCCGGGGCGCGCTCGGTCCGTCCTGACCGCGGCTTCCCGGGGGGAGACCAAGCGAGCCCGGGGTACCATGGACCTCTCATGTGCGGGATCGTCGGCTACGTGGGGCCCGATGCGGCCCTTCCCATCATCATCGAGGGCCTCCGGCGCCTCGAGTACCGCGGCTACGACTCTGCTGGGGTGGCCGTCATGGACGGCTCCCTGACCGTCGTCAAGAAGAAGGGCAAGCTCAGCGAGCTGGAGGGCGCGCTTGCTGAACACGGCGCGCTTGACGGACGGGTCGGGATGGGCCACACGCGGTGGGCCACCCACGGGCCGCCCAACGATGTCAACGCCCACCCGCACGTCGACTGTTCGAACCGGATCGCGGTCATCCACAACGGCATCATCGAAAACTTCCACACGCTCCAGGCCCGGTTGTCGAAGGCGGGCCACACGCTGGTCTCCGAGACCGACACCGAATGCGTCGCCCACCTGATCGAGGAGCTGTACGAGGGCGACCTGGCCACGGCGGTTCGGCGGGCTGTCAGGGAGCTGACCGGCGCCTACGCGCTGGTCGTCACCTGCACGGAAGAGCCCGACGTCGTGGTCGGGGTCCGGGTGGCCTCGCCGCTGGTGATCGGGCTCGGGGAGGGCGAGAACCTGGTCGCGTCGGGCATCCCGGCGGTCATGCAGCGGACCCGCGAGATCGTGGCTCTCGACGACGGCCAGATGGTCGAGGTCCGGGCGGACGGCGTCCGGGTCACCGATCTGGACGGCCTCCAGGTCGAGCTCCGGCCCTTCCACGTCGACTGGAATCTCGAAGCCGCCCAGAAGTCCGGCTTCGACGACTTCATGCGGAAGGAGATCCACGAGCAGCCGGTGGCGATCCGGGACACGCTGCGGGGGCGCTTCGACACCCGCGGATGGCTCGCCCTGGACGACCTGTGGATGCGCGAGGACCAGATTCAGGACGTGAACAAGGTGTTCGTCGTGGCATGCGGGACGGCGTTCCATTCGGGCATGGTCGCGAAGTACGCGATCGAGCACTGGACCCGGCTCCCGGTGGAGATCGAGATCGCCAGCGAGTTCCGGTACCGGGACCCGGTGCTGGACGCGAACACACTGACCCTCGGCGTCTCCCAGTCGGGCGAGACCATCGACACGCTGCAGGCCGTGCGCCACGCCCGCCAGCAGGGTTCGCACGTCATCGCCATCACGAACACGGTGGGTTCCACGATCGCCCGGGAGTCCGACGGCGTGCTGTACACGCACGCCGGGCCCGAGATCTGCGTGGCGGCGACGAAGACGTTCACCACCCAGATGGTCGCCCTTCACCTGGTCGCTCTCTACCTGGCCCAGGTGCGGGGGACGATGTTCCCCGTGGAGATCTCGGGCACCGTCGACCTCCTCCAGGACCTCCCCGGGCAGGTCGAGAGCGCCCTCGCGTTGGAGCCGCAGGTCCGTGGGCTGGCCGAGCGCTTCGCCGAGGCCCGGGACGTGCTGTTCATCGGCCGTCACACCGGCTACCCGGCGGCCCTGGAGGGCGCGCTCAAGCTGAAAGAGATCTCCTACATCCACGCCGAGGGCTACCCGGCCGGTGAGCTGAAGCACGGGCCGATCGCGCTGGTCGAAGAGGGCACCCCGGTGGTGGCCATCGCCACCGACTGCCACGTCTACCCCAAGGTGATCTCGAACATCCAGGAGGTGAAGGCCCGGGGGGCGGAGGTGGTGGCCATCGCCACCGAGGGCGACGAGCAGATCGGCGCGGTCGCCGACCACGTGCTGTTCGTCCCGAAGACCCACGAGCTCTTCTCGCCGGTGGTGGT
>DHWS01000090.1:12508-13845 GCA_002413305.1 Actinobacteria bacterium UBA5176 | reverse complement strand
CGCAACCTGGCGAAGAGCGTGACGGTGGAGTGAGGGAACGCCTGTGGACGTGGTGGGGATCGGCGTCGACCTGGTCGACGTCGAACGGGTCCGCCGCCTGTTGACCCGGCGGTCCACGTTCGCCGAACGTGTCTTCACCCCGGACGAGATCGCCTACTGTTCCCGGCAAGCGTCCCCGGCCGAGTGTTTCGCGGCCAGGTGGGCGGCCCGGGAGGCGTGCCGGAAGGCCCTGGGAGGCGTGCGCGAGATGCGGTGGCACGACGTGAAGGTCGAACGGGCTCCCACGGGTGCTCCCAGCCTGGCGCTGTCGGGCAGCTCGCTGGCCCGCGCCCGGGCCCTGGGCGTATCCGACGTGATGGTGGCGCTCACGCACGAGCGCACGATGGCCGCAGCGTTCTGCCTTGCGGTGCGGTCGTGAGCCCGACCTTCGCGCCGGTGTCGGCCCGCTGATGCTCCCGATCCTCACCCCCCAGGAGAGCGCCGCCCTCGACGCGGCCAGCCGGGAACAGGGAGTCACGGTGGAGACCCTGATGGAGAACGCGGGCCGGGCGGTCGCCCTGGCGGCGACCGGGGTGGCGGAGGGCGCCTACGGGATGCGGGCGGTCGTGCTGTGCGGGACCGGGAACAACGGCGGCGACGCCTTGGTCGCGGCGCGGTACCTGGAACGCTGGGGGATGGGCGTCACCGCGCTCCTCTTGGCGCGGCCGGGCGAGATTCGCGGCGCGGCGGCCGCGAACTTCCGCCGGTTCGCCGTCACCGGGGGCCGGTGGCACCGGTTCTCAACTGCCCGGCTGCAGCGGGAGCTGGCCCGGGCGGACGTGGCGGTGGACGGCATCTTCGGGACCGGCTTCCACGGAGCGGTGGAGGGGGACGCGGCCGCGGCCATCGAGATCCTGAACGCCTCGACCGTCCCCGCGGTGGCCGTCGACATCCCCTCGGGCGTGGAGGGGGCCACGGGGGCGGTTCGAACCCTGGCGGTCGTCGCCGACCGGACCGTCACGTTCGGTGCGCTGAAGCCCGGCCTGGTCTTCTACCCGGGGGCGGAGATGGCAGGCGATGTCGAGGTGGCCCGCATCGGCTTCCCGGACGGACTGGTTCGAAGCGACCTGGGGCTGATGCAGCGCGAGGACCTGGCCGCCCTGCTGGTTCCGCGGGGCGCGGAGAGCCACAAGCGGGAGGCCGGGTACGTGCTGGTGCTGGCCGGTTCGCGGGCGATGACGGGTGCGGCCATCCTGGCGGCGACGTCGGCTTACCGGGCCGGGGCCGGCCTGGTGACGGTGGCCGTCCCGGAGGGCATCCTCCGGGTGGTCCAGGGCGCGATCACCGAGGCCACGTTC
>DHWS01000090.1:1605-12309 GCA_002413305.1 Actinobacteria bacterium UBA5176 | reverse complement strand
CGGCGCTGCGGCCGTCGGGCCCGGGCTCTCGACCGACGAGGAGACATCCGCAGTGGTCCGGCGGCTGGTGGCCGAGTCGCCGGTACCCTTCGTCCTGGACGCCGACGGCCTGAACGCGTTCGCGGGGCGGGCCGGCGGGCTGGCGGATCGATCGTCACCGATGGTCATCACGCCGCACGCAGGGGAGTTCGGCCGGCTGACCGGCCTCGACCCGAGGGCGGTCATCGCTGACCGGGTGGGGCACGCCCGGAAGGCGGCGTCGGATTTCCGGTGCACGGTCCTGCTGAAGGGCTCGCGCACGGTGGTCGCCGAGCCGGAGGGGCGGGCCTGGGTGAACCCGACCGGAGGGCCGTACCTGGCCACAGGAGGGACCGGCGACGTGCTGACCGGGGCGATCGCGGCGTTCCTGGCCCGAAGGCTCGAGGCGCCCGACGCGGCCAGGCTCGGGGCGTTCGCGCACGGCCTGGCGGGCGGGATGGCAGCCGGCGAGCTCGGCGATGGGACCACCGCTGGCGACGTCCTGGCCATGTTGCCCGAGGCGATCGGCAGGGTTCGGGACGGAGCCCCGGGCTGAAGGTGTTCGCACGAGGCGCGGCCGGGGTTCGCTACCGCCCGACGGTGGCCGTGATCGACCTCGGGGCGGTCCGGCACAACGTCCGGTTGCTGAAGCCGGACGAGGTGGGCTTCATGGCGGTGGTGAAGGCCGACGGCTACGGCCACGGCGACGTCGAGGTGGCCCGCGCGGCGCTCCAGGCGGGGGCGACGTGGCTGGGGGTGGCGCTGGTCGAAGAGGGGGTCGGACTCCGGGAGGCGGACATCGAGGCCCCGATCCTGGTGCTCACCCAGTTCCCGCCCGGTTCCGAAGCGGACGCCTTGGAGGCGCGGCTCACGCCGACCCTGTACACCGACGTGGGCCTTCGGAGGCTGGCTGCCGCCGCCGCCTCCCGGCCCGACCGGGGACCGCTCGGCGTCCACGTGAAGGTCGACACCGGCATGCACCGGGTCGGACTCCCGCCCGAGCGGGCCACCGGCTTCGTGCGGGACGTGGCGGACGCGGGGTTCGTCGTGGAGGGGCTGTGGACGCACTTCGCGAAGTCCGAGGACCTCGCGGACCCGTTCACAGAGGAACAGACCCGGCGGTTCCGGCAGGTCGTGGCCGATGTGCGCGCCGAAGGCGTGCGGCCGCGAGCGCTCCACGCGGCGAACAGTGCCGCGGCCATGGCCCTTCCCGCCACGTGGTTCGACCTGCTTCGGGTCGGGGTCGCCATGTACGGGCTCCCGCCGGGACCCGGCCTCCCGAAGGCCTCGGAGCTCCGTCCGGCCATGTCGTGGAAGAGCGCGGTGGCTCTTGCCAAACGGGTCGGCGCGGGCGAGGGCCTTTCGTACGGGCTGACCCACCGGCTGGACCGCGAGGCCACGGTGGCCACCGTCCCCGTCGGGTACGCGGACGGCTACGGCCGGCTGATGGGGAACCGGTCCGAGGTCCTGATCCGTGGGAGGCGGTACCGTGTGGCCGGAACGGTGACCATGGACCAGCTGCTGGTGGAGTGCGGCGACGACCCCATCGCCGAGGGAGATGAGGTCGTGCTGATCGGACGGCAGGGTTCGGAGGAGGTCACGGCCGGCGAGCTGGCCGGGCTCCTCGGCACGATCGCCTACGAGGTGGTATGCGGGGTGAGCGAACGGGTGCCGCGCGAGTTCGTGGGGGGGAAGGCGGAGTGAACCGGAGGGCGAAGCGCCGCCTGGTCGGGACCGCGGCAGGGGCGGCCGCCGTGGCGCTGGGGACGATCGCCGGCCGGGAGGCGATCCGGCGGGAGCGGAACCGTCCCGATCCCGAGGGCGTGGAGGCCCTCGACGAGCGCCCCGGTGTCCAACGGTGGGTCCGTTCGTTCGACGGCACGGAGCTGGCGGTCAACGTGGTCGGCCCGGAGGACGGCCCGACGCTGGTCTTCGTCCACGGTTTCGGCATCTCGATGACGGCCTGGCACTACCAGTGGAAGTACTTCTCGAGCCGGTACCGGTGCGTGCTGTTCGACCAGCGTGGCCACGGGATGAGCGAACCGGCGAAAGAGGGCGACTACTCGGAGGAGGCACTGGGGCGGGACCTCCGCGCGGTCCTCGACGCCGAGGTGGCCGAAGGACCTGCGGTGGTGATCGGGCACAGCATGGGCGGGATGAGCGTGCTGGCCCTCGCCCACCAGCACCCCGAGGAGTTCGGCGGGCGCATCCGGGGCGTCGTCCTGGCGAACACGGCCGCCTCCGACCTGGTGGCGGCGATGGCGGCGAACCTGGGCGCCACGGTGGCCACCTGGCTCTCGGTGTCGATCGCCCGGCTCGCCCGGCACGCCGACCGGGTGGCGGCGATCCGCAGCCGGGCGTTCGCCGGCGAGGCGAACCTGGCGTACCTGATCGGGCGGCTGACGAACTTCGGCCCGCACGCCTCGCCGGCACTGGTCGAACACGTCGTGGGGCTCGCCGCTCGCACCGCGCCCGAGGTGTGGAGCGACCTCATGGCCAGCCTGGTCGAGATGGACCTGACCGAGGCGATCGAACAGATCCGCGTCCCGACGCTGGTGCTGGTCGGTGACGTCGACCGCCTGACGCCGCCGGCATCCGCGCTGGCGATCAAGCACCGCCTGCCCGACGCGCGGATGGTGGTCCTGGAGGGCGCCGGCCATTGCGCGATGCTCGAGCGCCACGAACAGTGGAATCAGGTCGTGGGGAGGTTCGTGGGTGAGACACTGGCCTCCGCGAAGCCCACGCCCCGCCGCCGTTCCAGGCGCGCGTCCTCCTCGGCCGCCTCGTGATCACCCGCGTCCCCGGCATCCGCGTTGGCCACTGGACCGATCCCGTGGGGCTCACGGGGTGCACGGTGGTCCTGTGCCCGCCGGGGACCATGGGCTCGGGCGAGGTTCGGGGCGGGGCGCCGGGGACCCGTGAGACGGACGCCCTGCGGCCGGGCACGCTGACCCAGGAGGTCCACGCGGTGCTGCTGGCGGGGGGGAGCGCGTTCGGCCTGGCGGCGGCCGACGGTGTCATGCGGTACCTGGAGGAGCGAGGACTCGGGTTCGATGCGGTGGTGGCGCGGGTCCCCATCGTGCCGGCGGCGGTCCTGTTCGACCTGGGGGTGGGGGACCCGAACGCCCGTCCCGGTCCCGCGGAAGGAGAAGCCGCGTGCCGGGCCGCGTCCGAGGAGGTCGCGGAGGGCAACGTCGGCGCCGGGACGGGAGCGACGGTGGCGAAGCTGGCCGGACCGCTCCGGGCGGTGAAGGGCGGGCTCGGCACCGCGGCGATCGAGGAGGACGGGATGATCGTCGGCGCCCTGGCCGCCGTCAACGCCCTGGGCGAGGTCCTGGCGGACGACGGGAGCGTGCTGGCGGGGGCTCGCCAGGCCCCGCCGGACCCGGGCAGGGACCCCGGGGAGCCGGAGGCCGTGGCCGACCGGCTGCCGGACGGCCGGCAGGCGACGCTGGGCGGCGAAGCCGACCCGGGGCGGACCAACACCACCCTGGTCGTGGTGGCCACGAACGCCACCCTGTCCAAGGAGCGGGCTCACCTGCTCAGCCTTGCCGCACACGAAGGAATCTCGACAGCGATCCGGCCCTCACATACGATGTGGGACGGTGACACCGCCTTCGCGCTGGCCACCGGAGGGGTCGAGGCCGATCAGCGGCGGTTGGAGGACATCGCCGTCCGGGCGGTCGCGGAGGCCATCCGCCGGGCGGTGCTGCTCGCCGAATCGGTCCCGAACTTCCCCACGGCCCGGGAAGGACGGTTGCTGCCATGAGCATGAGCACGAGCACGACGCTCGAAGAGCTCGCCGCGGACGCTTCGACCTGCACGCGCTGCCGCCTGGCGAACGGCCGGACGCAGGTGGTGTTCGGGACCGGGAACCCCCACGCCGACGCGATGTTCATCGGCGAGGGGCCCGGCTATCACGAGGACAAGCAGGGCGAACCCTTCGTCGGCGCCGCCGGCCAGCTCCTGACGAAGCTGCTCGGCGAGATCGGCCTCGCCCGCGAGGACGTGTACATCACGAACTGCGTCCGCTGCCGGCCTCCGGGCAACCGCGACCCGCTCCCGGACGAACTCGAGGCGTGCCGGCCGTACGTGACAGGCACCCTGGATCTGGTCCAGCCGAAGGTCATCATCACGCTGGGCAACTTCGCCACCCGGGTCATCCTCGACCGGCAGGTCTCGATCACCCGGGTCCGCGGGCAGCGGTTCGAGGTCGACGGGCGGGCAGTCATCCCCACCTTCCATCCCGCGGCCATCCTGCACGGCGGGGGAGAAGCGGGCTCGCAGATGGCGGCCATCCGGGCCGACTTCGAGCTGATCCGCCGGATCGTCGCCGAACCCCCGCCCGAGCCGGTGACGGCGGGGGAAGAGCAGCTCGGGTTGTTCTAACCTGCTCGGATGCGTGCCGCCCTGGATCTGGCCACGAACTCTGCGGAAGGGACGCGGGCGGTGGCGGAAGCGATCGGCACGCTCCTGGAGCCGGGCGACGTGGTGAGCCTGACCGGAGACCTCGGGGCGGGGAAGACGGCGTTCGTCCAGGGCGCCGCCCGGGCCCTGGGCGTCGCCGAGCCCGTCCTCTCGCCCACGTTCACCCTGGTTCGGGAGTACGAGGGCACCACCCGGGTCTACCATCTCGACGTCTACCGGCTGGATCGCCTGCAGGACGTGCTTGACCTGGGGTTCGACGAGATGCTCGACCTCGGCGGCATCGTGTTCATCGAGTGGGGCGACGCGATCCAGGCGCTGCTCCCCGAGTCGTACCTGCAGGTCGAGCTCACCATGCGACAGGACGAACCGGAGACGGTCCGCCGCCTGGTGGCCGACGCGCAGGGCCCCGGCTGGGCGCTCCGGTGGGAGCGGCTGGAGCAGCTGGTCGGCCCGTGGAGGGTCGCCTAGGTGCTGGTCCTCGGCATCGAGACGTCCACCAACCAGACGGCGGTGGCCCTGGGGAGCGACCAGGGCATCGTGGCCGCCAGCATGCTCACCGGGACGAAGGCCAACCACGAGCTGGTCACCCCGAACATCACCCACCTGCTTCGGTGGGCCGACGTCCCGATCTCCTCGATCGGCGGCGTGGCGGTCGGGCTGGGCCCCGGGCTGTTCACCGGGATGCGGGTGGGGATCGCCACGGCGAAGACGCTCGCCCAGGTGCTGAACGTGCCGATCGCCGGTCTCGCCTCGCTGGACGTCGTCGCCTTCTCCGTCCGGTACGCAAGGCGCCGGATCTGCGCGACGATCGACGCCAAGCGGGGCGAGCTCTTCTACGCGTTCTACCGTCCGGTCCCCGGCGGGGTGACCCGCATCACCGACTTCCAGGTGGGCTCCGCGGCCCGGCTCACCGCGGAGCTCGAAGCCCGGCCGGAGGAGACCATGCTGGTCGGGAACGGCACGCTGGTGTACCGTCGGGAGCTCGAGGAAGCCGGGAAGCACGTCGAGTTCGCCTCCGCCGCCTACGCCTTCCCCGCGGCGACCGCGCTGGTCGAGCTGGCCATCCCGCGCTTCCAGCGGGAAGAATTCGATCGGGTGTACGACCTGAAGCCCTTCTACGTCAGGAAGGCCGATGCGGAGATCGCCTGGGAGCACCGTCGACGAGCCGATTGAGCTCGAGGTCACCCGCATGCGTCGGCGCCACCTGAAGGGCGTCATGGCCATCGAGCGGCAGGTCTATCCGCGTCCCTGGAGCCCGAACCTCTTCCTGTCGGAGATGAACGAGCTGCGGAACCGTTCGTACCTCGTGGCCCGGATCGGCCGGGATGTAGTCGGGTACGGCGGGCTGATGGTCTACGCCGAAGAGGGCCATGTGACCACGATCGCCGTCGACCCCGCCCACCATCGCCACCGGATCGGCACCCGGCTCCTGTACGAGCTGATCCGGGAGGCCATCCGGCTTGGCTCCCAGACCGTCTCGCTCGAGGTCCGGGTTTCGAACTGGGGCGCCCAGCGCCTGTACACGCGGTTCGGCTTCCGGCCCGTCGGGATCCGCAAGAACTACTACCAGGAGACGAACGAGGACGCGTTGGTCATGTGGGTGGACGACGTGCGTTCGGACGCCTACGCGGAGCAGCTCGCCGACATCATCGCCGGCGCCCCCGGCGGCGACCCGGTCGAGTGAGCACCGGCGGCTGAGGCGTCCGCATGCGGGTCCTCGGCATCGAGACGTCCTGCGACGAGACGGCCGTGGCCGTCGTGGAGGACGGCCGGCATGTGCGTTCGAACCTCATCGCAAGCCAGGAGCATCTGCACGAGAAGTTCGGGGGCGTGGTCCCCGAGGTGGCCTCGCGGGCGCACCTGGAGAACATCAACCCGCTGATCACCGAAGCGCTGGTCGAGGCCGGGATGTGGGTTGCCGAGGTGGATGCGGTGGCCGTCACGGTCGGGCCCGGCTTGGTGGGGGCGCTGCTGGTGGGGATCGCCTGCGCGAAGGCCGTGGCCATGGCGCTCGGCGTTCCGTTCGTCGGCGTGAACCATCTGGAGGGCCACATCTACGCGAACGTGCTGGAACACGGGCCCATCGAGGAGCCCTTCGTCTCGTTCATCGTGTCCGGCGGCCACACCATGCTGGTCCACGTGCCGGAACCGCACGTCTACGAGCTGCTCGGCCAGACGCTGGACGACGCGGCCGGGGAGGCGTTCGACAAGGTGGCGCGGTTCATCGGCCTGGGGTTCCCCGGCGGCCCGGAGCTGGACCGGCTGGCCCGCACCGGCGACCCGCACGCCGTCCGGTTCCCGCGGGCCGCCGCGGACCGCGGCTACGACTTCTCGCTGTCCGGGCTGAAGACCGCGGTGGTTCGCCACGTGAAGGCCGAACGCGCCCGGGGCCACGAGGTGTCCCCGGACGACCTCGCCGCCTCCTTCCAGGAGGCCGTGGTTGAGGTCCAGGTCGACAAGACGATCGCTGCGGCGAAGGACAAGGGCGTCGGCATGATCGTGCTCGGTGGCGGGGTGGTGGCGAACACGCGCCTCCGTGAGCTCATGGCCTCGCGGGCCGGTGCCGAGGGGTTCGAGGTGCTGATCCCGCCTCCGGAGCTCTGCACCGACAACGCCGCGATGATCGCCTGCGCCGGCTACTACCGGCTGGTCGAAGGCGAACGCACCCCCCTCGAGGTCTCGGCCTCGCCCGGGCTCCAGCTGGCGTAACGGCCGTGACGACGTTTCTGGTCACCGGGGGAGCGGGGTTCATCGGCTCGCACCTGTGCGACCGGCTGCTGGCCGAAGGCTCCCGCGTCGTGGCCGTGGACGACCTCTCCACCGGCCACGTCGGGAACCTGGCCCAGGCCCGCGCGTACGGCCAACGGTTCACCTTCTACAGCGTGGACATCGGGGCCGAAGGGCTCGGGGCGCTGTTCGTCCGGTACCAGCCCGAGGTCGTCTACCACCTGGCGGCATGTCGCCTGAAGCCGCCCGAAGCGGTGACAGAGGCCCGCACCGGGGTTCTGGGCCTCTTGGCCGTGCTGCAGGCGTCCGTGGCGTGCGGGGCTCGCAAGGTCGTGTTCGCGTCCTCGGCGTCGGTGTACGGCGAGTCCCGGGCCGGCTACCCCCTTAAGGAGACGGCCCTGGCCGGGGCCCGGCCGCTCGACCCCGGCGCCATCTCGAAGAAGCTCGCCGAGGACTACCTGCGGTTCTTCGCTGGGACCCGCGATCTCGACTTCGCCTCGGTGGTCCTGTCGAACGTCTACGGTCCCCGGCAGTACCCGGTGGACGGGTTCGGCGTCGTGGCGGCCTTCGCGGGCGCGACCCTCTCGGGCCGGCAGGCCGTCGTGTTCGGCGACGGGAGCCAGACGCGCGATTTCCTGTTCGTCGACGACGCGGTGAACGCGCTGGCCCTGGCCGCGAACCGCGGCTCGGGGAAGACGGTCAATGTGGGCACCGGCGTGGAGACCCCCGTGAGCGGTCTGTACCGGATGCTGGCCGGCATCACCGGCCACCGCGGCGAGCCGCGGTTCGGCCCGCTGCCGCCGGGGGACCGGGCCCGGAGCGCGCTGGACGGCTCACGGGCGGCGGTCGAGCTGGGCTGGAAACCCTGGACCCACCTCGAGGACGGCCTGCGGGAGACGGTGGCATACCTCCGTAGCAACTGAGGGGCTCGTCAGGGGGCCGTCCATGCCGCAGAATGACGCGGTGCGCATCTCGGCGAAGGCGGACTACGCGGTTCGGGCGATGGCGGAGCTGGCGTCCGCTGCCGGCACCGGTCCCATGAAGGGCGACCAGATCGCCCAGGCCCAGGGCATCCCCCTGAAGTTCCTCCTGAACATCCTCTCCGAGCTGAAGCACGCCCGG
Source organism: Actinobacteria bacterium UBA5176 (assembly GCA_002413305.1). Classification (GTDB taxonomy): domain Bacteria; phylum Actinomycetota; class UBA4738; order UBA4738; family UBA4738; genus UBA4738. Next base: position 4,014 of record DHWS01000090.1, on the reverse strand, counting down.
CTGGTCAGGAGCTACCGAGGCGCGGAGGGCGGCTACGAGCTGGCCCGCGACGCGAAGGACATCTCCCTGGCCGACATCATCCGGGCGGTCGAGGGGCCGCTGGCGAGCGTCCACGAGGTTCGGCCCGAAGAGATCCGCTACGAAGGCGCGGCCGCCTCCCTCCAGGACGTGTGGATCGCGGTCCGGGCGAACCTTCGAGCGGTGCTGGAGGTCGTCTCCCTTTCCGATCTGGTCGGGGGAGCGCTTCCCGAGGAGGTCAGGGCCCTGGCCACCAACCCGGAGGCCTGGTCGTCGCACTGACCAGGCGTCCCGCCGCGGCGGGGCAGCACGAAGAAGGCGGTTGACACCTCGGGCTCGGACTCGGTATCTTCCTGTCACCCATGTCTACTGAACTGGTGGAGATGGTGGATTTGGTTGACAAGGGCCGCGGGACGCCGAAGGGAGCCTGAGCGATGCACCTGGATCCGTACGTGGCGCTGGCGGGGCTGATCGTCGGCTTCGTCGTCGGCCTCACGGGGATGGGCGGCGGCGCCCTGATGACCCCGATCCTGGTGCTGCTGTTCAAGATCCAGCCTCTGGCGGCCGTCTCCAGCGACCTCGTGGCCGCCATGGTGATGAAGCCGGTGGGCGGCGGGGTCCACATCAAGCGGGGGACGGTGAACTGGACGCTGGTTCGCTGGCTGGCGATCGGCTCGGTGCCCGCCGCCTTCGTCGGCGTGTTCATCCTGAAGCAACTCGGGAACGGCGACCGCGTGCAGAGCAACCTCAAGATCGTCCTCGGGGCGGCCCTGATGCTTGCGGTCGCGTCGATCCTCGCCAAGGGCCTCTTGCAGGCCCGGCTGACGCGCCGGGCCGGCGCGGACCGGGCGGCGGGGCGGGCCGAGGCCGTGGCGAAACCCTTCGCGATCAAGCCCGTGCCCACGCTGGTCATCGGCTTCGTCGGGGGCCTGGTGGTCGGGATGACCTCGGTGGGCTCGGGCTCGCTGATCATCGTGGCTCTGCTGCTGCTCTACCCCATGCTGTCCGCGAAGCAGCTGGTGGGGACGGACCTGGTGCAGGCCATCCCGCTGGTGGCCTCCGCCGCGCTCGGCCATATCCTGTTCGGGGACTTCAAACTCGGCCTGACCGCGTCTGTGCTGATCGGGAGCCTCCCGGGCGTGTTCCTGGGGGCCCGGCTGTCCTCGCGGGCGCACGACACGCTCATCCGGACGGCGCTGATGTTCGTCCTGCTGGCCTCGGGCCTGAAGCTTCTCAACGTGAGCAACGACCAGCTGGTCGTCTTCCTCCTGGCCTTCGTGGTGGTCGCCCTGCCGCTGTGGGGCGCGATCGACGCCGCCGTCCGGCCCCGGGACGACTGGGAGGCGGCCGGCCTCCGCCGCAAACCGTGGATCTGGGTGCAAGGGGGCGGGGCGCTGGTCGGCGTGGGGTTCTGGATGGCCATCGCCTACTTCCTCACCGCCCGGCCGAAGCTGACCGCGGCCGGTCTGTGACCTGAGGTCCGAACCCGTCGCTCCCCAGACGTGTCGGTCATTCGGCCGTGTGGACGATTCCGCAGAAACCGTGTGAGACTGTCCGTTCGTTCCGAAAAGAAAGGGGGGGTCGATGAAACGACTCTTCACGCTTGGGGTCACCGTGGCCCTGTTTGCAGTGCCCGCAGCGGGGATGGCTGTGGGATCGTCCGCGTTCGCTACGCCGAAGGCCGCATCGCGAGTAGCGAAGGTGACCTCGCTGGCGGCGCACAGCACCAGCGTCAGACTGGCCGGCACGGTGAACGCGGCTTCGATCCATGCCGCGGCGCCCGTCCGCCGTCCGGCGATCAAGATCCCGCTCCGGCGGGCACCACAGTCCTCGTCGACCGGGGGCAGCGCCGTTCCCGGCGACGCCACGGCGACGAGCCCGCTGCTCACCATCACCCCGGGCACGCCGCTGGCCGGCGCGCTGGGCAACCAGGACAACGTGAACCAGAACGGCTTCTCGCTCACGCCTCCGGACATGGGCCTGGCGGTCGGCAACGGCTACGAGGTCCAGTTCATCAACGACGTGGGCCGGATCTGGCAGGGGTCGACGTCGGTCTCCGGGCCGTTCGCGCTGAGCGCCTTCTTCACCTCGCGGCCGTCCTCGGACTTCATCTCCGACCCGTGGCTGCTGTTCGACACGATCTCGAACCGGTTCTACGGCGGGATCTTCGACGTGACGCTGGGTGGGGAGATCATGGCGATCTCCAAGACGAACAACCCGACGGGGGTGTGGAACCTCTACAACGTCCGATACCCCTCCACCCATGTGACCAACGGCGGGTGCCCCGACCAGGGCAAGGGCGGCATCGACGACAACGTCATCGGGCTCGGGTTCAACGAGTTCTCGGCACAGCAGTGCTCGGGCGGCGGCGGAAGCTTCTTGGGCGCGGCG
>DHWS01000090.1:0-1351 GCA_002413305.1 Actinobacteria bacterium UBA5176 | reverse complement strand
CTTCTCGCTGGTCCCGGCCCAGTCCCTCGGAGCCACCACCAAGCTGTACTTCGCCTCGACGGACGGCTTGGCCGGCACCAAGTTCCATACCGTGACCTCGACGGGTGTGCCGCCGAGCACGGTGACCCTGACGCAGTTGGCCGACATCACGGTCGCCAAGTACAACGAGCCTCCGGGAGCCCAGCAGTCGGGGACATCGACGCTCATCGACAGCGGCGACAACCGCACGCAGCACGTCGTCTGGCGGGACAAGGTGCTGGTGAGCACCCAGACCGTGGGTTGCACCCCGAAGAACGACACCGTGATGCGGGCCTGCGCCCGGGTCACCGAGGTGAACGCCGATCCGTCGCTCACCACGGTCTCGCTGCTGAAGGCGCTCACCGCCTCCAAGTTGTCGATGTACTACATCTACCCCGCGGCGTCGCTCACCTCGGCGGACAACGTGGTCCTGACATTCAGCCGGTCGTCGAGCACGACGTTCGCGAGCCTGGTGACCACGGCCGCCCCGCTGGCGACCAAGTTCCCGGGGGTGAAGGTCGTGAAGGCCGGCACCGCCGCGAACGTCAGCGGCCGGTTCGGCGACTACAACGCGATCGCCATCGACCCGTCGGGAAACCAGACGAACTACTGGGTCGCGGGCGAGATCGGCGGGACGTCCGGCCCCACCGGTGACAAGTGGAACACGGCGGTGGACTCGGTCACGCTGGCGTAGGGAAGCGCTGACCCGAACGCTGAAGGGGACGCCTCGCGTCTGCGGGGCGTCCCCTTGCGTTCGGCCTGAGCACCCTCGCGTTGACCATTGGCGCCTGCCCCTTTAGACTGTTAGCACTCGGCACGAAAGAGTGCTAACCACTGCAGGTACGGAGGGAGGGAGAATGGGCGCGAAGAAGTTCAGCCTGAAGCCGCTGGATGACCGCATCGTCGTCAAGGTGACGGAAGAGGAGGAGAAGACCTCCTTCGGCATCGTCATCCCGGACACCGCGAAGGAGAAGCCCACCGAAGGCGAGGTCATCGCCGTCGGTCCCGGCAAGTTCGAGGACGGTGCGCGGGTCCCCATGGACGTCAAGCCCGGCGACAAGGTCATCTTCTCCAAGTACGGCGGCACCGAGGTCAAGGTCGAAGGTCAGGAGTACCTGCTCCTTTCGGCCCGGGACGTCCTGGCCGTCATCGAGAAGTAAGGGAGTTCCCACATGCCGGCGAAGGAACTGAAGTTCAACGAAGAAGCCCGCCGGGCGCTGGAGGCCGGGGTCGACAAGCTCGCCGACGCCGTCGCCATCACGCTCGGTCCCAAGGGCCGTAACGTGGTCCTCGACAAGAAGTGGGGAGCCCCCACCATCACGAACGACGGCGT
>DHWS01000118.1:4278-4858 GCA_002413305.1 Actinobacteria bacterium UBA5176 | reverse complement strand
TGTACCGCAGGATCAGGGCTGCCGGATTGAGCATGATCGTTGCGCCGGGAGCCGCGGGGGTCGAGTATCAGGGTTCGTCACGCGGCCACCCCATGGTACTCGTTGATCAGCCCGCCCAAGATCTCCCGTCGGCGCACGTCTCGGGGACGAGTTGGCACCGGATCCTCGGCCACGGGCTCGGGGATTGCCAGACCGAGGGCACGATGGGGCCTGTTCCGGTTGTAGTGGTCGGCGTAGGCCCGAAGGGTCCGGTCCAGGTGTCGTCGGCCCCGGACCAGCGTCCAGTCCAGGCACTCCCTTCGAAGGGTCGAGATCAGGCGTTCGATGTGAGCGTTGGCGTTCGGGGCCCGGATCGGCGTGCGGATCACCTCGGCTCCTTCCGAGCGGAACACCTCGTCGAAGGAGCCGGTGAACTTGGCGTCGCGGTCGTGGAGAACGAACCGGATCGGCGTCGTGCGATCACCCAGGTCCATCACCAGGTTCCGGGCGTGCTGGGTCACCCACGCCGAATCGGGATGGTCGGTGGAGGATGTGAGGTGGATCCGCCTGGTCCCGAGCTCGATGAACGCCAGGACGTACA
>DHWS01000118.1:0-4053 GCA_002413305.1 Actinobacteria bacterium UBA5176 | reverse complement strand
TGGGCCCGGAGGAACTGCGACCACGTCGGGCCGATCCGGCGCGGAGCCGGACCGAGGCCGGTCCTGCGCAGGAGCATGCGGATAGTGGTCGCTCCGACCTGGATGCCCAGCTTGCGAAGCTCGCCCTGGATCCGCACGCACCCCCACCGGGGGTTCTCCCTGGCCAGGCGCAGGATCAGCTCGCGGACCTCCGGGTCGAGGGGTGGGCGGCCGGGCCCGCGGGTAGCGCGGTACGTCCACTTCCTCCTGACCAGCTCGCGGTGCCAGCGGAACAGCGTGGCCGGCGTGACCATGAACGAGGCCCATCGGTCCCTGGGAAGCACCCGGCTCGCCGCCGCCAGGAGCGTTCGATCGAGGGGGCGAAGCCGGAGATGCGGTTTCTTCCGTCGCAGGACTCGGAGCGGATGGCGGAGGATCAGGATCTCGAGGTCCTTGGAGCGGTCGTCACCGCGCGAGCCGATCACGAGTCGAGCCAGGGCACGGACCGCGAGGGAGAGCAGGAAGAGCATCGCGGCATGGTAGACGACCGAACCGGGTTTTCGACCCCCACGGGCTTCCTACGCCCCCGAAGGCCTCCCCGTCGAGACCCGAGCGGACGAACCGTCTCTGGGGAGGAGTACGAGGAGCCGGTCCCGAGCATCTGGACGCCGATGGGCGGTCCCCCGGGGGAAACCAACCATCGTCTCCGTGGACCACATGGCCGACTACGCTGGCCACCGTGTGGTCAACCCAGGCTGTCGACCCGCCGCCGGGCCCCCCGGGGGCGACAAAGGAGTCGGCATGACGGCGGACAGGTCGGTGGATGGCCGGCTCCAGGAGCGACGCACGGATCAAGGTGGGACATCTGGGCCGTGAAACGCGCGGTCGGTCCTGGAGGAGCGCGGTCGCGCCCGCCGACCTCCCCGTGGAGACGTGGGCGGACGAGCCGAACGTCGGTCCGGATCCCGCGTTCCGGATGCGCAAGAGGCTCCGTGCGTCCCCGGTGGGTCTTGAGCAGGTCGGTCTGGCGGGCCCAGGACTTGCCGATGCTCCCGAACTCCTCGCCCGGGGCGTGGCGGCGCGCGGCCATCTCCATGGCGTAGCAGCCGCTGCCGTCCTCCCCCATGCAGGCCCCGGACAGGCCCGGGGCAGGTGACTATGGGCAGCAGCGACACCTGGTGGATGTTGGGACCCAGCTTGTCGTTGGCCCCCGGCTTCTGGACGATCCTGGGGGCGTACCGGGGAGCCCTCTCTCGAGCCGCCGTCCTCGGACTCTGATCGTTGTCGGGGTTGCCCAGGATGACGTAGCCCGTGATCGGACCGGGACCGAGGTCGCCGGCGTGGTGCCAGATCAGGTCGGTGTGCGGATCTCCCACGTGGAACCCGATGACTCCCTGCATGTTCCCTCCCTCCGAATCCCTCGAATCCCTCGCTTGAGGAACGATCTGAGTACGAATCCCTCGCTTGCGTCCCCCGCTTCGAGTAGTAGGATCCCCTCGCAAAGACAGGGCGAGGGGGGCATTGTCAAGCTCGGGCGGGCGAAGGGCGGTCGCGTCCAGATAGGGCAAGGCAGCCCGTGAAGCATCGTGTCTCCCTGGCCTGCTGGAGCGGGGTCGCCGCAGTTTCCCTCCTCGTCGCAGCTGCGGGACTGGGCCAGGCTTCTGGCGTAGCAACCGGAACGTCCTCCGTCCGGGGGAACGGCTACATCGTGTTCGCCAGCGACCGCTCTGGCAACTTCGACATCTGGCGGATGGACATCGACGGCTCGGCGCTCCTGGACCTGACACCTGGTCCCTCCGCAGATCTCGACCCCGCCTGGTCGCCGGACGGCAAGCAGATCGCCTTCGTCAGCGACCGCGACGGGAACGATGAGATCTTCACCATGCGAGCGGACGGCTCGGGTCTTCGACAGGTCACGACCACCGCGGGCAGCGTCCAGAACACCCAACCGGCCTGGTCGCCCGACGGGACCAGGATCGCCTTCACCTCGACCCGGGACGGGAACCAAGAGGTGTACGTCCAGCACGCCAGCGGCTCCGGCGCCCCGATCGACCTGACGAAGAATCCCGCCGACGACTCGGACCCCGCCTGGTCGCCCGACGGGAACCAGATCGCCTTCACCTCGACCCGGGACGGGAACCAGGAGGTCTACGTGACCACGGCGAACGGCTCCGGTCAATCGGTCGACCTGACCCAGGATCCCGGGGCCGACAGCCAGCCCGCCTGGTCTCCGGATGGCGCCGAGATCGCCTTCACGTCCGACCGGACCGGCAACAACGACATCTTCGTGATGACGCCGGCCGGCCTCGGACAGACGGATCTCACAAACACCGCCGCCTCGGAGACCGAGCCCGTGTTCTCCCCGGACGGGGGGACCCGCGTGGCGTTCACCACGGATCGGGACGGAAACGACGAGATCTACTACCTCCAACCGATCCAGCCGTCCTTCCAGTTCGATCTCACCGTGAACCCGGCCACAGATGGCTCGCCGTCGTGGCAGCCGCTTCCTCCTCGTCCCATCGCCGGGACGCCGATCAAGCACATCGTCGTGCTGTACCAGGAGAACCAGAGCTTCAACTCCGTGCTCGGTCCCCTGTGCGTGGCCCTCGGTCGCTGTGAGGGCACGCTGACCGGCACGATCTCCACCGGTGGAACGATCGACCTCAACCCCGCTCCGGACATCGTCCCCGGGGCCGGGCACAGCCAGACGGCCCAGACGACCGCCATGGACGGCGGGAAGATGGATGCCTTCGACCTGATCCGGGGTTGCGGCGCGGCCACCCACTACGCCTGCTACCAGGCCTACCAGCCCGAACAGATCCCCAACATCGCCGCCCTGGCCCAGAACTTCGCCATCGCCGATCGAAGCTTCGAGGGTGCGGTGGTCTCGAGTTGGGGCGCCCATTTCGTGTTGGCTTCCTCGCAGATGGACGGGTTCTACCTCGACCAGCACATCAACACCCCGCACCTGAGCGGGCCCGGCTGGGGATGCGACAGCAAACGGCAAGGCGGGTGGTCACCGTCGATCTACGGCATCTCGACGGCTGTGGACATGCCGACCTGCGTACCCGAGCGCGACGGCTCCGGACCGTACCGTCCGTCACAGGCGGCGTGGGTCCCCACGATCATGGACCGGCTGGACCAGGCCGGACTGAGCTGGAAGATCTACAGCCCCCCGGTCGTCGATCCCGGATACATCTGGGCCATCTGCCCCACGTTCGCCGACTGCTTCTACACGCAGCAACGGGCGAACATGACCGATCCCGGCCAGTTCGTGACCGACGTCACGAACGGGGATCTACCGACGCTCTCTCTCGTGGTGCCGCTGTACTCGGACTCCCAGCACAACGGGAAGTCGATGCGCCAGGGCGACAACTGGATCGCGCAGCAGGTGAGCGCGATCATGAACAGCCCGGACTGGTCTTCCACCGCCATCTTCTTGACCTGGGACGATTGCGGGTGCTTCTACGATCCGGTGGCACCACCGGCTGGCGATGGCATCCGGGAGCCGATGATCATCATCAGCCCGTTCGTAAAGCCATCGTCCACGGACTCACACGATGCCTCCGTGAACTCGATCCTCGCCTTCACGGAGCACACGCTCGGGCTGGCCCCGCTCGGGTCGTTGGACGGGAACGCGTACGACTTCTCGGGGAGCTTCGACTATTCGCAGCCGCCGCTCTCGGGGATCCGGCTCTCCTCCCACCCGCTGCCGAAGTGGGAGGTCGCCTGGCTGCGGACCCATCCTGCGCCGCAGGACCACGACCCCAGCTGACGGGGCTGTTGCATTGGCCGCCCCGGCGTGTCTGGGGCTATCGTTCACGAACTCCTGCATCTGAAGGTTCCGAACCACGGCTCTCACTTCGAGAGCCTGTTGCGCGGTCACGTTGCGGACATCCGCAGACTTGAGCGCCAGGGGACGCTTGCTGGGCCGCGCACGCCGGGCTCCCGGCACAGTCACTCCGTGTCTCGGGTGAAGTAGTGTGAACGCCGATGCTCCTATAGGCCGTCAACCCCGAGCAATTGTCAAATGTTGTGGACGTGACCTCATGCGGCGGCGTTCCCCTCGTTCCC
>DHWS01000060.1 GCA_002413305.1 Actinobacteria bacterium UBA5176 | reverse complement strand
GGGGAGCTGCCCCCAGTACGAGAGGACCGGGGCGGACGGACCTCTGGTGTGCCAGTTGTCGCGCCAGCGGCACGGCTGGTTAGCCACGTTCGGCAGGGATAAGCGCTGAAAGCATCTAAGTGCGAAGCTCGCCCCAAGATGAGATCTCCCATCCGTAATGGAGTAAGGCCCCTCGGAGACTACGAGGTAGATAGGCCGGAGGTGTACGCACGGTAACGTGTTGAGCCGACCGGTACTAATAGGCCGAGGACTTGACTCTTGCTCGCGCTCGCTATCGAGTTCCGGGGCCCGCGACCCTTCCGGCGTTTCGCCGGGAAGGGCCGGCCCGGAGGCTCGCATCCTCACAACGTTTCTCGCGCGGCCGTTTCGATCCCGGTTGGGATCCGGGGCGGTCGTGGCGAGGCCCACCGTTTCGGTGGCCATAGCGGAGGGGAAACACCCGGTCCCATTCCGAACCCGGAAGTTAAGCCCTCCAGCGCCGATGGTACTGCCCTGGCGACGGGGTGGGAGAGTAGGTCGCCGCCGAGACTCTTCGAGATGAGGCCCCCGCGAGGGGCCTCATCTGCGTTTCCGGTACGGGTCTGATGCCGTGGCCCGAAGCCGCAGCCACGTGCGATAAGGTTGCTGGCCCATGGCCGAACCGAGGTTTCCCAAGCGTCGAAACAACCCCCGCACGCCCCCCGCAGGACGGGCCGTTCGAGCAGCTGGCGGCCGCAGCGTATCCGGGGGAGGAGCCAGCGGAACCCGAACCCGCACCGGCGCGACCGCTCGGCGTATTGGCGATGCGGGAGGGAAGGCGAGCTACCGGGCAAGCTCGGGGGAGAAGAGGAAAGCGGCTTTCGGGGGCTCCTCGAGGACCTCGGGCACCTCCGGCAAGCGTGCCGTTGCGTCCAGGTCCGGGAGGCCGGGAGCGGGGGCCGGTTCGGGTGCGCCGGCCCGATCGCCAGGCGCAGCAGCACCGGAGAAGGCCCGGGGACCACGCCCGACCGGACGTCCGAGCCCGCCGGCTCCGCGTTCGCTGGTCGAAGAGATCCGAGCCACGGCCAAGCCGGGTCAGACCGACCGCGCGGTTCGAGCCTTCCAGCAGGCCGTCGGCCTGCTGGAACGCGGGCGGGAAGGGGCGGCGGCACGGGAAGCCCTGGAGGCGAAGGAACTGGCCCCGAGGTCGGGGGCCGTGCGGGAGGTGCTGGGCATGGCCCTGTACCGGGCCGGACGGTTCCAGGAGGCGCTGCGCGAGCTGCAGGCCTACCGGCGTCTCACTGGCCGGCTGGACCAGAACCACCTGATCGCCGATTCGCATCGGGCCCTCGGAGCTCCGGACAAGGCGCTGGAGACGGCGCGGGCGGCGCTCCACGCGCGCGTTCCCGAGGAAGCGAAGGCGGAAGCCGCGATCGTGGGGGCGGCGGCACTGGGAGACATGGGTCGCTTCGACGAAGGTATCGGCCTGTTGAAGACACATGCGTCCCATCAGCGGGACGGCGGCGCCGGGGAGGAAGACCTTCGGATGTGGTACGCGATGGGCGATCTCCTGGAGCGGGCGGGTCGCCGGACCGAAGCCGCCGCCGAGTTCCGGCGCGTCGTGCGACACGACCCTGCCGCCTTCGACGCGGCCGAGCGGCTGGCCGGGCTGTCCTGACGGAGGTTCACTCCGGGTCGCGCTCGGCCGCCTCACGTTCGGCGCGCTTCTGCCAGTACCGGACCAGTCCCGCGGCGTTCATCTTCATGGTCGCCAGCAGCTCGTAGCGCTCCCGGGCAGGCCCTGGATCCGGCGAGCCGTCGAACTCGTCGGCCGTCCCCCGGTCGAGCATCTCGGCGATCCGGTCCAAGTCGTCGGTCTGATCCATCGCGGCGCGAACCACACCGGCCCACCGGGTCAGCCTCGAGCTGGCGATCTCACAGAGTTCGTCTACCTCGGACACGGGGCCGTAGTGGCTGAACATCAGCACGGACGACCGGGCACGCTCCCGGATGCGCTGGATACTCTGCTGGGATTGCTCGACGTCGACGTCGGGGGGAGGAGTGGCCGGGCGAAGCACGCCGACGTCCGGCAGGTGGATCCCCAGCGCGTCGCCCGTGAACACCGCCCCCGTCCGGGAGTCGGCGAGCGCCACGTGATGAGAGGCATGACCGGGGGTGTACATCACGTCGATGTCTCGATCCCCGAGTGCGATCCGATCTCCGTCCGAGACCGATCGCAACCGGTCCGGCTCGACCGGTTCGACCGGCCCGAACAGCGCCCGCATCCGTTCCTCGCCGTACAGCCTGGCGACGCTCTTCACCAAGCGGTCGGGCTCGGCGAGGTGCGGGGCACCCCGCTCGTGGACCCACACGGTGGCTTTCGGGAAGTGGCCCGACAGCGCGCCGACACCCCCGGCGTGGTCGAGGTGGATGTGCGTCACGACGATGTGAGCGAGGTCGTTCGGTCCCAGACCGAGTGAGCCGAGGCCCGCCAGCACGGCGGGGACCGAGGTGGTCGGCCCGGTCTCGATCAGAGCCGGTTCGGACGCACGAAGGAGGTATCCGGAGGTAACCTTCTCCCGGCCGGCCATCATGGTGTCGATCGCCACGACGCCTTCGGCCACTTCGACGGTCGAGGTCACCGGCCGAGTCTACCGGCACCCCTGGTAACGGGGCAGCGACCGGCGGGTGATCGAATGTCGTACCCCCTCGCTATCCTGCCGAAGGCGGAAGGGGGAAGCCATGGTTGCAGTGAACGTCGTGGTGCTCGCCGGGCGGCTGTCCGACGAGCCGGAGGTGAAGGAGATGCCCTCCGGGGACAAGGTGACCAGGTTCCGTCTTCACGTTCCGGAAGCCGGAAGGCGAGTCCTCCCCCTCCCGGTGTCGGCGTGGGACCGGGTTCCACGAAAGAGCTGCGAGCCGCTCCTGAAAGGCGACGCCGTGCTCGTTCGTGGTCACCTGATCCGGCGCTTCTTCCGGGACGGAGGCGGTGGCCGGTCCGTCACCGAGGTGGTCGCGACGGAGGTGAAGAAACTGGAGCAGACCGAGAGCGATTGACCGCGAACCACAAGAGAGCGGGTCTCCGTCGAACGGATGCCGGCGGGTCCCTCGACGCTAGGGGTCGAGGGGCCGGATCACCATCCCGGTCCGGGGCTTCGGCCAGAAGTACGTGGACTTCTGGGGAAGGCGCGCCTGGCTCCGAACCACGCTCCAGACCCGGTCCACCCGGGTCGGCGGGAGGAGATAGGCGATCGTCGCACGGCCCGCGAGCACGGCCTGCTCCGCCGCCACCGAGTCGGGGACGAACCGGATCTTGTCGTCGGGGACTCGGTCGAGCACGTGCTCGTGGAGCGAGCACACGGTCGGGGGTGCGCCGGGGAGCCGTTCGACCCGATGGACGAGCTGGCCCCGTTCCATCTCGACGACGCCGACGGTGAGGTCTTCGTCACGCAGGGTGGCCAGCACCTCGGCCATGTCGCGGACCAGCTCGCCATCCTGCCCGTCGCGGGGGATGCCGTCGGCCACGAGCCGGTGGATCGGCAGGACGGGTGGATCCTCTGAGCCGGCGTCCACGACGAACATCATCGTGGAATCCCATGGGCCGGGCCCATGACGCTCGCGCATCTCCTCGCGATGGGCGAGCGCGACCGTGTAGCGGTGGTGGCCGTCGGCGATCATCAGGGTCTTCGACCAGATGGCCTCGACCGCGCGTCCGATGTCGTCGGTGGTCACCCACAATCGGTGACGGGTGCCGGCGTCGTCCATCACCTCCCGGTCCGGGGGTCCACGCATAGCGGCGTCCAGGAACTCCGTCACCTCGGACGAAGCGTCCGGAAAGACGCTGTACACGGGGGAGAGGTTCGCCCGGACCTCGCGGATCAGCGCGAGGCGGTCCTCGATGGGCCCGGGCATGGTGCGTTCGTGGGGCACGATCGACCCTCCCCAGGGCTCCAGGCCCACCTCGGCGATCAGTCCGCGGATACGCCGCGACACCCCACCGAAGTGGAACGAGAGTTCGTACGGGAAGAGGGACGGCTGAGGCGTGGGCTTGAGGACGCCCCGATCGCGCCACGATCGGAGCGCCGACCCGCCCCTGGTGTACTTGTTGACGGAGGCGTCGTCGCCGGGCTCCTCCTTCCCGAGGATGAGCCGCACGATGTTGTAGGGGCTCGCGGCATAGAGGCGATCCTGATCCATCGGCGAGATCACGTCGTACGGTGGCGCCGTCAGTACCTCGAGTGGGCCAGCTCCTTCGTCATACAGGAGGCCGGTGAACGGGCGGACGTCAGGCACGCCCCCTTTATAGCAACCGGGAGGGCGACCGAACGGCCGTATCCCGGGGGCCAAGTCCGGAGCCATCCGGGCCGGGAAACGGCCGTTCGGACGTTGGCCTTCGGATAGAGGATGATTCCAGGGCGGACGCGGGTGGCGGACCGCGAGAGCGGGAAGGTCGCGGTGACGTACGCAAGTGATCCTGGCAGAAGGGCACCTGGGGGTTCCCTGGGCACGAGCGGAGGACCGAGCAGTGGATCCGCACGCGCCTACGACCTGCTGTCCCGGGCCCGGGAGTTCCTTCGGACCGGCCATCCCCACCAGGCGGCCATGCTGCTCGCCGAGGCCAAGCTGATCGAGCCGGACAAGGGTTCGATCCGGGAGACGCTCGGCCGGGCGCTCTACCTTTCCGGTCGCAACGCGAGAGCCCGCCTGGAGTTCGCCAGGGCGGTTGCGATCGACCCGGTGAATGACTACGCGCACTTCGGCCTGGCCCTGTCCTGCGCCCGAACGGGCCAACGGACCCGCGCCGTCGCGCACCTCAAGCTCGCCATCGCCATGCGACCCGGCGCGGACGAGTATCGCGAAGCTCTGACCCGGCTGACGCGCAAGCTCGCCAGGTGACGGGAGAGCGTTCCACCACGGTTGCCGGCCGGTACGACGCGCTTCTACTCGACCTCGACGGCGTCGTCTACCGCGGCGCTCGGGCCGTCCCGGGTGCTGCCGACACGCTGGACGCGGTCCGCCGGGCTGGTAGCCGGGTCCTGTTCCTGACGAACAACTCCAGCCGAACCCCGGACCAGGTCGCGGACGGACTCCGTTTCATGGGGGTCCGCGCCTCCCCGGACGAAGTGCTGACCTCGGCGCTTGCCACCGCCGACCTGTTGCGAGCAGAGGGCCCGGCCGGGCCGGGGGAAGCAACAGGCCGGCGGCGCACCGTGTTCGTCATCGGCGAGCGAGGGATCCGAGACGCCCTGGCCGCGGCGGGCTTCGACGTGGTTGACGGCGAGCCGCCGTCCGCCGACCTCGTGGTGGTCGGCTGGGACCGCTCGGTCGACTATCCGAAGCTCCGCACGGCGACGCTGCTGGTCGAGCGGGGGGCTCGCCTCGTCGCCACGAACCCCGACGCCTCCTATCCGGCGCCGGATGGATTGTGGCCGGGAGCCGGTGCCATCCTGGCCGCCGTGACCACGGCAACCGGGGCCACCCCGACGGTCGTCGGCAAGCCCGCCGCTCCGATGTTCCGGGCCGCGGTGGCCCGGACCGGTGCAGAACGGCCGCTGGTCGTCGGCGACCGCCTCGACACCGACATCGCCGGAGCCGCGGCCATGGGATGGGATTCGCTGCTCGTCTTCACGGGCGCGTCCCGTCCGGCGGACCTGCTCGACGACGTCGATCTTCCGACCTACGCCGTGCCCGACATCCGATCCCTGATGGACGATGTGCCGGCGGGCACGTTTCGACCCGCCGCCCCGGACGATGCGGAAAGGGTCGCCCTTCTGCTGGACGCATCGGGACTCTCCGCGGACGGGGTGGCCGGCCGCCTCGGTTCGACGTTCGTCTGCGACGCTGGTGGCACGCTCCTCGCCACGTTCGCCCTTCTGAACGAAGGTGGGCACGGGTTGCTTCGTTCCCTCGCGGTCCGGGAGGACGTCCGGGGCAAGGGGCTCGGCATCCTGGCCACGGCCAACGCCGCCATGGAGGCCCGCCGTCGCGGGATGGCCCGGCTGAGCCTGTTCAGCGAGACGGCGGAGGGGTTCTTCCAAGCGCTCGAGTTCCGAACGATCCCTCGTGGAGAACTGGATCCGTCGATCCGCGAGAGCGCGCACGCGCGGGAGGAGTGCGCGGCCTCCGCCGTGGCCATGGTCCGGGACCTGTAGCGGGACCGGTCCCGCCTCGGCCGCACGGTTACGCCGGCGGCCAGGCCAGCCCGGGTGGCGGCGGTCGCCTCCGGTTCCAACCCCACCCACGACGCCCCGGAAGATCCGGCCGAGGTGGCGGCGGCCGCGCCCCGAACCGCTCCTTCGGGAAGAACAGCAGCGCCATCGCAGCGCCGAACAGGAACCCTCCGATGTGCGCCCACACGGCGACCCCGCCGCCCGCGTTCATCCTCTGCGACAGGGCCAGCACCCCGCTGAAGAACTGCAGGACGAACCACGCCGCCAGCACGATGGAGGCAGGGATGTACACCACCGTGACCAGGAAGAAGATGACCAGCGTCAGAACCCGCCGGCGGGGGAACATCAGGAGGTACGCCCCCAGCACCCCGGCGATCGCCCCCGATGCCCCCAGGTTGGGGATCACCGCGTTCGACCCCGTGTGGATGATCGCCGTCTGGGTGATCGTCGCCACGATGCCGCTCGCCAGGTAGAACAGCAGGTACCGGAGCGGGCGCAGCTTGTCCTCGACGTTGTTGCCGAACACCCATAGGAACAGCATGTTGCCGCCGATGTGGAGCCACCCAGCGTGCAGGAACATCGAGGTGAAGATGGAGAAGAGCCAGTTCTTGTGCCCGCAGTCCTCGGCCAGCACCTGCTGATCGCCAGCCGCCTCATCGAGACCCTCGTGGAAGCCCTGCGCGATCGCCTCGCGGGCAGGCACGCCGCCTTCGCCGAGCGAGGTGTGATGGATGATCTCGTACGGGATCTCCGCATGGCAGTAGAAGAAGATCTCCTGCCGCGCCTGCGCCTCCCGGCTCGAACCGGCGAACGTCGGCTCCCACAGGAGGAACGCCAGCAGGTTCAGCGCGATGATGGCGACCGTGACGAACGGGAAGTGCGTGACCGGGTTCTGGTCGCGAAGGGGGATCATGCCAGCTTCCTCAGCCGAAGCAGGTCGCTGAAGCTGGCCTCGATCTTGACCTGGCCGCCCAGGAACGAGCCGAACAGGGACTTGTTGCCGTCCACCAGGTCGACGAGATGGTCGCTGGAGACCCGAACCTTGATCTCTGCCTCGCCCGCGGGAGCGCCCTGGTGCAGGCCCTTCATGTGGCCGCGCGACAACTCGGTCCAGTAGACCGCGTCGAGGTCCGGGATGGCTACCTCGATCAC
Organism: Actinobacteria bacterium UBA5176; assembly: GCA_002413305.1. Lineage (GTDB taxonomy): Bacteria > Actinomycetota > UBA4738 > UBA4738 > UBA4738 > UBA4738. The sequence goes on along the minus strand of DHWS01000060.1, from coordinate 27,047 downwards.
CCGAGGCTCCGGGAGGGCTTCGGCGAGCGACTCCTTGGCTCCGTCCGGCGCCTCATCCAGTCGCTCGATCAGTTCGCGCAGCTTGCGTTCCACCTGCCGCTTCGTCGCCAAGAGGGCTCCCCATCGATCGCGGGCGGAGTGCGGCGGCCCGCCGAACGCCATGCGCCGGCCGTGACAGCGACGGCCCCCCCGCCGGCGGCGCGGATTGTACCCCAACCCTCTGGTGCTGCCGGTTGCTATCCTTCCCCACATGTTGGATGACATGCGCAAGTACGTACGGGCCGGGCTCGAGGCCGCGGCCGGGCAGGTGCCCGACGAGATGACCGGCGCGCTGTTCGCGCGGGCGGCGGGGATGGCGGAACAGCTGTCCGCGCTCGCCTCCGGGTTCATGCAGTGGTCGGCCGAGGCACGCGCCAGCCTCCTCAGCGAGGCGCGGCAGCTCATCGCCGGGCAGGTCGAAGAGATGGGGCTCGCCACCAAGCAGGAGGTCGAACGCCTCCGGCGGCGGATCGGGGAGCTCGAGGAGGGCTTGGAGGAGGCTCGGAAGGCCGGGCGGGGGCGATCCACGGCCAAGCTTTCCACGGCCAAGGCCTCGACGGCGCGGGGCTCGGGCGGCCCGTCTCCGACCGCCAAGCGCTCGACCGCCAAGCGCTCGACCGCCAAGCGCCCCACGGCCAAGCTTTCCACGGCCAAGGGTTCGGCTCGGAGCGGATCGGCGGATAGGGGTTCCGGGAAGACGAGTTCGGCGAAGCGCGCCACGGCGTCCCGCGGTACGCGTTCGAGCCGCGACACGACCTCGGGGTGAGGTGCGCCGGCGGCTGGACGTCGAGATGGTCCGCCGCGGGATCGTGGCCACCCCGTCGGAGGCCGCGCTGGCCATCCGCTCGGGGAAGGTGACCGTGGCCGGACGGCCGGCGGCCAAGGCCGGCACCCTGGTCCTGGAGGACGAGCCGATCGCGCTCGCGGCGCCCGCGCGGAGGTTCGTTTCCCGCGGCGGGGAGAAGCTCGAAGCCGCCCTCGACCGGTTCGACGTCCGCGTCGGAGGGCTGGACGCGCTCGACGCGGGGGCCTCGGCCGGTGGATTCACGGACTGCCTGCTGCAGCGGGACGCGGCCCGCGTGCTCGCCGTGGACGTCGGGTACGGGCAGTTCGACTGGCGACTCCGTGAGGATCCCCGGGTGACCCTGCTCGAGCGGACCAACGTCCGCGACCTCGACCCGTCCGCCCTGCCGTTCACCGCCACGATCGTCACGGCCGACCTCTCCTTCATCTCGCTGCGTCTGGTGCTCCCGGCGCTGATCGCCTGCGCGGCCGATCCCGCCGAGTTCGTCCTGCTCGTGAAGCCGCAGTTCGAGGCCGGCCGGGCCGACGTGGGCGAGGGCGGAGTGGTGCGCGACCCACGTGTATGGCGGCGCTCGATCGAGGCCGTCGCCGGTTCGCTCCGGGACCTGCACATCGAACCCGCCGGCGCGATGGCGTCACCGCTGCTCGGTCCCGCCGGCAACGCCGAGTTCGTGCTCCATGCGCGGCGCCCGCCGCACGAAGGATCCGCGGGGTTCGACGTGGTGAGCGCCGTGCACGAAGCCCTCTCCCTGACCGGAAGGGCCGGGTGAGCCGGATGGGCGAGATCGCCACGGCGGGTTTCGTCGTCCACGTCGGGCGGGCGGAGGCCATCGACGCGGCGCGGTCGCTGGCGGGGTGGTTGCGGGAACGAGGTGTGCGCACCCGCTCACTGAAGGAGGAGCCGTTCGACGCAGACGAGGAGATGTCGGTCGAAGCGTTCGCCGACGGGCTCGGCGTGGTGGTCTCCGTCGGTGGGGATGGGACACTCCTCCGGGCGGCCCAGCTCGCCGGTCCGGCCGACGTGCCGCTCCTCGGCGTCAAGGTAGGGCGACTCGGCTTCCTGACGGAGGTCGAACTGGCCCAGGCTCCGGCCGTCCTCACCGCGCTCTTGCGGGGCGCCGCGGTGACGGAGCAGCGCACGGCCCTCCTGGCTCAGCGGCTCGACGAGCCGTGGGCCGCCCCGGCCTGGGCCCTGAACGAGGTGATCGTGGAGAAGCGGGCGCGCCACCGCGTGATCACGCTGCGGGCCCTGATCGGCGACGATTACGTCACCACGTTCTCGGGCGACGGCCTGATCGTGGCCACCCCCACCGGATCGACGGCGTATTCGTTCTCCGCCCGCGGTCCGATCGTCTCGCCACGGGTGGATGCCCTCCTCCTGACGCCCGTTTCGCCGCACATGGTCTTCGACCGGTCCATCGTCCTCGGTCCGGAGGAAGGGGTCACGATCGAGGTGGTGGGCGAGGAGCCGGGCGTGCTCTCGGCCGACGGGCAGGAGGGCCCTGACCTCCCCATCGGCGCGCGGGTCCGGATCGAGAAGTCTCCGAAGCCGGCCCGGCTGGTCCGCCGGGAGGGCTCGCCGACGTTCTTCGCGCTGCTCCGAGAGAAGTTCTCGCTTCCCGGGGTGGGCCCGCACGCGGACCCGTGAGCGGTCCGTCGCGCGCCCGGTCCACCCAGGCCCGAGCGGCTAAGGTGGTTCGGTCATGGGCAGGACACGGGGAGGCGTGAGGCAGGGTGGCCGTTCGGGTCGGTAGGCGCCGGACCAGGACGCAGGCCGGCCGGGCGCGCGTCGACCGCAGGACGAAGAACCTCCTCCGTCGCGTGCAGCAGGGCGAGGTCGCCGTGATCGACCACGAGGACCTGGACCGGGTCAGCGCGGAGGGACTGGTCGAGAAGGAAGTGTCGGCGGTGGTCAACGCGGCCCGGTCGATCTCCGGCCGATATCCGAACCTCGGCCCACTGATCCTGGTCGAACACGGTATCCCGCTGGTGGACGGCGTCGGCCGTCTGCTGATGCAGAAGGTGCGGGAGGGTGACCCGGTTCGGCTGGACGGCGACCGGATCTACATCCGGGATGGACTGGTGGCCGTCGGGATCCGGCAGACCACGGAGTCGGTGATCGCCGAGATGGACGTCGCCCGCCAGCGCCTGGCCGAGCAGTTCGAATCCTTCGCGGAGAACACGCTCGAGTTCATGGCCCGCGAGCGGGACCTCCTGTTCGGCGGCCTCGGTCTCCCCGACCTGGAGCACGACGTCAGCGGCAAGCACGTGCTGGTGGTGGTGCGCGGCTACAACTTCAAGGAGGACCTCGCCGCGCTCCGTCCCTACATCCAGGAGGTGCACCCGGTCCTGATCGGGGTCGACGGGGGAGCCGACGCGCTGCTGGAAGAGGGCTACAAGCCGCACCTCATCGTGGGGGACATGGACTCGGTGACCGAGCGCGCGCTCCAGTCAGGTGCCGAGATCGTCCTGCACGCTTACCCGAACGGGTACGCGCCGGGCAAGGAACGGCTCACCGCGCTCCGCCTCCCGTACAAGGTGATGAAGGTGTCGGGGACCAGCGAGGATGCCGCGTTCATCCTGGCGCACGGCAAGGGCGCCGACCTCATCGTGGCCGTGGGGAGCCACGGGAACCTGCGGGAGTTCCTCGACAAGGGCCGCCAGGGCATGGCGTCGACGTTCCTGGTCCGCCTTCGGGTCGGCGAGATCCTGGTGGACGCCAAAGGCGTGTCCCGCTTGTACCGGGGCCGCATCCGAGGTCGCGACGCGATCCTGCTGCTGGTGGCGGCGCTCGTTGCGATCGCCGTGATCGTCGCCGTCTCGCCGCCGCTCCGGCTCTACGTGAAGCTGCTCTACGAGTCGCTTCGGAACTTCGTCTTCCGGATCACCCATTGATCTCGTTCCGCTACCACCTGGTCTCGATCGTGGCGGTGTTCCTCGCCCTCGCGGTCGGGATCCTCATGGGCACCACCGTCATCAAGCAGGGGATCATCGACCAGCTCAACCAGCAGGCGAACCGGGCCCTCCGGAGCTCCGGCGCGCTCCGCCAGCAGGTCTCCCAGCTCCAGTCGGAGGTTGCGGCCCTGAACCGGTTCATGACGCAGGCCCAACCGCAGCTCATCGCCGGCAAGCTGGCCGGGCAGGAAGTCGTCCTGGTGACCATGGAAGGGGTCGACCCGTCGGAGGTCGACGGGGTGCGCAGGGCGCTGCAGCAGGCCGGGGCGACGGTGGTGGCCGAGCTGGTCGCCACGTCCAGGATGGGCGTCCCGGACCAGAAGGCCGAATCGGACCTCGAGGCGGCCATCGGCGCCACCACGTCACCGTCCACGCCCGCCGACCTGTCGGCCGAGGCGGCCACCGTGCTGGCCCAGCGCCTGGCGGCCGGTCCCGACCCGAGCGGCCCGGACGTGCTCCGCCAGCTGATCTCCGGAGGCTTCCTCGCTCTTCGGCCCGTTGCGAACGGCGATCCCACCGAGATCGGGTCGTCCGTCCAGGCCGACGTCGTGCTCTCTGGGGGCCCGGCGCAGCCCTCGGTCGATCCGGCGTCCTTCCTTGTCCCGCTCACCGCGGGCCTCGTCGCCGCGTCGCAGCCGGTAGTGGCGGCAGAAGCCCAGGACCCCGCGTACGACTTCGTCTCCCTCATCCGGGCGGACGGCACGCTCGACCAGCACCTGGTGACGGTCGACGATGCGGACGCCGTGCAGGGCCAGGTCGCAGTGGTGCTCGGGCTGAGCGCGCTGCTCGTTTCGCCGGGGAACGGCGGCGACTACGGCGTTCGCGGCAGCGCGTCGTCGATCCTCCCGCCGGTGCCGGCCCCGACGCCGTGATGCCCGGCGTGCTGGCCGTGGTCACCGCGCGGGACGAGGAGGGTTCCATCGGCCTGACGGTGAAGGCGCTCCGAGCCGTGGCGTCGATCGACGAGGTGGCGGTGGTCGACGACGGCTCCGGGGACCGGACGGCCGAGGAGGCGAACGCCGCCGGGGCCAGGGTGTTGTCGCTGCGGCGCGGCCGGGGGAAGGGCGGCGCGCTGGAGGCTGCGCTGGATCGGTTGCCGCCCGCCGGAATCTACGTGCTGGTCGACGGCGACGTCGGCGATACGGCAACGGAGGCCGAACCGCTGGTGGAGCTGGTCTTGCGTGGTGAGGCGGACGTGGCCGTCGGCCGGCTCCCCGCTCTGGCTGGTGGGGGATTCGGGATCGTACGGTCCGCGGCCTCGTGGGCCGTTCGAACCGGAACGGGACTCCGCGTCGATGCCCCCCTGTCGGGACAGCGAGCGCTGACCCGCGAGGCGCTGTTCGCCTGCCGGCCGCTCGCTGCAGGGTTCGGGCTGGAGACCGCCATGCTGCTGGACGCGGGACGGCTCGGATTCCGGGTGGTGGAGGTCCCCGTCATCATGCGCCACCGTCCGACGGGGCGCGGGCCGTCGGGGTTCGTCCATCGGGCAGGACAGGGTCTCGACATCCTGCTGGCGGTGGCCCCGAGGCTCGTGGGCATGCGATGACGTTCTTCGTGCTGCTCGCGGGGGGCTCGTTCGCGCTGACGGCAGCGTCCCTGGTGGCCATGCGGGGGGCCCGCGTGCCCGAGGCCGAGAACTACCGGGGCCGCCGTCTCCGCGTGGCCCTGGGCCCGGCGGCCGGCGCGTCGGTCCTGGTTCTGCTGTCGGTGGCACTGGTGATGTCGGGCAGCCATGGGGCGTTCCGGTTCCGAACGAGCGTCCGGGCCGCGCAGCTGCTCGGCGCCTTCCTGGTGCTGGCGGCCGGGTGGCAGGACGACCGCCGGCCGGGGCGGGGCCGTGGGCTGGCCGGGCATCTCCGGGAGGGTTCGCGTGGCCGGCTCACGCCGGGACTCGTGAAGCTGGTCGTGATCGTGGCAGCGGCGGCGGCCGTCGTCCTGTCCACCGGGGGTCCGGTCTGGCGGGTCCTGCTGGGGATCCCGGTGATCGCTGGGACCGCCAACGCGTGGAACCTGCTGGACGTCCGGCCGGCCCGGTCGGTGAAATACGCGCTGGTGGTGGCGCTTGCGCTTGGGCCGTTCGCCGCCCGCCACGACCCCGTGATCGTGCCGATCGGGTTCGGCGCAGCGCTCGCGGCGCTTCCGTTCGACCTGCGGGAGCACGCGATGCTGGGCGACACCGGTGCGAACCTGCTGGGGTTCCTCCTGGGGGTGGCCGTGTTCGAGACGGTTCCCACGTGGGGGCTGGGGGTGGCGCTGGCATTCGTGCTGATGGTGCATTGGCTGTCCGAGACCGTCACACTGTCCCGGGTGATCCAGGCTGTGCCGGCGCTCCGATGGTTCGACGCGCTCGGTCGCCTGCCAGGTGGGCTGCGGGCCGAAGATTCCGCGCCTTCCTGAGCGAAATGCTTCTCACCCGGCGATTCCGCTGATAAAGTGAAATCCCGTAGTGCCTGAGCGAACGAAATTCGTATTCATCACCGGAGGAGTCGCCTCGGGCCTCGGGAAGGGCATCACCTCCGCCTCCCTGGCTCGCCTCCTCAAGTCCCGCGGCCTCCGCGTCACGCTTCAGAAGCTCGACCCGTACATCAACGTCGACCCCGGCACCATGAACCCGTTCGAGCACGGCGAGGTGTTCGTGCTGGACGACGGGGCCGAGACCGATCTGGACCTCGGGCACTACGAACGCTTCACGGACGAATCGCTGGGCCGGGAGTCGAACGCCACCACCGGCGCGATCTACCAGACCGTCATAAGCAAGGAGCGCCGCGGCGAGTTCCTGGGCAAGACCGTGCAGGTCATCCCGCACATCACGAACGAGATCAAGGACCGCATCCGCCGCCTGGCTGCCGCCACCGACGCCGACGTCTGCGTGATCGAGGTCGGGGGGACGGTCGGCGACATCGAATCGCTCCCCTTCCTGGAGGCGATCCGCCAGCTCCGCAACGAGGTCGGGCGCGACAACGTGGCGTTCGTGCACGTCTCGCTGGTTCCCATGATCGGGCCGACCGGCGAGGTGAAGACGAAGCCCACGCAACACTCGGTGCGCGAGCTCCGGTCGATCGGGATCCAGCCCGACGTGATCGTGGCCCGGTCGGAGCGGCCCATCAGCCGCAACCTGAAGGAGAAGATCTCGTTGCTGTGCGACGTGGAGACACGGGCGGTCGTCTCCGCCCCCGACGCGGAGTCGATCTACGAGATCCCGCTGATCCTGCACCGCGAAGGACTGGACGCCTACCTGGCCCACCTGCTGCGGCTCCCCGAGGACGAGGAGCCCGACCTCGCCGAGTGGCGCGGACTGGTCGACCGCGTCCACCGGGCTTCGATGCCGGTTGACGTGGCCATCGTCGGCAAGTACGTGCACCTCCGCGACGCGTACCTGTCGGTGATGGAGGCGCTCAAGCATGGGGGCTTCCACCACGGCGTGAAGGTCAACCTGACCTGGATCGCCTCCGACGAGCTGATCGCCGGCGGGGCCGACGCGGTGCTCGAGCGGATGGACGGCATCCTCGTCCCCGGCGGCTTCGGCATCCGGGGCGTCGAAGGCAAGGTCGAAGCCATCCGGTATGCGCGCGAGAACCGCGTCCCGTACCTCGGGCTGTGCCTGGGCTTGCAGTGCGCGGTGATCGAGTTCGCCCGGCACGTCTGCGGGCTGGAGGACGCGAACTCCTCGGAGTTCGACCCGCACACCCCGCACCCCGTCATCGACCTGCTGCCCGACCAGCACGGCGTGATCGACCTGGGGGGGACCATGCGCCTGGGGTCGTACCCGGCCGAGCTGTCGGAGGGGTCGCGGGCTCGGATGCTGTACGGGGAGGCGGTGGCGCACGAACGGCATCGCCATCGGTACGAGGTCAACCCGGCGTACCACCAGGTTCTTCGCGACCGGGGGATGGTGTTCTCGGGGATGTCGCCGGACGGACGGCTGGTCGAGATCATCGAACTCCCCGATCACCCGTTCTTCATGGCCGGGCAGTTTCATCCCGAGCTGAAGTCCCGGCCCACGCGGCCGCATCCGCTGTTCCGCGAGTTCGTCGGAGCCGCGCTGGCCCGCCGTCAGGCAGCCTTCGACGCGTCCATCGTGGTTCCCGGCTGAGGTCTCGAAGCGGTTGGAGCCCGAGGCCACCCGGAACGTCTTCGACGGTACGCTCCTGCACGTGGCGGTCGAGTCCTGGCCATCCGGCGACCGCGAGGTCGTCCATCATCCCGGCGCCTGCGCCGTCGTCCCGCTGACCGCGTCCGGCGACGTGGTGCTGGTGCGGCAGCTTCGCGAAGCGGTCCGGCGGCCGCTGCTGGAGATCCCCGCCGGGATCTTCGACGTCGAGGGCGAGGACGGAACGGGATGCGCGGCGCGCGAGCTGCTCGAGGAGACGGGGTACCGGGCATCGGATCTGCGCCCGCTCGGTTCGATCTTCACCTCGCCCGGGTTCACCGACGAACGCATCGAGCTCTTCGCCGCATCGGCCGAGCCGATGGAGGGCGGGATGACGGAGGACGGCATCGACGTGGTGCTCATGCCGCTGGAGGAAGCGATGCGGGCGATCCGGGACGGCCGGATCATCGATGCGAAGAGCGTGTGCGGACTCCTCCTGGTCGGGCTCGAACGTTCGCTCTGAGCCCCATCCGGATGGCCGCCTTCACGGATCCTTGGGCGCGATCGGCGTGGGGTATCCTGACGGCCGGCCGGCCGGAGGAGGTACCAGGACGTTGATCGGCATTCCGAACGAGGCTCCGCGCCGCGGGCATCGGCGGCCGGGACCGTGATCGGGCCCGGGACGTTCACGGCGGATCCGGTGGCGGGGCAGATCGCCCGGTACCTCGACTACCTGTCGGTGGAGCGGGGGCTCTCGCCCAACACACTGGAGGCGTACCGGCGGGACCTCAGCCGGTATGCCGCGTTCTTGCTGATGGCGGGGGTGGGCGACGCCACCGCGGCGGACGAGGCGGCGGTGGGGTCGTTCGTGGCCTCGCTGTCGGCGACCGAGTACGTCGAGGGCCGCCGGTATCGAGCCTCGTCGGTGGCGCGGGCGCTGGCTGCGGTCAGGAACTTCCACCGGTTCCTGCTCCGAGAGGGGGACACGGATGCGGATCCTTCGGCGTCGGTGGCCCGTCCGAAGGTCCCGCGCACCCTGCCGCATCCGCTGACGGTGGAGGAGGTCGCCCGGATCCTGTCGGCTCCACCGGACGCGGAGACGGCCGGTATCCGCGACCGGGCGCTCCTCGAGACGATGTACGGCGCGGGGCTTCGGATCTCCGAGGCGGTCGGACTTGACGTGGACGACCTCGACCTGGACGAAGGCAGCGTACGGGTGGTCGGCAAGGGGGACAAGGAGCGCGTGGTGCCGCTCGGCCGGTTCGCGGTCACCGCCGTGGAGTCCTACCTCAGTCGATCTCGACCGTCGCTGGCTCGCTTCCGTTCCGGGCCGGCTCTGTTCCTGAACCTTCGCGGAGGCCGGTTGTCGCGCCAGGGCGCGGCGATCGTGCTCAAGAAGACGGCGAAGCGGGCCGGCGTGCACCGGCGCGTCACCCCCCACACGCTCCGGCATTCGTTCGCCACGCATCTGCTCGAAGGAGGAGCGGACATCCGGGTGGTGCAGGAACTCCTCGGGCACGCATCCCTGACCACCACCCAGATCTACACGCTGATCACCGGGCAGCGGCTGCGGGAGGAGTATTTCGCGGCCCACCCGAGAGCCCGGTTCGCGAACGCGGCATCGCCAACTCCGGAGGCCTGACCACCGTGGCCAGATGGGATGAGATCCGGCGCGTGCTGCTGGTCGTGTGCGACTCCTTCGGCGTGGGCGAGGCGCCGGACGCGGGCTCGTACGGCGACGCCGGGTCGAACACGATCGGGAACACCGCCCGGGCCGTCGGCGGCATCCGGGCGCCGAACTTGGCCCGGCTCGGGCTCGGGTGCCTGACGGAGGTCGAAGGTCTGGGGTGCTCGCCCGATCCCGGCACCGCCCACGGGAAGCTCACCGAACGCTCGGCCGGGAAGGACACCACGACGGGCCACTGGGAGGTGGCCGGTATCGTGCTGGACCGGGCATTTCCCTTGTACCCCAATGGTTTTCCCAAGGAGGTCATCGAACCCTTCGAGGAACGGATCGGCCGGACGGTGCTGGGGAACCGGCCGGCCTCGGGGACGGAGATCATCGCCGAGCTCGGCGAGGAGCACCTGCGCACCGGCCGGCCGATCGTGTACACGAGCGGCGATTCGGTCTTCCAGGTCGCGTGCCACGTCGACGTGGCGCCGCTCGAGCAGCTGTACGAGTGGTGCAGGATCGCGCGAGGGCTGTTGGATGGGGAGCATCGGTTGGGACGGGTGATCGCCCGGCCGTTCGCAGGCGAGCCGGGTGCGTTCGTCCGCACGCCGGACCGGCGGGACTATTCGGTGCCGCCTCCGGGACCGACGCTGCTGGATCGGGCATCCGAGGCCGGGGTGGCCGTGTACGGGGTCGGCAAGATCCGGGACATCTTCGACGGGCACGGGATCGGTGACTTCCGCTATTCGCGATCGAACGACGACGGGGTCGACATCAGCCTGGAGTACCTGGGCCGGCCGGGCCGCTCGCTGATCGTGTCGAACCTGGTCGACTTCGACTCGAAGTACGGGCACCGGAACGACCCGACCGGGTACGCGCGCTGCATCGAGTCGTTCGACCGCCGGCTCCCGGAGCTGTTCGACGCTGTGGCGGGGGACGGGATCCTGTTCCTGACCGGCGACCACGGCTGCGACCCGACCAGCCCGTCCACCGATCATACCCGGGAGCACACGCCCGCCCTGGTCTGGGGAGCCCCCTCCTCCGAGCCGGTCGCGCTTGGGGTGCGCGCAGGGTTCGGCGACCTCGGCGCCACGATCGCCGAGATCCTCGACGTCCCTTTCGACGGCCTGTCGGGCGCGACCTTCGCTCCGCAGCTGCGAGGACGACGCCCGTGAGCAGCGTGTTCGACTTCCGTGAAGTGGTGGCGGTCAAGCGCGACGGAGGGGAGGTCGAAGACGAGGCGCTACGGCGATTCGTCCTCGGGTACGGGCGCGGGGAGGTGCCGGACTACCTGGCGGCGGCGTTCCTGATGGCCGCGTATCTGCAGGGGATGTCCGTCGCGGAGACGGCGGCGATGACGGGGGCCATGATCGACTCCGGGGAGACCATCGCCCTCAGTGGGGTCTCACGGCCGAAGGTCGACAAGCACTCGACCGGGGGGGTGAGCGACGGCGTGACGCTCGTGTTCGCGCCCCTGGCCGCCTCGCTGGGACTGGCGGTCGCCAAGCTGTCGGGCCGGGGGCTCGGGCACACGGGGGGAACCCTCGACAAACTCGAGTCGATCCCGGGGTTACGGACCGATCTCTCCCCGGACGAGCTCGAGCGCCAGGTGGAGGAGGTGGGGTGCGCGGTGGCCGGACAGTCGAAGGACCTCGTGCCGGCCGATGGTGCCTTCTACGCGCTTCGCGACGCCACCGGCACCGTGGCGAGCATCCCGCTGATCGCCGCCAGCGTGATGTGCAAGAAGCTCGCCGTGGCCACCGACCTGATCATGCTGGACGTCAAGGCGGGGAGCGGCGCGTTCATGAAGACGCCGACCCGGGGCCGGGACCTGGCCGAGGCGTGCGTAGGCCTGGCGGCACACCGCGGGCGGCGGGCTCGGGCGTGGGTGACGGAGATGTCGCAGCCGCTGGGCCGGGCCATCGGGAACGCGCTGGACATCGCCGAGGCGGTCCGGATCCTCGCCGGCGAGGAGCGGGGCCGGGTGCGGGACCTCTCGGTGGCCTTCGCGGCCGAGGCTCTCGTGCTACTCACCGGACGGGGCTTCGCCGAGGCCGGCGCGGATGCCGAGCGGGCGATGGATTCGGGCGCTGCCCTCGAAGCCTTCGCCCGGATGGTGGAAGCGCAGGGGGGCGATCCCCGCGTGACCGACGACCCGGCCTCCGTCCTCCCAGGAGCTCCGGTCGTGATGGACGTGCCCGCGGGCAGGGCTGGATGGGTTCGAACCGTCGACGCGGAGGACCTGGGCAAGGCGGCAACGGCCCTTGGAGCCGGGCGGATGAAGAAGGGAGAGAGCATCGATCCTGCCGCGGGGATCGAGTTCCTGGTCTCGGTCGGCGACCGCGTGGAGGCGACGGATCTGATCGCCCGCTTGCACGGCCGGTCCCGGGAGCAGGTCGAACGCCTGCCGGGCAGGGTCCAACGGTCGGTGACCTGGTCGGATGCGCCCGTCGAACCGCTGCCCCTCGTGCTCGGCCGGTTCGGGGACGCGTCGGTGGGCGAGCTCCCAGGGTCGGAAGGGCGATGATCGTGCACTCGGCCGGCGCGGTGGTTCTTGCGGCGGCGACGATGCGCTCGGCGTTCGACGTGGTGTTCCTGGCGGTGGCCTTCGTCCTCGGCCTGTCCGTCCACGAGTTCGCACATGCCTGGGTCGCGTTGCGCCTGGGTGACCTGACCCCGAAGCTGCACGGCCGGCTCAGCCTGAACCCTAAAGTCCACGTTGATCCTTTCGGGACGATCATCCTCCCGGCGATCCTCCTGCTGGTCGTGCTGCTCTCGGGGAACCCCTTCGTGTTCGGCTATGCGAAGCCACAGGAGCTCAACCCGTGGAGCCTGAGAACCAAGAACCATCACGTCACCTACATCGCGCTGGCGGGACCGGCCGCGAACCTGGTGCTCGCTTTCGCGTTCGGGCTGGTGCTGCGGGTGGCGGGCGGGCCGGGGCGACTGGGCCAGTTCCTCACCGACGCGGTGGTGGCCAACGCCCTGCTGGCGGCCTTCAACCTGATCCCAATCCCACCGCTGGACATGACGCGAGTGGTGACGCGCTACCTGCCGCCCCGGCCCCAGGAGGTCCTGGCGAACATGGAGCAGTACGGAGCCCTGTTCATGCTGGTGATCTTCTTCATCATCTTCGGGCCGATCCACTCGTTCGTGGACGTCATCGCGAACGGGATCTGCCAGGCGACGACGGGCGGTCCCTGCCTGTAGCGGCAGGCGCCGAGGTGATTGAAGCGCCCCCGGACCGCACGTACGATGGCTCGCATCGAAGCTTCCCTGGTGTTCGCGCCGACCGCCGGAAGCGGGACCCAGTGGCCCCGTGCGTTCGGTGCATCCGGTCCCGAGCCGACGGGGCTCCCGGCGATGAGCCGCGAGGGGGCCCGCCCGTGACGCCGCAGCCCTCGCCTCTGGCCGGGTTCACCGTCGAGCTGGCGGTCTACTCCGGTCCGTTCCGGCTCCTGGCCGACCTCATCCTCGACCAGAAGGTCGACGTTTGCGACGTGTCCGTCGGGCAGGTCACCGAGCGGTTCCTCGCCGGGGGCATGGAGCGACTGGAGAGGTGGAGCCTGGAGGAGGCCACCTGGTTCCTGGCGGTCTGCGCCGTCCTCCTCGAGCTGAAGGTCGGACGGCTTCTCCCTCGGGCACCGATCGAGACCGAGGAGGACCTCCTGGGCGGGACCTCCCCGGACCTGCTGTTCGCGCGGAGCCTTGAGCTGGCCGCCTTCCGTCGTGTCGCCGAACGCCTCGCCTCGCTCATCGACGAGGCTGCGCTGCTCGTCCCACGGACCGCCGGGCCACCCAGCGAGCTCGCGCACCTCTATCCGGACATCATGGAGAAGGTGCGCCCCGAAGACCTCGCTCGGCTGGCCGGCCTCCTGCTCACCCCGCCCGCGCTCGTCGATCTGAGCCACGTGACAACCATCCGGGCTACCCTGGCCGACGCGCTCGACGTGCTACGGGTCCGGCTCGAGATGAGCCCAGAGTCGCTCTTCCGAGACCTGATCGATGGCTGCGCGGAACGGATCGATGTCGTGGTGCGCTTCCTCGCGGTGCTGGAGCTTCACCGTCGAGGACAGGTTGAGCTTCGCCAGGCTGGTGTGTTCGGTGACATCGAGGTTCGGTGGCAGGGCCTTTCCGCCGGCTCGAGCGAGGATGAAGGGGAGGATGGATTCGACATGGACGAGCGGATGAGCGTTCCGCCGTGGCCACGCCACGGAGAGGCAGACCAGGAGCCGGGGGTGACCGGATGAATGACCTACCCGCCGAGGTCCGCCCGGCGCTAGAGGCGATCCTCTTCGTCTCCGACGAACCGATGACCGCCACGGTGCTGGCCCAAGCGGTGGAATGCGGCCGCCGGGACGCCGAAGCCGCCCTTCGGGAGCTCGCCTCCCAGTACGAGCAACGTGGCTCGGGCATTCGGCTGCGGGAGGTCGGCGGCGGATGGCGGATGATGACGGACCCGGCCGCGGCGCCCTACGTGGAGCAGTTCGTGCTCTCGTCCCGGCACGCCAGGCTGACGAAGGCGTCGCTTGAGACGCTGGCCATCGTGGCCTATAAGCAGCCGGTCACCCGGCACCAGGTGTCGAGCATCCGGGGGGTCAACTCCGATGGCGTGCTCCGGGCGCTCATGGAACGGGGCCTGATCGAAGAGGTCGGGCGCGACGAGGGTCCGGGCCGAGCGGTGCTCCACGGCACGACCGTCGAGTTCCTCGAGCGGCTCGGCCTGGCCTCGCTGTCCCAGCTTCCGCCGATGGTGCAGCTCCTCGATGAAGTCGAAGCCGAGCGCGCGGTCGGCCTGCCCGACTGAAGGTCCTCACGAGCGGCCCGCCATCCCATCCGTTCCAGCGATCTCCGACCGGGCCCACCCGCGTCGCATCCGAGCGGGAACCGGGCGGCGAACCGGAGCGGAAAGCCGGCGGCGAACGCCTCCAGAAGACCTTGGCAAGGGCGGGGTTCGGGTCCAGACGCGCATGTGAGGAGCTGATCCGCGAGGGCCGGGTGAAGGTGAACGGCGCGGTCGCCGATCTCGGTCGGCGTGTCGACGTTTCGACGGACCGCGTCACGGTGGACGGCGCCCCGCTCCCGGGTGACCCCGAGCTCCGATACCTGGCACTGCACAAGCCGGCGGGGGTGACGTCGACGCTGCGCGATCCGCACGCCGAACGGTCGCTCGCCGAGCTGCTGCCGGAGGGACCTCGGATCGTCCCGGTCGGACGTCTGGACCGGGACAGCGAGGGGTTGCTCCTGTTCACGAACGACGGCGAGCTGTCGTTCCGCCTGCAGCATCCTCGGTTCGGCGTGGAGAAGGAGTACGTGGCGGAGGTCGACGGGGAGATCTCTCGGGAGGCCCTTCGGGCCCTGACCGATGGCGTCGAACTCACCGACGGCCGCGCCCGCGTCCTGGCGGTACCGAAGGTGGATCGGATGAAGGGCCGCTCGGCCGTGACCCTCGTCATGGGCGAGGGCCGCAAACGCGAGGTCCGGCGACTGCTGGAGGCGGTCGGGTTCCCGGTCCTGCGCCTGGTGCGGACGCGGTTCGGGCCGATCCCGCTCGGGCGCCTCGCGCCGGGGGAACACCGCCTCCTCGCGGCCACCGAGATCTCCGAGCTCTACCGCACGGTGGGTCTCGACCGTGCGGTGCGAGGCACGTTCCGCTCCACGGGAGGAGCAGGGATCCCACCTCGGGCGCGTCAGAGCGCGGGCCAGCAGGTGCGCCGTGGCCATCGCCCTCGACCGTAGCTTGAGGTGCTTTCGTTCGCGGCGTTCACGCCCATTCCACGTGAAACCCTCAACCACCGCTTGGATGAGCACTGGCGAGGCGCGTTCGCGTGGGATGCTCTTGGGTGATGAACGCCGGCACGCTCCTCGAGCCCAAGCGCGGCTTCGTCGTCGCCATCGACGGGCCGGCCGGTGCTGGCAAGAGCACGCTGGCCAGGGCGCTGGCAGAGCTGCTCGGGCTTCCGTACGTCAACACCGGCCTCATGTACCGAGCGGTCACGTTCCTGGCCCTGGAGCGTGGTGTCGAACCGGGCGCCGGCGGTCCGCTGGCGGCCCTGGCCCGCGAGCTCCGGTTCGGTCTCGACGGGTCGACACCCCCGATGCTCTCGATCGATGGGCTGCCCGATCTCGCCGACCTTCGCTCCGATGAGGTGGAGGCGAGCGTGTCCCGGGTTTCGCGACACCCGGAGGTTCGAACCGTCCTCCGAGCGACCCAGCGAGCGCTCGGGGTCGGGGGGTGTGTCATGGAGGGCCGCGACATCGGGACGGTCGTGTTCCCCGACGCCGACGTCAAAGTGTTCCTGTCAGCCGCGCCGGACGTCCGCGCGGGGCGGCGCAGGCTCGAGCGGGGCGGGGGATACGAGGTGGACGAGGCCGTCGCCGCGCGAGACGCCTTGGACGCAAGGACGAACCCGCTGGAGGCCGCCTCGGATGCCCTCGTCCTGGACACCACCCGGCTGGATCGTGACCAGATGCTGGCCGAGGCCGTCCGGTTGGTGGACGCGATCCGACCCCACCCGGCCCGACGGCCGTGAACGGTCGCCTACCGGTCGTGGCGGTCGTCGGGCGGCCGAACGTCGGGAAGTCGAGCCTCGTGAACCGCCTGTCCGGGCGGAAGCAGGCCATCGAACACGAAACGCCGGGCGTCACCCGCGACCGCGTCGAGGTCCCCGCTCGATGGGAGGGGATCGCGTTCACGCTCGTGGACACCGGCGGCATCCCCGGGAATCCGCGCGGCATCGAGGAAAGCGTGGCCCGCCAGGCCATGCGAGCCATGGAGTCGGCGGACCTGATCCTGCTCGTGCTGGATGTGACCACGGGGATCACGGACGAAGACGAGCGCCTGGTCCGCCGCTTGAGGGGGACGTCGCGTCCCCTCCTCGTGGTGGCGAACAAGGTCGACTCCGATCATCTTGAGCCGTTGGCCGCGGAACTGAACGCACTCGGGTTCGGCGAGCCGCTTGCCGTCTCGGCCCTCCACGGGCGGGGTAGCGGTGAGCTCCTGGACCGCATCGTCGACCTGCTGCCCAAACCGGATGAAGCTGCAGTTGAGGTGGAGATCGGGCGACCGATCAGGTCGTGCATCGTCGGGCGCCCGAACGTGGGCAAGTCGTCGCTGTTCAATCGCCTGGTGCGCGAGGAGCGCTCCGTTGTGCACGAGGAAGCCGGCACGACCAGGGACGCCGTCGACTCGATCGTGGAGGTGGAGGGTCGTACCGTCCGATTCGTGGACACGGCCGGCCTTCGCCGGATGGTCAAGACGCAGGACGTCGAGTTCTACGGGCTGCTTCGATCCTTCCGGGCCATCGCCGCGTCTGAGGTTGCCATCCTGGTCGTGGACGCCTCCGAAGGCCTCACCGGCGACGACCTCCGGATCGCCGCGCGGGTGGCCGAGGAGGGGCGGGGCCTGGTGGCCGTCTTGAACAAGTGGGACCTGGTCCCCAGCGAAGAGCGCGCTGCCCATTTCCTCGACATGAAGGCGAAGCTCGAGGTGTTCCCCGGCACGCCGGTGGTGCGGATCTCGGCGCTGACTGGGCGAGGGGTGGACCGGGTCGCCCGGGCCCTGTTCGCCGTCCACGAGGGGTGGACGCGCCGGGTGCCTACCTCCGAGGTCAACAAGGTGCTGGGGGACGCGTTCGCCGCGCACCGGGCTCCGCGTGGGGAGGGGAGGGTGCTGTACGGGACGCAGGTTTCCGCGGGCCCGCCGTCCTTCGTCCTGTTCGGGACAGGGGATCCTGGTCGAACCTACCGCCGGTACCTCGAGAACGTGCTGCGGCGGGCGTTCGGCTTCGACGGCGTGCCGATCCGGATCTCATTCCGATCCAAGCGGCGCAGGGGGTCCGAGCGTGTCAAGGCCCGGCGCCGCACCCCGAGCGCGCCCGAGACCAACCGGGCGAGCGACCGCCCGTAGGGACTGGGGTCCGGACACGGAGGCCGGTAGAATCATCCTCTGGACGGGCCGTGGCGCAGCTTGGTTAGCGCGTCTGACTGGGGGTCAGAAGGTCGGGAGTTCAAATCTCCCCGGCCCGACTGGGAAGGTGGCGACGCACATGGACCAGCAGGCTGCCACGGGCGAGGCGGACCGACTACACCGGGCCTCGATCGACCGGGTCGCCACGGTCCCGAACCTGATCTCCCTCGTCCGCATCCTCTCGATCCCGGTATTCGTCCTCCTCCTTGCCCACCACGGCACCGAGGCCGCAGGCCTGTTCGTGCTCGGCGCGGTCGTGGCCACGGACTGGGTGGACGGGTATGTGGCGCGCCACACCGGTCAGGTGTCGAACCTCGGCAAGCTCCTCGACCCTATCGCCGACCGCTTGGCGCTGATCTCTGCGCTGATCGTGCTGGTGGTGCGGCACGCCTTCCCCCTGTGGGGCGCCATGCTCCTGATCGTTCGGGACGCGGCGATCCTCGTGACCGGGGCGATCCTCCTGTTGAGGTCGAGACTCCGGCTCGACGTCCGGTGGATCGGGAAGTTCGCGACCCTCTGCCTCATGTTCGGGATCCCGTCCATCGCGTGGGGACACTTCGGCTTCACGTTGCACCGGCTCGCCACGGATGGGGGCTGGGTGCTTTTCCTCACCGGGATCGTGACGTACTACGGGGCCGGCGTCGTGTACGGGTTCGACATCGCCCGGGAGCTCCGAGGCGGTCCGGGAGCGGCCGGCGCGGCTTCGGCCTGAGCGGCCCTCCCATCGGCCGAAGACGGCGTCCGGGTATCATCGCGGCCATGATCCTCCCCCGAGGGAGCACGCGATGAAGGCCGTGGTGATGGCCGGCGGCCAGGGCGCGCGGCTTCGGCCCCTCACCAGCAACCAACCGAAGCCGATGCTGCCGGTGCTCGGCGAACCGATGATGGAGCACATCCTGCGCCTGGCCCGTCGGCACGGGTTCACCGAGGTCGTGGCCACGGTCCACTTCCTGGCGAGCATCGTCCGGAACTACTTCGGGGACGGCTCGGACCTCGACATCTCGCTCTCCTACGCCACGGAGGAGGAGCCCCTGGGGACGGCAGGAAGCGTGAAGAACGCCGAGCCGCTACTGGGCACCGACCGCTTCCTCGTCTTGTCCGGGGACTCGGTCACCGACGTCGATCTCACCGAGCTGGTCCGCTTCCATGAGAAGAAAGGTGCGGCCGTCACCGTCGCGGTCAAGCGGCTCGAGAACCCGCTCGAGTTCGGCATCGTCATCACCGGCGAGGACGGACGGGTCGAACGCTTCTTGGAGAAACCGGGCTGGGGAGACGTCTTCAGCGACCAGGTCAACACCGGCGTCTACGTGATCGAGCCGGAGGTCCTGAACTTCATCCCGCCGGACGAGGAATTCGACTTCTCGAAGGACCTCTTCCCACTTCTGCTCGAGAAGGGCCTCCCGATCTACGGCCATGTGACCGACCGATACTGGACAGACGTCGGGAACCTCGACGCGTACATGGAAGCCCATCGGGCGGTGCTGGATCGGCAGGTGGACGTCCACATCGAGGGCTTCGACCTGGGCAAGGGGGTGTGGCTGGGGCCGGGCGCCGAGCTGGACCCCGGCGCCCACGTCGAGGGCCCCGTCTTCATCGGCGAGAACAGCCGGGTCGAAGCCGGCGCCACACTCCGGGAGCACACGGTCCTGGGCCGGGGGGTGGTGGTCCGCAGCGGCGCCTTCCTCCACCGGGCGATCATCCACGACTACGTCTACATCGGTCCGGCCACGAACCTGCGGGGCTGCGTCATCGGCAAGAACTCCGACGTGCACTTCGGCGCGCGCGTCGAGGAGGGCGTGGTCGTCGCCGGGGAGGCGCACATCGGCAAGGGCGCGGTGCTCAACCCTCACGTGAAGGTCTACCCGTTCAAGTCGGTTGAGCCGGGCGCGATCGTATCGAAGTCCATCGTCTGGCAGTCGGGCGGGGCCCGAGGGTTGTTCGGGGAGCGCGGCGTGGACGGCCTGATCAACGTGGACGTGACGCCGGAGATGGCCGTCCGGCTGGCCCTTGCTTACGGCAGCATCCTGCCGAAGGGTGCTTCGGTGGTGACCTGCCGCGACCTCACGCGTTCGGCCCGCATCGTGAAGCGGGCGATCGTGGCCGGCCTGAACTCCGGGGGAGCGGAGTGCCACGACCTCGAGCTGGTGCCGACGCCCGCGGCGAGGTTCTACGCGCGCTCGACCCGAGCCATGGGCGGCCTCTCGGTCCAGACGACCGCGCACGACCCGGCCTCCGTCGAGATCTCGTTCTTCGACGAACGCGGGATCGACATCGGACCCGAGATGCAGCGGCGACTCGAACGGGCCTACTACCGGGACGACCTGCGGCGGGCCTTCCATCACGACATCGGAGGCCTGGACTTCCCGGCCCGCGGGCGCGAGTACTACGCCCGGGGGCTGCTGGACTCCGTGGACACCGGTCTGATCCGGGGGCGGCAGCCGAAGATCGTCATCGATTACGCCTGGGGCGGAACCGTTCTCACCGGCCCTGCGGTGCTGGGCCGGTTGGGTGGGGACGTGCTGGCGGTGAACGGGACGCTCGACGAGGACCGCGTGGTGCTCTCCGCCGAAGCGGAGACCCGGCACCTGGAGAGCCTGAGCGGCCTGGTCCGGTCCAGCGGCGCGGAGCTGGGCGCGATGTTCGACTCCCCGGGGGAGCGCGTCCGGTTCGTCGACGGCGCCGGCCGGGTGGTTGATGCGACCACCGCGCTGCTGGCGTTCGTCTCGCTGGTGGGGGAGACCATGGACCGGCCGACGGTGGCGCTGCCCGTGGCCACATCCCGGGTCGCTGAGGAGCTCATCCGCGCCGGGGGCGGCGTCGTGACCTGGACCCGTGTGGCCCCATCCGGCCTGATGGAGGCGGCCGAATCGTCGGGAGTGGCGTTCGCCGGCGACGAAGGCGGGGGCTACATCTTCCCGCCGTTCCTGGCCGCCTTTGACGGCGTCATGGCCCTGGTCAAGCTGCTGGAGCTCCTCGCCCGGGCGGGCACCACGCTGCAGGAGGCGGTGGACGGGCTGCCCCCCGCGCACGTCACCCGACACGAGGTCGCGGTCCCGTGGGAGTCGAAGGGGACCGTCATGCGGGGCCTGCTCGAGCGGCTGGGCGCGACACCGGTCGTCACGATCGATGGCGTGAAGGCCTATCGCGGGAACGACTGGGCTCTGGTCGCGCCCCATCCACAGGAGCCGCTGGTCCGGGTGTGGGCGGAGGCGGGCTCGACGGGAGACGCCGAAGCGCTCGCCCGCGAGTTCACGTCGATGATCGAAGAGCTTCGAGGATGATCGGCGGGTACGCATCACGGCCGCGGGAGGCGTACCCTGCGGCTCTCACGTTGACCACCCTCCCCGAGGAGGCATGAGCCAGATGGAGTTCCCGCAGGACGTCCGGTACACGAAAGCGCACGAATGGGCCCGTGGGGAGGAGCACGGCATCCGCGTCGGGATCACGGACTTCGCGCAGGATGCCCTCGGCGACGTCGTCTACGTCGATATCCCGGAGGTCGGGACCGAGGTCTGGGCGGGCGAGCCCTTCGGAGAGGTCGAGTCGACGAAGTCGGTATCGGACGTCTATGCGCCCGTCTCCGGAACGGTCGCGGACCGAAACGCCCTGCTGGCCGATTCGCCGCAGCTCGTGAACGAAGCCCCCTACGGTGACGGATGGATGATCCTCATCGAACCGGCGGAGGGGATCGGCCTGGACCAGCTGATGGATGCGGCTGCCTACCGAACCTTCACTGAGACGGCAGAGACCGAGTCGTAAGGGGAGGCACCGCTCGCTCGGTCGATCTGGTCGGAAAGACCCTTTGACCAGCGCCTTCGTCTGTCCGCCGAACCCTGTTCCTGAGGGCGCGGTTCACCGTCCACCACCTCGACCCTTGACCCTTTGTTCACGGTTGCTGTATGGTGCGCATGCGCTCGAAGTCTCGACCTCGTGGACTCCGAGACGTGCATTGGAGGCCGAGGGTGTTCTGTACCAAGTGTGGACATCGAAACCCCAGCGACGCCCGTTTCTGTTCGAACTGTGGAAGTCTCCTTCAGGAGGACACGACCATCGGGTTCACGCCGACAGAGGTCGAGGACGAGACCGGCGAGATGGCGGCTCTGCCTCAGAGTGAGCTGGAGCCCGGGCAGGCGTTGCTGGTCGTCCAGCGGGGTCCCAATGCGGGGTCGAAGTTCCTCGTCGACAAGGACGTCACCACGACGGGGCGCCACCCCGAGAGCGACATCTTCCTGGACGACGTCACCGTGTCGCGGCGCCACGCCGAGTTCCGGCGGCTCGACGCGAAGTTCTTCGTCCACGACGTCGGAAGCCTCAACGGCACCTACGTCAACCGCCAGCGCGTGGAGGATGCCGAGCTCGCCAGCGGCGATGAGTTGCAGATCGGGAAGTTCAAGCTGACCTTCTTCGTGGGGGACTAACGGTGGCGACGCGCAATTACATGTCGATCGGGGAGATCCTGGTCACCCTCAAGACCGAGTTCCCCGACATCACGATCTCCAAGATCCGGTTCCTCGAAGGGGAAGGGTTGATCGAACCCGAACGGACCCCGTCGGGCTACCGGAAGTTCCGCGAGGAGGACGTGGACCGGCTGCGGACCATCCTGCGGATGCAACGCGACGAATATCTCCCCCTGAAGGTCATCAAGGAGCGCTTGCACGAGAGCGACGAGGAGCCGGTTCCTAGGAAGCGAGCCCCAACCCCGGACGCCCCCGAGGACGACCTGGCCATCCCGCCCACCGGCCTGCACATGTCGGCCGAGGAGCTGGCGGCAGCTACGGGCGTCGACCGCAACCGGATCCGCGAGCTGGAGTCGTTCGGGATCCTCTGCTCGCACGGGATGAACGGCGACACGTACTACGACGGCGACGACTTCGTGGTGCTCTCGATCGCGAAGGACTTCTTCAAGTACGGGATCGAGCCGCGCCACCTCTCGATGTACCGCCACTTCGCAGAGCGGGAGGCTTCGTTCTTCGAATCGATCATCCTGCCGATGATGCGCCAGCGGAACCCGGAGGCGCGGCGGACGGCCGCCGACAACCTCACCGATCTGGCCGCGCTGTCGCGGAAGTTGAAGCAGGCCCTGCTCCGTTCGAACCTCCGCCAGTACCTCGCTGGCTCCTGAGCCCACCCGAACCATGCCCTCACGGCGCCGGCCGACCCGAGCCGGATGGGCGCTCGGCCTGGCGTTCGTGACCGCCGCCGCCGTCGCGGGGGTGCTGGCCACGCGGGTCGGGGCCGACCCTTCCTCGACGCCCCCGCCCACGCCCGTTCCGCCATCGGGCTCCCCGTCGCCGTTCCCCACCGTCCTGCACACGCCGTCGCCATCGACGGCCCAGCCATCGGTCCGGGCCCCGCCCGCGGTCCTGGCCGATCTCGACACGGGCCAAGTGCTCTACCAGCGAGGGGCAGGGGTTCGCCATCCGGTCGCCAGCCTCACCAAGGTCATGACCGCGCTGCTGGTCCTGGAGCGCGTCCGCCTCTCCGACGTGATCACGGTTCGGACCGACGCCACGCGCGAAGGTGGAGCCCGGCTCGGGTTGCACGCCGGGGAGACGATCCCGGTCCGCGACCTCCTGTACGCGCTGCTGCTGCAGTCCTCCAACGACGCGGCGATCGCCTTGGCCGATCACGTCGCCGGATCCGCCGGCCGGTTCGTAGACCTGATGAACCGCCGCGCGGCCGAGCTGGGAATGGATCGAACCGCCTTCGCCAGCCCCGACGGATTGGACGACCGGGGCACGTCGACCGCGAACGACCTGCTCACGCTGACCCGCGCCGCGTCGGCATCCCCGGTCTTCGACCGGATCGCGGGAACGAAGACCTTCGACATCCCGAACCCGTCCGGCCCGGTCCGCCACGTGCAGAACCGCAACCCGCTCCTGTGGCTGTATCCGGGGGCGACCGGGGTCAAGACGGGGTTCACCGCTGCCGCCGGCTACTCGGTGATCGCCACGGCGACGCGTGGCGGGGTCCGGCTGGTCGCGGTGGTCCTGGAGGATCCCGTCGAGGACACGTCCTTCGACGACGCGGCCGCGCTGCTCGACCACGGCTTCTTCGCCTACCATCGGCGGACGCTGGTCCAGACGGGGGAATCCCTGGGCCTGGTCAGGGTGGACGGTCATCCGGTGGAAGTCATCGCCGGGGACACGGTGCGTTGGCTGGTGCCGACGGGGGCCGCCGTCGCCCGCTCGCTGACCCCCGACGCCGGCCTTCGGCTCCCCGTCACCGCCGGAGCCGTCCTGGGCCAGGAGATCCTCTCCGTGGCCGGGCGACCGGTCGCCTCGGTTCCCGCCGTCGCCCACCGGAGCGTGCAGGTCCCGGCGCCTCCGCCGGTCCGCCGGCCGACCGCGCCCTCGCCGCTGGACGTGCTCGCGGCCCTCGCCCGGGGGCTGTTCGGCGGGTTGGTGTAGACGGCTTCCTATAATCGTCCGACGTGTCCGGGATCGCCGAGCTGCTCTACGGGGAAGAGGAGATCCAGTCCCGCGTCCGCCAGCTCGGTGAGACGGTGGCCCGCGACTACGCGGGCCGGTCTCCCGTCCTGATCTCCGTGCTCAAGGGCGGGGTCGTCTTCCTCACCGATCTGATCCGAGCCGTGGACCTCCCGCTGCGGATCGACTTCATGTCGATCTCGAAGTACGGGAAGGAGGCCCACGCCACCGGGGTCGTGCGGATCCTGAAGGACCTCGACCAGGACATCGGAGGGGAGGACGTCCTGGTCGTCGAGGACATCATCGACACCGGCCTGACGCTGTCGTACCTGCTGGCCGCGCTCGAAGCCCGCGACCCCGCTTCGCTTGAGGTGTGCACGCTGCTCGACAAGAGCGTGCGCCGGATCCCTCCGCTCGAGATCCGCTACCGGGGCTTCGAATGCCCCGACCGCTTCGTGGTGGGCTACGGGCTGGACCACCGGGAGCGGTATCGGAACCTGCCGTTCATCCTCGCCGTCGACCAGGCACAGTTGGCCGAGGACCCCGCCGCCCTCGAGCCGTACCTGACCGGGGCACCGCCAGATCGCCGGGCCGGCGACCGGGCCTGACCTTCGGGGAAGCCCATCCCGACCGGGCGTCACACCAGCACGCGGTTGCTGGGCATGGGCCGGGTGGCTACAGTGACTCGAAGCGATGATTGAGCTGAATCTCGTCGGTGTCCGCGTCGAGCTGCCCACGAACCAGCCCATCGTGCTCCTCCGTGAGCGGGAGGGGGAGCGGTACCTCCCGATCTGGATCGGCGCCATGGAGGCAACCGCCATCGCCTTCGCCCTCCAGGGCATCGTCACGCTCCGCCCCATGACCCACGACCTTCTGAAGACGGTGATCGAAGAGGTCGGGGTCCACGTGGAGCGCATCGTCATCACGGAGCTTCGCGAAGGCACCTTCTACGCGACCATCCACATGTCGCAGAATGGTTCGAGCTACGAGGTCTCCTCACGGCCCTCCGACGCCATCGCCTTGGCCGTCCGGGTGAACGTACCGATCTTCGCGAACGAGGACGTGCTCACCGAGGCTTCGATCGTCATCCGCGACGACGAGGAGCAAGAGGTCGAGAAGTTCCGGGAATTCCTCGACCAGGTGACGCCCGAGGACTTCGCCTGAGCCTCGGTGATTGACAGACGAAGGCCGCGTGGTAGCCTTCCTTACGTCCTCGTAATTACGGAGTTGTGATGGCCGGATCCGAAGGCTACCGCGTCCCTGAAGTCTGTAAGGTGGTGGGGATCACCTACCGCCAGCTGGACTATTGGGCGCGGACCGAGCTCGTCACGCCGAGCGTCCGGGAGGCCGGGGGATCGGGGACGCAGCGCCTGTATTCGTTCCAGGACCTCGTGCAGCTCCGGATCATCAAACAGCTCCTCGAGACCGGTATCTCGCTGCAGCACGTCCGCAAGGCGATCGAGTACCTCCGCACGCTGGACCGTCCGGTCCAGAGCATGACGCTGATCTCCGACGGCCGGCGCGTGTACACGCCGGAGTCGCCGGAGGCAGTGATCGACCTTCTCTCGCAGGGACAGGGAGTGTTCGCCATCGCCCTCGGCAAGGTCGAAGACGACCTGTCCCGGCGCCTGAACGCGGAGCCGGCGGGTCGAAAGCGAGCCCTGGCTGGGGCCGGAGGAGCTTGAGTCCCAAGCGCCTTCCCCCGGACGCCGCAGAACCCCTTCCCAGTAGCAACGTTCTCTTCGCCCATGCCAGCGAGCGCCAGTTCGCGCGGCTGCTGGACTTCTATCAGATCGAATGGCAATACGAACCGACCTCTTTCGACCTGGAGCGTGACGAGGACGGGAACGTGACCCAGCGGTTCACCCCGGACTTCTATCTGCCCGTCTACGACCTCTACATCGAGATCACCACGCTGAACCAGAAGCTGGTGACGAAGAAGAACCGCAAGGTCCGGCGGCTGCGCGAACAGTACCCGAGCGTCCGCTGCAAGATCTTCTACCAGCGCGACTACCTGTCGCTGGTCATGAAGTACGGGTTGGACGACGCCCGCGACGACTCGCGCCACGTGGCGAAGGCCGGCTGACCGCGCTGTCCCCTCGTCATTCCTCCGGCCGCCTGTAGACTCGCCTCCCGATGCAGTTCGCTCCACACACCGACCGCGACGTGGCGGAGATGCTGGAGGCGTGCGGGCTCTCCTCGCTCGACGACCTGTTCGCCCACCTGCCCGCCGGCGTGCTGCTCGACCGTGAGCTGGACGTCCCACCTGGGCTCTCCGAGATGGAACTGGTGGCCGAGATGCGGCGCCTGGCCGCCCGCAACCGGAGCGCCGACGACCTGGTCTGCTTCGCGGGCGGCGGCGCGTACGACCATTACGTCCCCGCGCTGGTGTGGGCGCTGGCCGGACGTTCGGAGCTGTATACCTCGTACACGCCGTACCAGCCCGAGCTCTCCCAGGGCGTCCTGCAGGCCCTGTTCGAATACCAGTCGATGATCTGCGACCTGACCGGCCTGGAGGTGTCGAACGCCTCGCTGTACGACGGGCCGACCGCCCTGGTGGAGGCCGCGCACATGGCGGCAGGGGCCACGGGCCGCAGCCGGGTCGTGCTGAGTGGGGGAGTCGATCCCCGGTACGTCGAAACGCTTCGAACCTATGGCACCGGGGAGCACTTCGAGATCGAGATCCTGCCGTACCCGTATCCCAACCCGGCGGGCGGGGGAGGGGACCGGCTGGAGGGCGCCGCGGCCGTGGTGGTTCAGCATCCGAACGTCTTCGGCCTGCTGGAGGACGGGGCGCGGGAGCTGTTCGAGGCGGCGCGCGGAGCGGGGGCACGGGCCGTCCAGATCTTCGACCCGCTGTCGCTCGGCGTGCTGGCGCCGCCACGGCTCCTCGAGGTCAGAGGCTGCGGCGCCGAGGGCCAGGCCCTCGGGAACCACCTCGCCTACGGAGGGCCGTACCTCGGAATCATCGCCTCCCGGATGCAGGACGTTCGCCGGATGCCTGGGCGTATCGTCGGCGAGACCACGGACGTGGACGGCCGGACCGGATACGTGCTGACGCTGCAGGCCCGCGAGCAACACATCCGTCGC
>DHWS01000085.1:8504-8657 GCA_002413305.1 Actinobacteria bacterium UBA5176 | reverse complement strand
AGCTGCTTGGGCCAGTCCACCCCCGCGTCAACCCCGATCAGCCCTCCGAAGGATCCGCAGGCAGGGGCCGGTATTCGGGGTCGCGCCATCGTCCACCCGCGTGTCCACCCCGAGAACCGCGGCACAGTGAGCCCGGGCGCGACATTTTTCGGT
>DHWS01000085.1:4172-8392 GCA_002413305.1 Actinobacteria bacterium UBA5176 | reverse complement strand
GAATCCGGATCCGCAGGTCAGAGGCCCCGAGAGAGTGCCAACGGGCCGAAGCGTGGCTCAGATTCGGGCCCGCAAACGGCCCTCTAACCACGAGGTTCGTTGTCAAGCCCTGGGCTTGCGCGGCGCGGTCGGCCACCGCCACGGCCGGCCGGAAGAGGCGACCGCCTCATCACCCGAGGTCCCCGCGGTAGCGCTGCCCGGCCACGATCCGGCACACCGCGGACTTGGTGATCCCGTACTCCCGCCCGAGCGCCTCCTGGGTCCCCTGACCGGCCGCGTAGCGTCGGCGAAGCTCTTCGGCCTGGGCGCCGGTGAGCCGGGCCCGGGGGTTGGCCGCGCCGGCCATGTCCGGCCGGCGCCTGGGCGGCCTCGGGAGGCGCTCCGGCTCCTCCGCCAGGTTCAGATGGTCCTCCCGCACGCACTCGCGATTGCCGCATTCGTGAATGAGGTACATCCCGGGGTCCACCGGACGGGTTTCTTGACCCCCCACCGGATCGTTGGTGGTAGGCATGGATCCGATGGTTCAGGCCGGAACGCCTTCCATGCCCGAAACGCGACCGAGGCGCCCCAGCCAGGGCTTGGCTTGCAGGCCCTCGAAGATTGCCCGTCCCTCGTCCAAGAATGGCACGGCCTCACCGGGCCGCCCCTGCGACACGAGCCACTCTCCGTGCTCGAGGAGCGCCACGGCGAGCTCGAATGGCACTCCGATGCGACGGAAACCTTGCTCTGCGGCGAGGAAGCCTGACTCCGCGCTCTCCGGGTCGCCACGTCGGGCCGCAAGTCGAGCGGCGAGCCTTGCTGTCTGAGCGCGCAGAATCGGTGTGACTTGTCCGGGTCTGGCACCCTGCACGATGCCGAGGAACTCTTCGGCCTTTGCCGTGTCATCCAGGTCGAGGGCGGCCTCCACGGCAAGGACGAGGCCGAACTTCACAGCCGGATGGGTGAGGCCGAGCTCCTGGCGGGCTGCTACTACCTCCTCGGCAGCGGCCATCGCTTCTCCGGGCCTCCCCTCTGCCAGCATCAGCTCCGCTGTCAACGTGCCGTAGCCGCTCCGAAGTTCGAGATTCTCCGAGGCCTCCTGGTCAACGAACCGCTGAAGGAGCTCCCGAGTCTGCTCGTGAAGCCCGCGGCGTAGGTAGACGGGGGCGGGCGCCAGGAACCCTGCAGCGGCCCACTGGACAGACGCGAGCTCCACGAAGCCCTCAAGTTCCTCGGCCCGGGCCAGGGCCTCGTCCCACCGTCCCATCCTGACCAGAAGGTCGACGACGGAACCCAACCAGGACAGTTCCGAAACGCGATCGCCACCCCGGCGGGCGTACGCCAGGCCCTGTTCAGCCATCTCGAGCGTCTCAGCGAACCGGTCCAGGCTGTATAAGGCTACCGACAGGTTGCGGTAGGCGCGCTGGGCCGCGTCCGCGAAACCATTTTCCAGCGCAACTTCCAGAGCACGGCGGAGCAGCGTTTCGGCTTCGTCAAGACGGCCAAGCTTCTCGAGTCCGACTGCCCTGCTGCTGAGCGCGTGAGAGTACACCTCTGGGAGTTCGAGCTGTTCGGCGAGCTCGAGTGCCTCCTCGAGCAAAGGGATCGCTTCATCGGAGCGTCCCGCAAGGGCCAGAAACCGCCCGAGCTGGCCGGCGACCATGGCGAGATCGGGATCCGGCTCCTCCCCGGAGAGCACGGCGTGGGCCCTCGTCAAACGCTGCGCAGCTTGTTCCGTGCGGCCCTGAAGGAACTCCACTCCGGCCAACCGGGCCTGGACCCTCGCCGCCTGATGGGTTTGCCCGCCGGCCTCGAACAGGCGGGTGGCCTCCTCGAAGAGGGCGACAGCATGTTCGGCGTGCCCCAGCGTGGATGCCATCTGGCCACTTCGTTCGATGAGCTCGGCCCGCTCCAGCGCGGATTCGGTGAGCTCGGCTGCCTGGCGGAAGTATGTCTGGGCCGCCTCGGCCGCCGCGAGGGACGCCGCCCGCTCGCCTGCGCGGGCGAGCATCCGCCGTGCCCGTTCCTTGATGCCCCCGGCGTCGGTGTCCTCCGGGGCCAGACGGTAGGCCTCCAGATAGTGGGAGGCTGCCACCTCGACGATCTCCTCCTCCTCCTGCCCCCAGGCCTGCTCGAGGAAGGTGGCGGCCTGGATGTGCTTGGTCTTGCGATCGCGCTTGGCCAGCGTCTCGTATGCCACGGTGCGCACCAGGTCCTGCAGGAACCCGTATTGCCCTCGCTCCGGAGAGCGGGGGTCTGTCTGGACGGAGAAGACCTCCTTGGCCACCAGGGAGGCGAGCAGTGGCTCGAGTTCTCGCTCGGACAGACCCGAAAGAGCGACCAGGGCCTGCCGGGTGAAGGTCTTGCCGAGGACCGATGCATTCTGGACGAGGCGGCGTTCTTCGGCCCCCAGCCCGTCGAGGCGGGCGGCGATCACGGCGTGCAGGGTCTCGGGGACCTCCAGGTCCTTGATCGGCCCCGACGGTCGGTACACCGCTCCGTCCTGGACCAGCACCCCTCGGTCGAGAAGCATCCGCACGGTCTCCACCGCGTACAGGGGGACCCCTTCCGCCCGGTCCAGGATCCTCTTCGTGACCTCGGATGGCAGCCCCGGGACCAGCCCGATCAGCAGCTGCTCCATGGCTTCAGCGGGAAGTGGTTCCAGGTAGATCGAGGTGGCGTTGCGTTTCGCGCCGGCCAGGGATATGCCCGCGCCCGGTCGGGACAAGGTCACCACGAAGATGGGGA
This sequence comes from Actinobacteria bacterium UBA5176, assembly GCA_002413305.1. Classification (GTDB taxonomy): domain Bacteria; phylum Actinomycetota; class UBA4738; order UBA4738; family UBA4738; genus UBA4738. The sequence goes on along the minus strand of DHWS01000085.1, from coordinate 5,665 downwards.
AACTTCTGGACCACTCCAGGAGGTGGTCGATGAACTCCACCAAGGACGGATCCGCCCACTGCAGATCCTCGAACAGCATGAACACCGGGTCGGAGGAGGCCAGGCGCTCGAAGAACAGCCGCCACCCGGCGAACAGGTCGGACTTATCGGCGGCGGTCCGGTCCTCCAGGCCCAGCAGGTGGGCCAGGCGGGGTTCGACGAACCGGCGGTCCTCCGCATCCAGCACGTAGCGCTCGACGGTCTGATGCAGCTTGGTCGCCGCGCTGGACCGGTCCTCCCCCTCCAAGATCCCGGCCCGGCCCCGGACCATCTCGGCCAGGGCCCAGTAGGTGACCCCCTCCCCGTAGGCCAGGCACCGTCCCCGGTGCCACAGGAACACCCGCTGCAGGCCGTCCAGGTACTTGAACACCTCCCAGCCCAACCGGGACTTGCCGATCCCGGCGATGCCCGAGACCTGGACCAGGTGGGCCTTGGCCTCCTCGACACAGGCGTGGAACAGGTCCTTGACCACCCTCAGCTCGCGGTCCCGGCCCACGAAGGGGGGCTCCAGGCCCTCGGACTTCATCAGGCCGCCCCGGCCGGCCGTCACCCGCAGCGCCCGGTAGAGATGGACCGGCTCGGCCTTGCCCTTCAACTCGCGCAGGCCTGCGTCAGCGTAGGCAACGGCACCCTCGGTGGCCCGCTTGGTGCCCTCCCCGACCAGCACGGTACCGGGCTCGGCGGCCGACTGGATACGGGAGGCCGTGTTCACCAAATCACCTGCCACCATCCCCTGGCCGGCAGCGCCCAGGTTCACCGTGGCCTCCCCGGTGAGCACCCCGGCCCGCGCCTGGAGCCCAGATGCCCCGACCTGGATCCCCAGTTCGGAGATCGCCTCGACCACGTCGAGTGCAGCCCGGACGGATCGCTCCGCGTCGTCCTCGTTCGCCACCGGGGTGCCCCACACCGCCATCACCGCATCGCCGATGAACTTCTCGATGATCCCGCCGTAGCGCTCCACCACCGTGCGACAGGCATCGAAGTAGCCGGAGAGCAAGTCGCGGACCTCCTCGGAGTCCCGAGATTCCGACAACGTCGTGAATCCGACCAGATCGACGAAGAGGACCGAAACCAAGCGGTGCTCGGCCACTGGCGCGCTTCCGGCTGGGGGTGCAGCGGGAGCCGCGACGGCATGGGCTGCCGGGGTCACGGCTCCCCCGAGGGCAGAGCCGCACTCGCCGCAGAACTCGAACCCGGGCTCGTTCGAGCTTCCACATGATGGGCAGACCTTGGCGAGCGTTGCACCGCATCGGCCGCAGAACTTCCGACCCGCTGGATTCTCGGTTCCGCACGCCGAACAGACCACTGCGTCCCCCTGAACGTTGGCCGACAGAGTACCGCTCGAAGGAGATCGACGGGCCGGAGGACGACCGCGTGTCTGCAACCAGTCCTCCAGGAGCCGCCAGCCGCCGGGTAGACTCGGGCCCGTGGGCCCGGGCGCGACATTTTTCGGT
>DHWS01000085.1:0-4138 GCA_002413305.1 Actinobacteria bacterium UBA5176 | reverse complement strand
CGTACGAGCCTCCGGAGGCTCCGCGAATCCGGATCCGCAGGTCAGAGGCCCGAGGGAGCAGCACCTGGCCAGCTCGTGGGCTCAGATTCGGGCCCGCAAACGGCCCTCTAACCACGAGGTTCGTTGTCAAGCCCGGGGCTTGGCGCAGCCGGCCACCGCCACGGCCTCGGCCCGAAGGGCGACCGCCTCATCACCCGAGGTCCCCGCGGTAGCGCTGGCCGGCCACGATCCGGCACACCGCGGACTTGGTGATCCCGAACTCCCGTCCGAGCGCCTCCTGGGTCCCCTCCCCGGCCGCGTAGCGTCGGCGAAGCTCCTCGGCCTGGGCACCGGTCAGCCGGGCCCGGGGGTTGGCCGCGCCGGCCATGTCCGGCCGGCGCCTGGGCGGCCTGGGGAGGCGCTCCGGCTCCTCCGCCAGGTTCAGGTGCTCCACCCGCACGCACTCGCGATTGCCGCATTGGTGGATGAGGTACATCCCGGGGACCACCGGCTCGAACGCCAGCTCCCAGGCGAGCTCGTCGGCCCGGCGGAACACGCCCTCCACCAGCAGCACCGGATAACCCTCGGCGTTCCTCTTCCCGCCCCATCCCGAGCACCCATCGCCGGGGGAGGAAAGAACCCGGTCCGCGAGGCGATCCTCCACCTCCACCGGGTCCCACTCGTCCTCCTGCTCCTCATGGCGAATCCCCGAGTCCCCAGGCCCAGGAAGTACGCCACGTACCGACGGAAGGGGATCCGACGCTTCGGGACAACTCCTTCTCGGGCTCGATCATGCGGACGCGGTCTGGTCCTGGCACCACGCGTACAGGGCGTCGTACATCGGCGTCTCGAGACCGATCTTCTTATGGTCCTCTGTTCCGTGGACAATCGCGAACCCGTGGGCGATGGCGTGGAGGCCCGCACCCTCGGGAGAGGAGTCCCGATCCTCGGTGACATCGGCCGCGTGCACGATCTGGGCGAGGCGCACCAACGCACCGTCCTCCCCGAGCCCGAACTCGTCGATCAGGACGTCGAAGGAACACCTGCCATCACGATGGGTGTACTCGGCTCCAGCGGCGTCGTAGGAGTGGGCGGCTTCGCGCTCGGCGACTTCGAGCACTTGGTCCCGAGGGACGAACAGGAACTCGGCCTCGGGATCGATGAACCGCTTGATGAGCCAGGGACAGGCAACCCGGTCCACGTTGGCGTTCTCCCGCGTGACCCACTTCATCTCGCCGCTCCTTTCAGTCGGAGGGACTGCGGCCAGGACGACCGCTCCGAGGGTAGGGGTTACTTCAGGCTCTTGTGCGGCCGGTCCGGACTGGCTCCTCAACTGAAAGCCTACTCAGGATCCTGATCCGGTGGAACCTCGCGAGTCCCGAGGTAGGGCAAGTCCTCGCCGGGACTGCCCCCGCTTCAGTTGACTCGCGGGGTTGAGAGCCTTTAGGCCGCATGGACGACCGAAGGAACGCCCGCCAGTTCGGATCCGGTCCGCAGGAGGCCGGCCCGAGACCCGAACGCCGGAGGATGGACCGGATCGTGGTGGCCCCGATGCGGATCCCGAGCTTGCGAAGCTCGCCCTGGACGCGGATGCATCCCCACCGACGATTCTCCCTCCCCAGCCGGAGGATCAGGGCCCGGACCTCGGGGTCGATCGGGGGCCGTCCGGGCCTGCCTCTCCTCTTGTAGGTCCACTTCCGCCGGACCAGCTCCCGGTGCCACCGGAGCAGGGTCTGCGGCCGGACCAGGAACAGGCCCCACCGCTCCCGAGGGACGGCCCGACTGGCCGCGGCGAGCACCGCCCGATCAACGCGCCGTAGATCCAGAGACCGCCGCTGACGGCGGAGGAGCCGCACCTCGTGGCGGAGGACGGCGTTCTCGAGCTCCAGGGCCCGGAGGGAGGAACCGCGGCCGAGCCACCCCAGGGCCCGGCGCATGATGAGATCGAAGAGCAGCAGCATGCGCGAACCTAGAAGACGCAGCTCAGGGTGCGAATCTGGGGTTTCCGTGCCCCACAGGCCCAGCCTTCACTCACGCGTCTCGGGACTGCCGAACCGGAACGCGGGCCAGGGTTCCTTTGGAGCATGCGGGGCCCCTAGACTGCCACCGACGATGATCTGTCCTTCCTGCGGCCACGAGAACCCCCAGGGCAACAAGTTCTGCGGGGAATGCGCTGCGCCTCTGGCACCGATCCCCACCGCCCAGGGTGAGGAACGCAAGGTGGTCACCGTGCTGTTCTGCGATCTGGTGGGGTTCACCGCCTCATCCGACCAAGCCGATCCCGAGGACGTGCGGGCCCGGATCCGTCCGTACCACACACGGCTCCGGAGGGAGATCGAGGCCTACGGGGGCACGGTGGAGAAATTCATCGGGGATGCCGTGATGGCGGTCTTCGGAGCACCCGTGGCTCACGAGGACGACGCCGAACGAGCAGTCCGGGCCGGCTTGCGCATCTTGGAGGCCATCAGTGATCTGAACGAAGAGGGCGCTGATCTGGATCTGCAGGTCAGGGTGGGGATCGAGACCGGCGAGGCGGTGGTGGCCCTGGGGGCCCGACCCGAGCAGGGCGAGGGGATCGTCACCGGAGACGTGGTGAACACCGCCTCCCGCCTCCAGGGAGCGGCACCGCCGAGTTGTGGACCTCCAACTCGCCGAACAGATCCTTGCGGCCGCCACTGGAACCCGCTGGGAAGCCCCCGTGGCCATTGCCGTGGCCACAGGGATGCGCCGGGGCGAGATCCTCGGCCTGCGGTGGTCCGATGTCGATGAGGGATACGCAGTCATCAGGATCAGTCGGACCCTTGAGGTCACCTCAGAGCAAGGGGTGGTGTTCGAGGAACCCAAGACGGCCCGGTCCCGCCGGGCAGTGATGGTGCCTGGGTTCCTCACTGCCCGGCTTATCGCCCACAGGCGCTCGCAAACGGCGCGACGCCGCGCGGCAGGGCCCGCCTGGCATGAGTCGGGTTTGGTGGTCGATCGGGGCAACGGAACCCCATGGAACCCCGACCGCTTCTCATCCGCGTGGCCCTGGTTCCTCCATCGGTCTGGGCTCCCGCACGTGCGATTCCACGATCTCCGCCACGGGCACGCAACACTCATGCTGATGAAAGGCGTTCATCCCAAGATCGTCTCTGAGCGCCTCGGCCACTCCACCATCGGGATCACTTTGGACATCTACTCGCACGTCCTCCCGACCATGCAGACGGAGGCCGTGAAAGCCTTCGACGAGCTATTCCCACAAGGTTGAGTCGGACCCTCAGCCACTAGCCTGCCGCAGCTCTGACCCCCGACCGTGAGAATGGCTTCTGTGCCGTCGATTGCGGCACAAAATGGGGAGGCGGGCAACCCCGTCAGGCTGCTTGCGGCCCGACAATGCCGTCCGTCGCGGCGCATAAGAGGCGACACCGATCACCGGAAACAAAGGCACGAAAGGACGTTCAAGAGGGGATTTCGAGACCGCCGCCCTCGTCCGCTCGGCCATCCCCCCGGCGCCCGAGTCTACGCGGCGGGCCGCCGAGGGATGGGTCGCAGATATCCGATTGGTTACGATTGGCCTCCATGGGCAGAGTGGTACTCGCTTGGGACGCTCCAAATATCGCCATGACCCTGGCGACGCTCCTTGGCCACCGGCCCGGTTCGGGTGATCGCCCGGACATGCGCTCACTCATTCGGTGGCTCGCGAAACAACGGGCCGCAGGAGAAGAGCTTGAAGCTACCGTCTTCGTGAATGTCCCCGCCGAACGGCCGCAAGCGCTTCTTGGGTGGATCACCTTCCTTCAGAGCATCGGTTTCCGTGTGTTCGCCCGGCCAAGAGTTGGCGGCTCGGATATCGACGAGGCCATGGTGGAGTACCTGAGCCAGTCCGCGACGGCAGCCTCCACTCTCGTAGTGGCCTCCAACGACGCCAGTCGATTCGCCGAGCCCGTGCGAAAGATCGCGGCCTCTGGGGTGAGGGTGATTGTCCTCGGGTTCTCGGAACTCGCGGGGGGCTTGGCCGAGCCCGATGGCTGGCAGTTCACGGACTTGGAGGAGGTGCCCGACCTTCTTCGCATGCCGCTCGTGAGAACCCGCCTCGACACCCTTCCCATACAAGGCGGATGGTTGGAGCCGAGCACGTCTCTGGAAGAAGCTCTCCTTGAAGGGGCGACGCCGGAGCCAG
>DHWS01000069.1:536-5914 GCA_002413305.1 Actinobacteria bacterium UBA5176 | reverse complement strand
AGCGGGACCTTGCCGATCTCCTTCAGGTACATCCGGACCGGGTCGTTGGTGGGCGCCTTCAGGAGCTCGTCGTCGCGGGGAAGGCGGATGCCGCCCAGCTCGGGTTCGCTCTCCTCGTCGCCGGGGACCTCGATGACCTCGATGCCCTCCTGGCGGAGATGGTCCTCGACCTGGGTCAGGAAGTCCTCGACCTGCTCGGGGGTGAGGTCCTCCACCGGGAGGCCTTCGAGCAGCTCCTCGGAGGTGACGAAGCCGCGCTCGCGTCCCCGGGCGGCGATCAGCTCTTTCGCCTCGTCGATGCTGAACGCGGGTGCGGCACCCGGCCGGCCGACGACGACCTCGTCCTCGGGCCCGAGCGGATCCTCCGTCTCGACCGGCAATGGATGGGCGAGGTTGCCGCTTTGCGTCATGCCGCTGCTACGTACATGCGTCGTCGCCATGGGCTCCCGTGGAATGGTACGGAACAGTCTCCCAGATGACTCGCCTCCTGCCCCCGTTCGAAGGAATCTTCGGCCGTTACCCGATCGAGCCCACGGCTTCGGCCTGCTCCTTGAGCCGCCGCCTGGCACCCTCCAGCGCGATGAGCTGCGCGAACATGGCCTCGTAGTCGGCCGGGGTCTTCAATGGGTTCATGCGCTCCACTTGCTTGCGGAGCACGTCGGCCTGCCGCTTGAGAGCGAACTCCTCCAGTCGCAGCAGGTACCGCTCCGCGTAGTCGGCGGTCGGCTCGCCTTCCTCGGACTTGAGCGGCTCGACCGCGAGAGCGGCGAAGACCCGCCCCAGCGCTTCGCTCTTCGAGTGAGCCAGCGCGACCAGCGCCGAGGCGTGCTGCCCGTGGGGCTGTTCGACGATCAGCTCGAACGCCCTCCGGTGGGTGGGCTTGGCGAACCGTTCGGCGTCGGCCACGGTAAGCCGTGACGCACACAGGTCGGGGGCCTGCACCAGGAGCTTCAAGACCTCCCACTCGACCTCCTCCTCGGGAGGGACCCGCGTGCGGCGGGCGCGGTCCGGCGCCTGCGATCCTCCGTTGCCGGTCCCGGCAAGCAGCTGTTCGAGCTGGAGCATCACGCTCATCTCCGGCTCGCCCACCTTGCCGGCCAGGACGCGGGCATACTCGTGGCGGCGGACCTGTTCCTTGAGGCCGGCCACGATCTGGAGTCCCGAACGGACGGCCCGGGCGCGTTCTTCGACGTCGGACAGGTCCCGACCCTTGAGGTTGCGGCCCAGCATGTACTCGACCAGGGGGACGGCGGCCCGGGTGAACCCCTCGAACGCCCGCCCGGCCTCCTCCCTGCCCCCGTTCGCCAGGACGAAGTCGGCGGGGTCCTGGCCTTCGGGCAGGACCAGGACGGCGATGTCGACCGGATAGTTCTCGTGGAACGCGAACGCCCGCTCGGCCGCCCTGGCGCCGGCCTCGTCGGAGTCGAACGAGAGGATCAGGTGGTCGGCGAACCGGGACAGGAGCCGGAGGTGCTCCTCGCCCAGTGCGGTCCCGCAGGTCGCGACGGCGCTCCGGATCCCAGCCTGGTCCAGCGCGATCACGTCGGTGTAGCCCTCGACCATGAAGGCCCGGCCGGTAGCGGTGATGTCGGCCTTCGCACGGCCGAGGTTGTACAGCAGGGAGCCCTTGTGGTACACGGTGGTCTCTGGCGAGTTCAGGTACTTCGGCGCGTTCGCCGGCGCCTTGTCCCCGCCGAGCAGCCGTCCGCCGAACCCGACCGCGTTCCCCGATACGTCGTGGATGGGGAACATGACCCGCCCCCGGAACCGGTCCCGCATGGCGCCCGCGGAGTCCTGCGCGACCAGGCCCGCTTCGACCAAGAGCTCCGGCGAGTACGTCTTGCTCAGCCGCCGGAGCAGGTAGTCGGGATAGCCGGGCGCGTAGCCGATGCCGAACCGCTCGATGCTCTCCGCCCCGATGCCGCGCTCGTCCAGATACCGGCGGGCCTCGGTCGCCTCGCGACCGTCCAGGAGCATCCGTTGGTACAGGCCGGCGGCCTCGTCGAGAGCGCGGTGGACGGCCTGACGGCGGCCGACCTCGCGCGTGCGGCCCTCGGTCTCACCTTCGTACCGGAGGGTGATCCCGGCCCGCTGGGCGAGCCGTTCGACCGCCTCCGGGAAGGAGAGGTTCTCGACCTTCTCGAGGAAACGGATGACGTCCCCGCCTTCGTGGCAGCCGAAACAGTGGTAGAGCTGCTTACTCGGACTGACGTGGAAGGAAGGGGTCTTCTCGGGATGGAATGGGCAGAGCCCGGTCATGGAGTCCCGGCCGGACTTCTTGAGCTGAAGGTGGCCCGAGATCACCGTGACGATGTCGGTCCGCTCCCGGACCGCAACCACGTCCTCTTGTCGGATGCTCCCTGCCAACCTCGCTCCCCTCGAGCCGCTCGCTGTGGGCCCCGCGCGTGCGGCCCTAGAGCAGCCACCCCTGGGGAAGGAAGAGTTGCTCGTACGTCCGGAGCGCGAACCGATCCGTCATCCCGGCGATGTAGTCGGCCACATGCGTGGCTGCGTCGCCCGGCGCACCGAGGTATTCGGCTGGGACCGCCTCCGGGTGTCCAAGGTAGTACGCGAAGAGGGACCTGACCAGCCCCACAGCCTTTTCCTGCTCCGCCCTGCCGTCCTCCCGGAGGTAGACCCGCTCGAAGAGGAAGGTCCGCAGGACGTCGAGCGCCTCCAGGAACGCATCGGACAGCCGGATCTCCGGCCCGTCGTGGCTGGTGTCGACCAGGTCGGCGACCAGACGGCTCAACCGTTCGCCGTGGGTCGCCCCCAGCGTGCCGATGGCGGCTTCCGGCAGATCACCCGGCGACAGGATGCCTGCCCGGAGCGCGTCGTCGACGTCGTGATTGACGTACGCGATGCGGTCGGAGAAGCGGGCGATCTGGGCCTCCAGGGTGGACGGCAGGGGCATGGACCACGTGTGGTTCACGATGCCGTCCCGAACCTCCCAGGTCAGGTTCAGGCCGCGCCCGTCGTTCTCGAGGTGGTCGACCACGCGGAGGCTCTGTTCGTTGTGCCGGAACGGCCGGGCGAGGAGTGGCGTCAGAGCTTCCTCGCCGAGATGGCCGAAAGGCGTGTGGCCGAGGTCGTGGCCGAGGGCGATCGCTTCGGCCAGATCCTCGTTCAGACGCAGAGCGCGGGCGGCCGTCCGGGCGATCTGGGCCACCTCCAGCGTGTGGGTCAGGCGAACCCGATAGTGGTCGCCCTCGGGCGAGATGAACACCTGCGTCTTGTGCTTGAGCCGGCGGAACGCCTTGGAGTGGACGATGCGGTCCCGGTCTCGTTGGAAAGCGGTGCGGATGGGATCGAGGTCCTCTTCGCGTTCGCGTCCCTTGGTCTGTGACGAGAGGGTCGCCCGCTGGCTGAGGGTCTGGAGCTCGATCTCCTCCGTGCGGAGCCGCACCGTCTGGCTGAACCGTCCCACCTGGTGAGAAGGGTAGCACCCGGGTACGACACGTCGGTCGGGCTACCTCCCGAGGAGCCGGTACGCGATGTAGGCGAAGGTCTACATGCTACTATGTACCTGGGCCCCCGAGGGCCCCGGAGGAAAGGAGAGGCGATGAGTCAGAGGAAGACGGGGCCGGGGTCCCGGGCGGCGATCTATACGCGCGTTTCGACCCGAGGCCAGGAGACGATCCCGGAGCAGGAGGAGCGGTGCAGGGCCTACGCCACGATGAAGGGCTGGGACGTGACGGACTCGAACGTGTATAGCGACCACGGCATCAGCGCGTGGAGCGGGAAGGAGCGTCCGGGCTGGACGGCACTGGAGCGGGCCGTTACTCGGGGAGAAGTCGACGCGGTCATCGTCTTCGCGGTTAGTCGGGCGGCACGTAACGTGGGCAAGCTCCACGCGTTCGTCGAGCTCTGCAAGGACAACGGCGCCGTGTTCGCCTCCGTCTCAGAGGGGTCTGACACGAGCACAGCGACCGGGCGCATGATGGCGACGATCATCGGGTCGCTGGCTGAGCTGGAGTCAGAACTCAAGTCGGAGTTCGTCAAGCTAGGCCTCAAGCGGGTCAGCGATGAGGGCAAGTGGTCCGGAGGACGGGTGCCGTTCGGCTTCCGGCAGGAGGACGGGCAACTCGTTCCAGACGAAACGGAGGCGGTGCTGATCCGCGAGGCGGCGAACCGAGTACTCGCTGGAGAGGGACTGAAGACAATCGCGCGGGACTGGACGCGGCGCGGACTCAAGACAAAGCGGGGCAGCGACTGGAGCGGCACGTCGCTTCGAGACGTCCTCGCCGCTGACTGGCACGAAGGGAAGATCCTCACTCACGCGGACAGAGAGCGTGTCCTCGCGGTACTGGAGACGAACCGGGACGCAGCGACTCCCCGGGGCGACAAGTACCTACTGACCGGCTTCCTTCAGTGCGGAGTTTGCGGCAAGCCGATGGTCGGACAGCCCCGACAGGGGACCCGCCGGTACCGTTGCAAGCACGCCCACCGGACCGTGATTCCAGCCGACGTGGTCGAGCAGTTGGTCCTCCGTCGCTGCGCCGTCGCAACCCGAGAGATCGAGGGCATCGCGGACACATCAAAGATCGAAGCCGAGCTGCTGAAGCGGCTCTCGGAGGCGGAGCAGGCGATCCAGGTGTGGGCGAGGGACGCAGCAGAGGCCGGTCTCCCGCCGTCCGCAATCCGGTCCGGGCACGAACCCCTAGCCGCCCGCCGGGACGCGATCCATCAGCAGATGGAAGACAGCATCGAGCGACCCCTCATGGACTTCGCCAAGCTGCGCGAGTTGGCCTTGAATCCCCCCAAGTCGAATCCGGTCGAGGACCGCGCCTGGGTCGAAGGGCTCGTGGAGTCGGTCAAGGTCGCCCCGCAAGGATCCGCCTCGGACGATGAGAACCGAGTCGAGATCGTCTGGCGGGAGGGCGTGGAGCTCCACCTGTAGACGCGTGCTCGGGAACTGGTCCGTTTCAGACCGTCGTAGCCGCCGGCCGATCCAAAACGCCTGGTCACCAAGCGGAAAAATCTCGCCGAAAACGCGTTCCGGTATGTCGCTAACCCCCCGTAGCAGATCGACGCTTAGATCGGCTCCTAGGCACTTCTAAGCACGCTCGCGGGAAACCGCCAGGGCGCGGTCGGAAGACCGCTCGAAGAAGTGGCCGTTGAGGTGTTTCGAGCGGTGGGAGTCATAGCCGTCCTGCGCGGCAGGCAACACGAACCAGACTGGGTAGGTTGGGACTGCCCCAGGTTTGGTTGACTCCTGATCTGTGAGGATGGACCTCACGGGAAGGACGGTCACCATGCCTACCGCGTTCCCCGCGGAGTTCCGCCGCGACGTCATCGCCGTGGCCCGCCGCCAGGAGGCTCCGCTGTCCCAGATCGCCAGGGACTTCGGCGTCTCGGAGTCCTGCCTGCACCGCTGG
>DHWS01000069.1:0-423 GCA_002413305.1 Actinobacteria bacterium UBA5176 | reverse complement strand
CCTGCCTGCACCGCTGGTTGAAGGTCGCCGACGTCGAGGACGGCGTTCGCCCCGGCATCACCCAGGCCGAGGCCGCCGAGATCCGGGATCTGAAGAAGCGGAACCGGTTGCTCGAGCAGGAGAACGAGGTGCTGCGCCGGGCGGCCCGCGTCCACGCCAACGGTGAGGTGAGTTGGAGAGACGAAGATGCGGCTGACGCGATCAGGGCGCTCGCTGAGTCTGGCCGGGTAGTCCTAGGGCTCGACCTGCGGTTCTATGCAGCAGACGGGACGTTCGTAGAGGTGGCGTGGATGGACTTCGGTCGCGGCCCAGGCATGAACCGTGCCGCCAGCGCCTCTCAGGCTCGTGCCGAAGCGCTTGTCAGCCTCTCCCGGATCGATGACCTGCAGACGCCGGAGAACACGGCCGAGCGGCCTGACCTCC
>DHWS01000151.1:1337-4890 GCA_002413305.1 Actinobacteria bacterium UBA5176 | reverse complement strand
GCGTGCGGTTCGCCTCCAGGGCTTGGCGCGTAGAGCCTGCGCGTTCGACGACCCGACTCAGGGATTCCTCCGCCATGACCCGCCGTGCCCGCTGGTCAGGCCGGTTCTCCAAGCACGGCGGCCAGAACACGGCGGGCGAACTCCGCGGACCCCTCGGTCGGTCGCCGGTGGTGAAACGCGGCCTCACCGTCAATCGAGGCGCCCTTGGCCCGGAGGCCCGACCCAAGGGCTGCAAGGGTGCCCCGGGGATTGAGTGCGTACGTGCAGAACACGGCGGCGTGCTTGCCGGAGAGCGATGGCAGTCCTGCCACCCATTGCCGGGCCGCCTTGGCCGGCCCCACGCCGAAGAACAGGAATCCCTCCACCCAGCTGCCGACGAACAACACGTCCGCGGCCCGAACCTGATCGGGCTCCGCCTCCTTGAGGGGCCAAACATCGGCTTCGAGTCCGGACGTGCGGACTGCATCCGCGATGGCTTCCGCAGCTCGCTTCGTCCGGCCACCCCGTGACTCGTACGCCACCAGGACCTTCATGTACCCACCCTTCTTCTCGCCCCTGTGCTCACTTCGAGACTAGTCCCCCTCCCTGTCATCCGTGGCGCCGCATATGTCGGGGCAGGCACTTGGCAGCCCCGGTAGCCGCTGGCCGCTCCGGCAGGCGTGAGCCTGACCACCGAGGCCGGTGGGTCTGATTCGAGGAGCCCCGATACCCCCCCGAACACGCCCCCCTCCCCGTCGAGACCTTTCACATGGAGTTCGTGCACACCTCGGGCTTGGGCAGCGAGGCCAGCCACACCGCGACGGCCGGGCCGCCCTCCGACCTCGCGATCGCCGCCCACCACCGTCTCAGCAACGCAGCCGATGACCCGATCGGTCGAGCGCTCGCCATCGGCCAGGTGAGGGGATTCGGGATCGCTTCCGCCTGCATCGACGTCCTGGTCAAGCAGAGCGGCGATCTCCGTGAGGTTCCAGACATGATCGCGCAACCTATGCGGTGACGGACTGAGCCACGATGCCCGTCAAGCAGGGTCGAGTCAGTGCCATGCCTATCCGATACTTCCTCCTGATGAGCTCTCGGTGCCACAAGTCGAGGATGCCCTCGACGGGGGTTCATGCGGCCCAAAACTCCCACTGGACGTTGTCGGGATCTCTGAAGCCAACGAACTGGTTCCCTAGCACGGAGTCGTCCTCGATCCCCGCCGTCGCCACGCCCGCCTCGGTAAGTCGCTCCAGCAGCGCCCGGAGGTCGTCACGGCTGTCGACACCGAAGGCGAGATGGTCCACGCCGATCCGCAGCTCGTCGAACCGATCCTCGGGATCCGCTCCCTCGAGCGGAGGAGCGAGCATCACGAAGGTGGAGCCGACCTGCGTGGCCAGCAGCGTGCCGGACCCAGGCCGACCTTCCCAGATCGAGCTGATGTCGGCACCGACGGGGATCTCCATGAATGGAAGGAGGAGGACGTCCTCGTAGAAGCGACGCGATCGCTCGGGGTCCTGCACGCGGATCAGCACGTGATGCAAGGCGTTCACACCCATGACGCTCCTCCTTCCAGTGTCTGCCTTAGCGCTTCCGTCAACCAGCCCGCCAGGGGTTCGTCAACGTCGGCGTCTGCGGCCGCGTCCACGAGACGCTCTACGATCTCTTGGGCCGCAGCGGTGTGGGAATCTCCGTCGCCAAGCCTAGCGAGGAGGGCGTGAGTCCGCCACGCGACCCCGGGCCCCACGCCCCCGGACGTGAGCGCCAGCGCTCGCTCCGCGGAGATCTTCGCATCGTCGACGACGCCATCCTGCATCAGCACGCGAGCCCGGATGAGGTGGGCCTCGGCGGCGACCTCGATCCAACGACAGCGCTCGGCCGGTTCGACGATCGCGTTCAGGAGGGCCTCGGCCTGATCGGACTCGCCCAGCCTGGCCACCGCGCTCGCGAGCGCGAGCACGCCTTCGGCTCCCTGCAGGTAGGCGCCGCCGTCGGGAACGCTGATCTGATTGAGACGGTCAACCTCGGCTTCCGCGACCCTTGACGCCCGGTCATCGTCTCCTGCGCCGAGGAGGGCGACGGTCAGAAACCCGCCGGCGCGGACCTGCAGGAGGATGGAGCCGCAGTCAGTCGCGGTCTCCAACGCCTGCTCCAAGACTGGGATGGCATCGACGCCCCCTCCCACCTCGAGAAGGGTGCGTCCGACGACGCACTTGCCCCACGCCTGCCACTCAAGATGCCCGAGCTCCTCCGCGGACGCGACGGCCCGCCGTCCCAGGGAGAGCGCCTCGCCATAGGAGCCGCGGCTACGCTCCAACCATGAACGGCTCGCCAGGTATAGGGGAAGGACCCCTCGGTCGTGAAGGCCCTCGGCGATCTTCTCCGCCTCGCTGAGGCGTTGCAACGCCGTGTCCCAATGCCCATGAGCGAGCGGTCCCCAGAACGACTGGTAGACGGCGTACTGCAGGTACCACATCTCGCCGCGCCGACGATAGATGGCTGAGAGTTCGTCGGCCAAGGCCTCCACTCGGTCGAAGTCCCCGATCATGACCGACGCCACCTCGATGGCATCGAGTGCCTCCGCGACGGCCTCCTCCTCGCCGCTCGCCCGCGCGACGTCGAGCGCTCGTTCTCCGGCTAGAAAGGCACCTCTAAGGTCGAGCAGGTTGGTGCGCACGATCGACAGGCGGCTCAGGGTGCCGGCGATGTCACGTGGCCGTTCGAGTCGTTCCGCCAGCTCCAACGCTCCCTCGAGATTGGGGATGGCGGCCCGGTAGTCCGAAGACCCGGCCCGCAACGATCCGAGTTCCGCGAGGACACGCATCTGAGCCTCGTCGTCCTCCGCGGAGGTCGCTGCACTCAGCGCCTCCTCGAGATCCGCCACCCCTCCGGTGAAATCGCCTAGGCGGCCTCGAACCGTCCCCCGGAGCAGATGGAGCTCGACCGCCACCCGGTCATCGCGGGCAACCTCGAGCTCGGCGCTGAGGTCATCGGCTATGTCCAGATGCGCGCGGGCCTCTACGAGGGCCGAGACTCGCATCGCGGCTCGAGCTGCGCGCAACCGGCAGTCGAGGGCGCGGGCACGTTCGCCCGCACCTTGAAGGTGGATCGCCAGCTCGCCCAGTCGCACCTCCGACGCTCCGTCCCCCAGGGCCAACGCGTCGGCCGCCCGAAGGTGGAGCGCGCGGCGTCGCTTCAACAGGAGCGTCTGATAGGCCGCCTCCTGGATCAGGGAGTGCTTGAACACGAAGACACTTCCCGACGGACCGAACTCCGGTCGCACCAGATCGACCCTGATCAGGTCGTCGAGGGCCGCGGGCACCTCCGATCCCTCATCCATGATCATGGTCAGGAGCTCGTCGGAGAAGCGACGCCCCAGGATCGACGCCGCTGTCAGCGCATCGCGCGTCCGGTCGGCGAGCCGATCGATGCGTGCGACGATGATGCGCTCCACGGTCGCCGGCACGTGGACGTCGACGTCGACGTCATGAGCGTAGCGCCAGGAGGATCCATCCTGCACCAGCGCTCCGCCGTCCTGGAGCGAGCGAATGAACTCCTCGATGAAGAGCGGGTTGCC
>DHWS01000151.1:959-1223 GCA_002413305.1 Actinobacteria bacterium UBA5176 | reverse complement strand
CTCGATGAAGAGCGGGTTGCCGGTGGAGGTTTCGATGATGCGCTCCGCCAGCGGGCCGGGAAGGACATCCTCACCTACGAGCGCCGACAGCAGCGCCAGGTCCGCACCTCGCTCCAGCACCCCCAGCCGCACCACCTCTACGTCGAGAGGCGAGAACTGCTCGACCCTCGCGAGTAGCTCGAACGCCGGAAGCGCGGGGTCATTCCGCAGAACTAGCAGGAAGAGGATCGGGTAGCGCTCTGCGAGCGGGAGCAACCGCTCGAT
>DHWS01000151.1:418-750 GCA_002413305.1 Actinobacteria bacterium UBA5176 | reverse complement strand
GCGAGCGGGAGCAACCGCTCGATAGCACGTAACGAGCTGTCGTCGGCCCAGTGCAAGTCGTCTAGCGCCACCACCAGCGGGGCCTTAAGGGCCGCGCCGGCGAGCACAGATCCGAGCGCTTCGACGGTTCTGAACTGGATCGCGACCGGAGCGAGTTCACGGAGGGCAGCGGTCGCTGGCCCCTCGACGCCCAAGAGCGCCGCGAGGTAGGGAGCCTTGTCGGTTGCCTGGGGCCCGAGCAGTGCGTCCAGCGCCGCCGCGATCCCGTCGGCGGCCGCGCCGTTCGGCGCAAGACCGGCCAAGAGCTCAGGGAACGCGCCCATCGGTGTCGT
>DHWS01000151.1:0-190 GCA_002413305.1 Actinobacteria bacterium UBA5176 | reverse complement strand
ACCTGTAGGAGAGACCCCGCGCTTCCAGCCATCGGACGTCTCCGGCGGCGGCTCTCCACTCGGCGACCAGGCGACTCTTCCCTATGCCCGGCTCCCCAGTGACGAAGACGATCCCACCCTGCCCAGTGCCCAGCCGCTCGAGCGTGCCGACGCCCACCGAGGATTCCCGGTCGCGGCCGATCATCGGCGT
>DHWS01000165.1 GCA_002413305.1 Actinobacteria bacterium UBA5176 | reverse complement strand
GCCCTCGCCTGGTGCCTCGGCCTTCTCAGCGTCGCGTACGCCTTGGCCATCGGCATCTACCATCGCAAGATCAGTTGATGATGTGTCTCGTTCGGGCAGGCTGACACCATGTTGATGATCGGACAGCTGGCGTCCTACGCCGGAGTGACCATCCGCGCGGTGCGGCACTACCACCAGATCGGACTGCTCCCGGAGCCGGAGCGCGACGCCTCCGGCTACCGGACATACCAAGCCGCCGCGGTCGTGCGACTCATCCGGATCCGCACCCTGGCCGAGGCCGGCGTCCCGCTGGCCCGGGTCCGCGAGCTGCTCGACGCCGACCCCGAGACGTTCGCCGCCGCGACCACCGAAATCGACCGGCAGCTCCGTGCGCAGATCCGCGCGCTCCAGGAGCACCGCCGGCGGATCGCGCAGCTGGGCACCGGCGATTCGTTGGCTCTCCCGGAGGAGGTGGTCGACTACCTGGACCGCCTACGTGCCACCGGTGCACCGGAGGCGATCATCGAGCCCGAGCGAGATGCCTGGATCCTGATGGCGGCGCGATATCCCGAAATGATCCAGGCGCTCATGGCCGACAAGGTGGCCCAGCTGGCCAACCCGAAAACCGTCCGGCTCTACCAGCTCATCGGTCGGATCGCTGAGAACGGGGAGGACGAGGAGCTCCTGCGCCATGAGGCGCACCGCATCGCCGTCGAGGTGCTCCGGCCGGCGGCGTGGGCCCTCGACCGGATGACGCCGGCTGAGCGCATCGCCCCTGGCTCCCCGTTCTTCACGACCATGGCCACGCTCAAGGCGCTGGGCTACCACCGCTTCTTCCTCGCCCCGGAAGCCGGTGGTCCATCGGAGCGGCTCCCGGCACTCGCCCAGTCCGTGGTGCTCGAGGAGCTGGGGTGGGGCAGCCTGGGTCTCGCCACCGCGTTCCTCGTCGACATGCTCCCCGTGATGTGTATCTCGAACTTCGGCAGCGACGAGCTCAAGGCCGAGCTGATGGTCCCGTGGGTCGACGATGAGACCGGTGCTTTCCACGGCTGCTGGGCGATCACCGAGCCCGACCACGGCAGCGACTTCATCGGGATCCGCGACACCGAGTCCGCCTCCTACGGACGAGCCCAGCTCGTCGCCGAGCCCGCTCCGGGCGGGTGGCTCCTCCGCGGCCAGAAGTCCGCCTGGGTGAGCTCGGGGCCGATCGCCACCCACGCCGCGGTCCACGCCCAGGCGGGCCGCGAGGGGGATCTCGCCCACAGCCTCTTCGCCATCGTCGACCTCGACGACCCCGGGGTCCGCCGGGGACCGCCGGCCGACATGATGGGCGTGCGGGACGACCCCCAGGGCGAACTGTTCTTCGACGAGGTCTTCGTCCCGGAGCGCAACATCCTCATCCCACCCGGGCCGCTCTACCCCCCGTTCGAGGACCAGCTGCTGTGCCTCACCAGTTCGGT
This sequence comes from Actinobacteria bacterium UBA5176, assembly GCA_002413305.1. Lineage (GTDB taxonomy): Bacteria > Actinomycetota > UBA4738 > UBA4738 > UBA4738 > UBA4738. The sequence goes on along the minus strand of DHWS01000165.1, from coordinate 2,750 downwards.
CATATCCAACGTGGCCGTCGGGGTGGCGCGGGCCGCGTTCGAGGAGGCGCTCGCTCACGCCCGCACCCGGGTCCAGGGCGGCGGTCCGCTGGCCCGCCACAAGAACATCCAGCTGACGCTCTACGCCATGTTTGAACGAGTGGAAACCGCCCGCGCCTATTCACGGGCCGCGCTGAACCACACGCAGGCCAACCTCCCCGGCGCCAGCCCCGAGGCGCTCGGCGCATCGCCCCGCCACGCCCGCGCGGCCCAGGTGTTCGCCAAGCGGGCCGCCTACGAAGTGGCCCACGACGCCCTCCAGGTCTTCGGGGCGCAAGGCCTGAGCCGCGACTCGCTCATCGAGAAGCTGTTCCGGGATGCCCGGAGCCTGCTCATCGAGGACGGCACCCTTGAGGTGCTCGCCCTCGACGCCGCCCGCGACCTGATCCAGAACTACGAGCACGGAACCTACGACCTCGAGGAGATGATGGCGACATGGTGACCTGGACAAGCACGCCGTTGGATGCCCCCCTGTTCCAGATGGATCCCGACCGCGGCATCGAGTACTGGGGCTGCAAGGCCGTGATGGCCACGTTCACCGTCGGCGGTGACATCGCCGACCTCGTGCCCCGCGGCCTCCACCTCGACACGCCCGCGTTCGGGGCGGTGCTCATCGCCGACTACGGCGCCAGCACGATCGGCCCGTACGGCGAATACGTCTCCCTGTTGAGAGTCGTCGACGACGACGGGGTGGCGGGCATGTACATCCCGTACATCTACGTCACCAACGACGCCGCGCTCACCGCCGGCCGCGAGGTGCTGGGCGCCCCCAAGAAGCTCGCCTCCATCGGCGTCGACGTCACCGGCCAGGCCGTGGTCGGCTCGCTCGCGCGCCCGGCGGCCTGCCCACTGGCCCAGATCATCGTGGCGCCGGCCGAACGACTCGGAGCTGACCTGCTCGATTCCCTCCTCCCCCCGGGCACGCCCTTCTTCTCGCTGCGCCACCTCCCGGGGCCTCCCGGCGCGACGCAGGTCCACGAGCTGATCCGGTGGAACTGCGATCTGGCCGTCCGCGCCGACGCCTTCGGCGACCAGCTCCGCTTCACCGGGCCGGCGTCGATCACCTACCCGACGCGCTCGGGGGTCGACCCGGTCCATCGCCTCGACGTCGACACGTTCCTCGGTGGCGCCTACCTGGAGTTCGACATGAGACTCACCGCCGGAAGCGTCGTCTGGTCCGAGACCGTCGCCGCCGAGGTGTCCCAGCTCCAGATGCAGTGAGCGTCCCGTCCCGGCAACCACGCGGGGCACGCTGACGCTGATCGGGGGTTGCCGTCCCGGGCACCGCCGCGGCGCCGCGGTCGCCCCCGGTCCTACACTCCGGGCGTGGACGAGGGAGCGGGTACGGGACGCGGCATCGTCGACCTGGACCTCGACCGCTACCTGACCGACGGCGCCGCCGAGCTGCGTCGGAGCGCGGCGGGCGCGTGGTGCACCCATGCGATCGACGCTACCGGGGCGCCGCTGCCCATCGTCTTGTCCCACGCTGACGTCCGGGACGTGATGCGGGACCGCCGCCTCTCGCCGCGGTCGTTCACCGCCGACATGGTGGCCAGCGGTCTGTCCGAGCGGGCGGCGCGCCAGCTCACCCCGCTCTTCCGCCGACACGGTGAGGAGCACCGGGCGTTCCGGGGGCTGCTGGCCGCGGCGTTCACGCCCCGTAGCATCGAGCGGATCCGACCGGTGGCGGCCACGATCGCCGAGAGACTGACCGGCGAGATCGCGGCTCGGGGCGGGCAGTGCGAGCTGGTGGCCGATCTCTGCGCCCCGATGCCGCCGGAGGTGTTCGCCGCCCTCTTTGGGCTGCCGGCGTCGGATCGTGACCGCCTGGCGGACTGGGGCAACGCGGTCATCGCCGCCTTCTCCACGCCGCTCACGGCCGAGGAGATCACCATGGTTGAGGCGGCCTGCGCCGAGATGCGCGAGTGGAGCCTCGGGCTGATCAGTGAGCGGCGGGCCGAGCCGGCCGACGATCTGGTCACCCGGCTCACCGAGGCCGAGGTCGGCGGCGAGCGTCTCAGCGACGACGACATCGTCGACGTCATCACCGGCTTCGTGTTCGCCGGCTCGGAGACGACCCGCCGCCAGCTCACCGCGCTGGTCGTGCTCTTCGCCGAGCACCCGGCCGAGTGGGATCGGCTGGCAGCCGACCACTCGCTCATCCCCGGTGCGGTCGAGGAGGTCATGCGCCTGCGGCCGATCGTGCCGGGCATGACCCGTGAGGTCGTCGAGCCGTTCGAGCACCGCGAGCTGGCCCTGAAGCCCGGTGGTCGGCTGGTGGCGTCGTTCCTCACCGCCAATCTCGACGACGCCACCTACGACGAGCCCGACCGCTTCTGGATCGAGCGGCCGAACGCCGACACCCACGTCACGTTCGGATGGGGCCCGCACTTCTGCGTCGGGGCGCCACTGGCCCGGCTCGAGCTCCAGGAGGCGGTGCGGGCCCTGGTGACCCGTTTCGGTCCCCCGGTGCTGCCGGATGGGCCGGTGGGCCCTGGCGACCTGGGCATCGTCGCCCCCGCCGCGGTCAGCGTGTCATTCCCGCTTCGCTAAGGCGCGTACTTGCGGACCTGCGGCGTTCAATTCGGCGCGCGCTCCTACGCGGAGGTCGGAGGGCCCGTCGTGGTGGTGGTACCGCCGCCCTGAAGTTGCGCGGCCTGTGCCAGCTTGGCACTGGCATCGCGGACCGCCTGCTGGTATGCGTTCAGATC